>JALWNI010000060.1 GCA_027083695.1 Nautiliaceae bacterium | reverse complement strand
AATTTTTTATACAAAAAGATATTTTTAACACCTTCTTTTTCACTTTCAATCACTTCAAAATCATTTAAATATTCTTTTATAAATTCCATTGCCCCGTCATCGTTTGGGGTAATTGATTTAAATTTCAAAAGTTTTTTAAACAGTTCAATTACATCCATTTATATCCTTTAAGTAATGATAATAAAAAATTTTTTATATATTTAAAATAATAACAAAATGTTAATTTTTTAAAAACTAAGAAAAGTTAAAAAAAATAGCTCAAATATGTTATAATATATATATTAACTTTAAGGAGCTGTAATGAAAATGATTAAAGAGATAGAAAAGCTCAAAGATTTAATAATAGAAGTTAGAAGGCATCTTCATATGTATCCGGATTTGAGTGGAGAGGAGAGAGATACAAGGGATTATATAAAAGCTGTTTTAGAAGAAGAGGGGGTTGAAAATATCAAAACTTTTAAAAATCATTATGGGATGGTTGTTGATATAAAGGTTGATGATAAAAAACCTATTTTAGCATTTAGGGCGGATATGGATGCTTTGCCGATTCAGGAAGAGGGAGACAAGCCTTATAAATCAAGAAAAGACGGAATTATGCACGCATGCGGTCATGACGGACACTCTGCGGTGCTGACGGGATTTTTAGTTGCTGCCAACAAACACAAAAATGAGCTTCCTTATAACATAAAAGGAATTTTTCAGCCTGCTGAGGAGGTGATGGAAGGTGGAAGCGAGAATTTGATAAAAGACGGGGTTCTTGAAGGAGTTGAAGCTATTTTTGGTCTTCATATGTATCCTTATCTTAAAACTGGTGAAATTGGATATAAGTATGGTGAGATGATGGCAAGTGCCGATATGTTTGAGATAGAGATATTTGGAAAAAGCGCTCACGGTGCAAGACCTCACGAAGGGGTTGATGCAATTCTTACGGCTTCTCTTGTAATAAATTCAATAAATCATATAGTAAGCAGAAAAATTGACCCGCTTCATCCGGCTGTAATTTCGATGGGCACCATAAACGGGGGCAAAGCCGCAAACATTATATGCGATTATGTAAAAATCACAGGTACCGTCAGAAGTCTGAATGACAGGGTGAGACAGCATATAAAAGAGATGATGGAAGAGGCTATTGCTGGTGTTTGCAGAAGTATGGGGGCAAGATATAAGTTTAATTATATATTCGGAAATCCTGAACTTATAAATGATAATAAAATGGTAGATATTGTTATTAAAGCCGCTAAAAAATATGCAAGACCTGTGGATTTGAAACTTCCGGTAATGGGAGGTGAAGATTTTGCGAATTATTTAAAGGTTGTAAAAGGTGCATTTTTCAGACTGGGAAGTTGTAATGAGGAAAAAGATACGTGTTATCCACAACATCACCCTAGATTTGATATAGATGAAGATGCTTTGATAATAGGAGCTAAAATTTTCGCTCAGATTTTAAAGGAATATAAATGAATCAAAATATAATAACTAATATACGCTCTCCAATTGTTTATAAACAAAAAAGTCTTGATGCCGTTATAAGGGACATAAAAGAAGGTGATGGAAAAGATATTGTGGAGCTTTTTAAAGAAAATTACGGCGATACTTATTATAAAAAAAGTTTTTATGATCCTAAAACATGGGATGAGATGGCAAAAAGTAATAAATATTATCCGATAGTTGCCGAGTATAAAGGAAAAGTGATAGGTCAGTTTCTTTTAACCCTTAATGATGAATATAACGGTGAAATAGGAGCTGTGGTGGTTCATCCTGATTTTAAGGGAAGAGGGCTTATGAACAAGATGTTTAATTATCTAATACAAAAAGCCGAAAGTCTGGGCCTTTGGGCAATATACGGAGAAGCGATAATGTTTCATCCGTTTTCACAAAAAGCCAATCTTAAACACGGTATGATAGAGAGCGCTTTGCAACTTGGAGAAGTTGCTTCTTTTATAGCTCAAAAAGAGATAAAATTTGAAAAACGCACCGCAACACTTGTAGGGTATAAATTGTTCAAAACAGATGCAAGGTCTTTATATATTCCGAAAATTTATGAAAAAATAATAAAAGAAAGATACAAAAAGGCAGGAATTAAACTTAAAAAAACAGTAATAAAACCTATTAAAAAAAATTTGGATTTATGGGAAAATAGACTACTTAAAGTTGCCGGAATTGTTATTGATGGAAAAATTAAGAATTTTTCAAACAGATTTAATTTACTTTTTAGCAAAGCTAAAATAAATTCTGAAATGATTTATGCAGATATAAATCTTGAAACAAAAGAGATTAATGAAATAGTAAAGTTTTTAAATAAAAAAAGATTTTTTTACAGCGGTGTTTTGTTTTATAGATACGGAGGTAAAGACTATTTAAGATTGCAGTTTGAAAATACTCACAATGTGGAAGAGAAATATAATGTATGTTTTAGTGAATATTGCATATTTTTGAGTAAATTTGTTATTAACGATAAGAGAAGAGTAAGTCGATTATAAACTATTTATGAAATAAAAGTTAAGCTTTTATGACTAAAAAAAATTGATTTTTTTATAATTTTTTGTTATAATCAAAGTACTACGCCGGCTGCAATATGCTACAATAAGAAAAAAAACGGAGATAATATGATAAGAAATCATGAAGAATATAAAAAAGCCGTTGAAACATTAAAAAAATGGGCATATTATTATTATGTTCTTGATAATCCGCTTGTAACAGATGAAGAGTATGATAAATTATATAAAGAAGTGGAAGAGTATGAAAAAGCACATCCTGATGAAATAGATCCGACTTCTCCTACTCAAAGAGTCGGGGATGTGGTTCTTGATGAATTTAGTAAAGCCAGACATATTACAAAAATGTGGTCAATGGAGGATGTTTTTAGTAAAGAAGAATTTGATGAATGGGCCCAAAGAGTTAAAAGACTTGTAGGTAATGATAATTTTACTTTTTACATTGAACCAAAATTTGATGGAGCAAGTTTGAATCTTGTATATAAAGATGGAAAACTGATAAGGGCCGAAACAAGAGGTGACGGGGAAATAGGAGAAGATGTAACACTTAATGCAAAAACAATAAATTCTATTCCTCTTGAAATTGAATACAAAGATTTAATAGAAATAAGAGGAGAAGTTGTTATTAAAAAAAGCGATTTTGACAAATTGAACGAAGAGAGAATAAAAAAAGGAGAGCCGACATTTGCAAATCCAAGAAACGCGGCAGCTGGGAGCCTTAGACAGCTTGATCCGAAAATTACGGCAAGCAGACCGTTACTTTTTTATCCGTGGGGGGTTGGATATCCGATAGAAGTTTTAAATTCAGATGAAGTTAGCGAAGAACAATATAGAAGCGATAAAGAAAAATTTATAAATAAATTTAAAACTTATAAAGAAATGATGGATTTTGTGTATTCGCTTGGATTTAAGGAGCCTCCGAAAAGAGGGGAATGCGAAAGTAAAAATTTGGAATGTGTATATAAAAAATATAATGAATTTGTAGAAATAAGAGATGAAATTCCTGTTATGCTTGATGGGATGGTTGTAAAGGTTAATGAACTTAATTTGCTGGAAAATTTAGGATATACAACCAAATATCCAAGATGGATGGTAGCATTTAAATTTCCAGCAGTTGAAAAAGAGACAATAATTAAAGACATAGTAGTGCAAGTAGGTAGAACAGGAGTGCTTACACCTGTGGCAATACTTGAACCGGTTGAGATTGGAGGTGTTATAGTAGAAAGAGCTACGCTTCATAATTTTGATGAGATCGAAAGGCTTGATATAAGAATAGGGGACCATGTGATAGTGATAAGAAGCGGGGATGTTATTCCTAAAATCACAAAAGTTTTGTATCATAAAAGAACAGGCAATGAAAAACCAATTCCAAGACCAACGCACTGTCCGGTATGCGGGGCTGAGGTTTTGGATGAGGGAGCAATTATCAAATGTCAAAATCTCTCATGTCCTGCAAGGGTTGTAAATACGATAATATATTTTGCAAGCAAAAACTGTCTTGATATTGAAGGACTTGGAGAGAGTGTTGCAAAACTTCTATATGAAAAAGGTCTTGTAAAAGATATAACTGATATATTTAAATTAAAAGTAGAAGATCTTGAAAGACTGCCGGGATTTGCTAGGAAAAAAGCGGAAAATTTAATCAATGCGATTAAAAAAGTAAAGGGAGTTGAGTGTTGGAGGTTTGTAAATGCTCTTGGTATTGAACATATAGGCGAAGTCGCAAGTAAAAAAATATGTGAAACTTTTGGTATTGAGTTTTATAAACACGATCCGGAAGAGTTTTATAAAATAGAAGGATTCGGACCTGAGATGGTAAAATCAATTGCTGAATATATTAAAGTAAACAAAGATAAGATAGAAAAATTAATACAACTTATTCAGCCTAAAAACCCTGAGAAAAAAGAGGTTGAAAATTCTCCTTTTGCCGGTAAAACAATAGTGCTTACAGGTACTATGAAAAAACCGAGAGAGGAGATAAAAGAACTTCTTGAAAGTCTTGGGGCGCATGTAACAAATTCCGTTTCTAAAAAAACGGATTATCTGATTGTGGGAGAGGATCCGGGAAGTAAGCTTGAAAAAGCAAAAAAATTAGGAGTTGCAATACTCCCGGAAGAAGAGATGTGGAAAATGATAGGAGAGAGTAATGCCGACTAAGGTAGTAGTTGAGAATGATGTTGAGGTAATTACTCCCAAACTTTATAAAGTGGTGCTTTTAAACGATGATTACACCACTTTTGATTTTGTTATAGAAATACTAAAAACGGTATTTTATAAAAGTGAAGAAGAAGCAATAAATATTACGCTCAAAGTGGATAGAGAAGGCAGTGCTGCTGTTGGGGTATATCCATATGAAATAGCACAGATGAAAGTAGAAAAAACACATACCCTAGCACGCTCTGCCGGCTTTCCGCTTAGGGCGAGAATAGAGGAGGTATAGATGAATATAACTGAAAATTTAAGAAGAATATTAGCTGAAATAATAAATGAGGCAAAAAGAAGAAAGCATGAATACATTACTCTTGATCATGCCTTTTATATTTTGTTAAAAAATAAAAATATAAGAGAAATTCTTGAAGATGTAGGGGTTGATGTGGATTATGTAAGAAGGGGGCTTGATTATTATCTTGACAGATATCTTGAAAAAGTCCCAGTAGAAGTTAATCCGACAGAAACCCTTGCATTTCATAAAGCAACTGAGAGGATGATAAACCATCTTCAAGGTATAAGAAAACCGGTAGCCGATGAAATAGACTTTTTTGTTGCACTTCTTGAAGATGAGACGAGTTACACTTCTCAGCTGTTAAAAGAATTCGGAATAGAAAAAGTAGAGATAGTTGAGTATGTGACTGAAATAAAAGATTTGGAAAAAGAGATTGAAAATTTAAAAGAAGATAATAAAGAAACGGCTCTAAAAAATTTCACAACTGAATTGACAAAAGAAGCAAAAAAATTTGATGATGTTATCGGCAGGGAAAAAGAAATTGATAGGGTGATTCAGGTGCTTGCAAGACGCAAAAAAAATAATCCAGTATTAGTGGGAGAGCCGGGTGTCGGTAAAACGGCTGTGGTTGAAGGTCTGGCTAAAAAGATTGCAAACAACGATGTTCCAGATATTCTTAAAAATAAAAAAATATATGCTCTTGATATGGGGAGTTTGATTGCCGGTACCAAATACAGAGGTGAATTTGAAAAAAGACTTAAAAAAATACTAGATGAATTAAAAAAAGAAAAAGAGCCTATTTTATTTATAGATGAAATTCATATGATTGTAGGTGCAGGAGCTGCCGGAGATTCTAAAATGGATGTTGCAAATTTGCTAAAACCTGCCCTTGCAAAAGGTGAAATAAGATGTATCGGGGCTACGACATATGAAGAGTATAAAAATTATTTTGAAAAAGATAGAGCTCTTCATAGAAGATTTCAAAAAATAGATATAAAAGAACCAAGTATCGAAGATACCGTAAAAATCCTTGAAGGTTTAAAACCTAAATATGAAGAATTTCACGGTGTGAGATATTCAAAAGAGGCTATAAAAGCAGCGGCTATTCTGGCTAAAAAATATTTAAGAGAGAAATTTTTGCCTGATAGTGCAATTGATTTAATAGATGAAGCAGGAGCAAAATTTAAAATAAGAGGCAAAAAACTTATTACAAAAAGCGATATTGAAGGAATTGTTGCAAATATTGCAAATATTCCAAAAGAGTCTGCTTCACAAAATGAAGTTGAAAAACTAAGAAATTTAGAAGAAAATTTAAAATCAAAAGTATTTGGTCAGGAAAAAGCAATAAAAGAGCTTGTAAAAGTTATAAAAAGAAAAAAAGCTGGCCTTACAAGAGAAGACAAGCCAATTGGGAGCTTTTTATTTGTAGGACCGACGGGTGTCGGAAAAACCGAGATTGCAAAACAACTTGCAAATATCTTGGGTATAAACTTTTTAAGATTTGATATGAGTGAATATCAAGAAAAACATTCAGTCGCAAAACTTATAGGGTCACCTCCTGGATATGTCGGATATGAAAAAGGAGGACTTTTAACAGAAGCCATTAGAAAACAGCCTCATACGGTATTGCTTTTGGATGAGATTGAAAAAGCGCATCCTGATATTGTGCAAATTTTACTTCAAGTTATGGATAATGCGACTTTAACGGATAATGATGGAAGAAAAGCCGATTTTAGAAATGTCGTGCTTATAATGACAAGTAATCTTGGAGTGGGTGAGGGTCAAAATCTTGGATTTATGCAGGAATTTAGCGAATTTAAAGAAGAAGCTATTCATAGATTTTTTGCACCTGAATTTTTGAACAGGCTTGATGCGATAGTGAGATTTAAACCTCTTAGCAAAGAGTCCGTGCTTATGGTTGTTGATAAATTTATAGATGAACTTCAAGAGAAATTAAATAAGAAAAAAGTTAAAATCTCTCTTACAAAAAGAGCAAAAGAAGCCCTTGCAAAAAAAGGTTATTCTCCATCACTTGGAGCAAGACCGCTTGCAAGAATTATAGAAGAGAATATTGTTGAGCCATTAAGTGAAGAGATACTCTTTGGAGAGCTTAAAGGTGGCGGAGATGTTAGAATTGATTATGTTAAAGATAAATTTACATTAAAGAGAAAAAATGATAAAAATAAATGATAAGCCTCTTTTATATCTTTTAGATGATTTTTCTTTTCCCTCCCCTTATGAGGATTTTGAAGACGGGTTTATAGGGGCAAGTTACGATTTGCATCCAAAAAGGCTTCTTGAAGGATATTCACAGGGGTTTTTCCCATGGTATCAAGATGATGAAGGACTTTTCCACTGGTTTGTTTTAAATGAGAGGATGCTTTTAAAAACCGATGATGTTAAAGTAACAAAAAAGCTCAGACAAAAATTAAGAAGTAATAAATGGAGTTTTAAGATTAATGAAAATTTTGACAAAGTTATAAGACATTGTTCAAAAGTAAAGCGAAAGCATGAAGATGGCACATGGATAAACCAAAGTTTTATTGATGCCTATACAAAATTATATGAGCTCGGCTTTGCAATATCGGTCGAGAGTTATTACGAAGATGAGCTTGTAGGTGGTTTTTACGGTGTTGCAATTAATAAATATTTTAGCGGTGAGAGTATGTTTTATTTAAAACCAGATGCTTCTAAGTTAGCACTTATCTATTTTTGCGATGTATTGAAAGAAAATGGGGTGGAATATATAGACTGTCAGGTTCCAAGCGAACATCTTGGAAGAATGGGTGGAAAAATATACAAAAAAGAGGAGTTTATTCCTATAATACAAAAGGCGAGTGGATTTTTAAAAGTTTAAGATAAAATTTTGACTACCTTTCCTATAATTTTTACATCTTCTGCTAAAATGCTCTCAGGAGGATATGCTCTGTTATCAGATATAAGTTCAATTTCTCCACTACTTTTAATTCTAACTCTTTTAACAAATACACCCGCTGGGGTACTAATGACGAATATACCACCATTATTTATG
Source organism: Nautiliaceae bacterium (assembly GCA_027083695.1). GTDB lineage: Bacteria > Campylobacterota > Campylobacteria > Campylobacterales > Nautiliaceae > JALTBU01. The sequence continues at coordinate 10,598 of JALWNI010000060.1, read as the reverse complement.
TTTGTATCATTTCTGTCTATGAATATAATACTTTCATCTTTTATCGTAGGCTCCATTGAGTCTCCAATTACATTAATTGCATCAAGGTTTTTATCTATTATTTTTTTGTCTATATAAACGGTTTCATATCCATCTTCAAAATTCAAAGCCCCTCCACCTGCACTTGCGTTTATATCTTTAAAATATCTGATTGTTGCAAATTTTTCTGTTTCTTTAATTATGTCGTCATTTAGCTGATCGAACAAAAGCCAGTTTATCGATATTTTTCTTTTTGCACAGAAATATGCTATTTCTTCATAAGGAATTTTATTTCTTTTTTTGAGAATTGAAAGATTTTCAGGTGTAATTCCAAGCGCTTTTGCCACATCTTTATTAAGTACTTTTCTCTCTCCTATTTCATTTGAGAGTATATCTTTTATTTTTTCTATGATTTTTTCAAAATTCATCTACTTTCCTTAACAAAATGTTAATTTATTAATAATAATTATATCTATTTGTTAATATTTGTCAAGAACTTGGAAAGGATGGGGAAGATGGGTGGATGGGTATATGAGTGGATGGGTGTAGGAAGTAGGAAGTAGGAAGAAGGGAAGAGGGAGTAGGAAAAGGAGAGAAGGAAGAAGGGAATAGGGAGTAGGGAGAAGGAAGTGGATAGAAGGGAGAAGAGAGGAGAGTGTCGAGTGTTGGATTTGAAGGGATGGTGAAAATTTAAACTGATAAAAGGAAAAGAGATGATACTTCATATGGATTTAGATTCGTTTTTTGTATCGGCACATAGAATAAAAGATAAATCTCTTCTTAATAGACCAGTAGTAGTGGTAAAAAGAAACGATAAAGAAATTTTCCAAAATAAAAAACATGAAGTATTAAATCTAAATCATGGAGCTTTTACAGGGGATATTATTGTAAATAAAGAAAAATACGATAAAAACTATTTTTTAGAAAATGGAAAAGTTAGGGGAATAATAGTAACTGCAAGTTATGAGGCAAGAGCTCTTGGTATAAAAACCGGTACCACTTTAAAAGAAGCGCTTGAAATTTGTCCTGATTTGATTGTATTGCTTCCTGATTACAGACTTTATCATACTCTTTCATATAAACTGAAACTTTTTTTAAGAAAAAAAATTCCTCAAATAGAACAGTATAGTATTGATGAATTTTTCGGTGATGTGAGCGGATGGGTGCAAGAAGAAGAGATTTTGGATTTTGCTTATAACCTGAAAAAGGATATAAAAGATAAATTTTCTCTTCCCATATCAATTGGCATATCAAGAGCTAAATGGATAGCAAAGCTTGCCACTTCTTTTGCAAAGCCAGATGGAGTTTATAAGGTTGATGATATTTATGAATTTATAAAGAATATTTCTGTTGAAAAATTTCCGGGAATAGGTAAAAGAATAGAGAGGAGATTAAAAGAAAGAGGAATTTATACACTTGGTGATTTAGTAGAAAATAGAGATTATCTATATTCATGGGGAAAGCCCGGTGAGATTTTGTATAAAAGAGTTATTGGTTTTGATTTTGAAGAAGTTAAGGAGAAAAATATCCAAAAAAGTATAGGAATTTCAAGGAGATTTGACCCTGTATTTAATAGAGAGGAGATAATCAGACGGATTTATATTTTGTGCAGATATTTATCTTTTTTGATTTCAAAAAGAGAGATAAATCCTACTTTTTATTATTTAAAAATAAAGTACAAATCAGGTAAAAAGTCAAAAGCACATAAAACATTATTTAGATTTTTTAGCGAACTATTGTTAAAAGAGACAATGAGAGAACTTTTTATAAAGGCTGATATTGAAGAAGAGCCGATAATTTCAATATATATAGTTGTTTCTAAATTCAAAAAAGTTACTAATTTATTTGATTATGAAAAGGATAATAAATTAAAAAATTTAGATAATGCTATTAAAAAAATCAGATTTAAATATGGAGTTAATGCAATCATAGGTGCAGATGAAATAAAAATGTGATACAATAAAAATAAAAGGTTAAAAATGAGAGTGATTTTTGATAAAACTATTTTTTTTGAAGAAGTGGAAACAAAAAGTGGTGCTATTTTAAAAAGAATAGTTTTGGGGAAAAATCATTTTCTTTTAGAACAAAATCCGTTAAAAGAGTCTAAATATGGGAAAATGTATAGAAAAATTAAAGCAAAAAAATTAGATTTTTATATGTTTTGGGAGATAAAAGATGATGAGTTTACGGGAAAAGTTTTGGTAGCGGAGATATGTACAATCAAAGATTTGGATGATGTTTTAGAAAATTTTCTGAAAAGTTGATAAAATTTCATAAAAAAGGTTTTAATTTGAGAAAAGCTGTTGCATTTACAGGTCCAAGTAATTCAGGAAAGACTACATTAATTGAAAAAATCGCAAAAAGACTTATAAGTTCATATAAACTTGCAATTATTAAAAATGATCCGGGTGATAAAGCAAAGTTTGATACACCGGGAAAAGACAGTTATAAATTTTTTGCAACAGGAGCTGAGGTTGTAGTAACATCTCCTACAAGAACAACATATTTTTCACATAGACAAAAATCTCTTGATGAAATAGTGAATATGATAAATGATTTTGATATTCTTTTAGTAGAAGGGCTTAAATATCTTCCTCTTCCAAGAATTGCCGTATTTAGAGGGGATATTGATGAGAGCTATTTTAGATATGTAAAAGCTGTTGCTATTGATGATAGTGTAGATAAAAGTAAAATTCCTTCAAATATTGAAATTTTAGATTTAAATAATATTGATGAAATTATTGAATGGGTTTTAAATAATGCAGTTGATATATAGTGAGTAAGTGCATGGGTGGATGTGTGGATGAGTGAGTGTTGAGTTTTAAGTTTTGAGTGATAAATGAGGAGGAAGTAGAGATTAGGGAGTAGGAAGAAGGAAGTAGGAAACAGGGAGAAGGAAATAGAAAAAATGGAAAAAGAGAAAAAGGAGATTAAATGACAGAAATAATTGAGAGTATAAAAAAAATAGCAATAGAGATAAGTGAAGCGATTAAAACAAAAGATACAGGCAAAATGGAAACACAAAACGCATGTGGAGATGTGCAGGTAAAACTTGATGTTATCAGTGATGAAATCGTTGAAAAATATCTTATTGATACTTCAAGTGTAAAAGAGATTATGAGTGAAGAAAAAGAAGAGCCTGTAAGTAAAAATGAGGGAAAATATCTCGTAGCATACGATCCGCTTGACGGGAGCAGTCTTATTGATGTGGATTTGAGTGTTGGAAGTATTTTTGGAATATACGAAAATGGATACAATGGGGAAAATATAAAAGCAGCGGTTTATGTGGTATACGGACCAAGAGTTGAGATGGTTGTGGCAAGAGATGTTGTAGAGCTTTTCAGGCTTAATGAAAAAACAAAAGAATTTGAATTTATTAAAGAATTAAAACTTCAAAACAAAGGTAAAATTTTAGGACCGGGAGGTACACAAAAATATTGGTATCCTTATCACAAAGAGATGATTGATGGACTGTTTCAAGAAGGATACAGACTAAGATATTCTGGTGGAATGGTGCCTGATTTGCATCAAATTCTATTAAAAGAAGGGGGGCTTTTTGCTTATCCCGGAACTACTGATAAACCAAAAGGAAAATTAAGAAAACTTTTTGAGGTATTTCCTTTTGCTTATGTTTTTAAAAAAGTAGGTGGTTTTGCAGTTGATGGTAAAGAGGATTTATTAAGCCTTAAAGCCGATCATTATCATGATACCACTCCTTGCTTTTTTGGAAGTGAATATGAAATAAAAAGAGTTTTAGAAACATATAAGGGGAAGAAATGAGTGATTGCAAGACATATTATCTAACAACTCCTATTTATTATGTAAATGATGTACCTCATATAGGACATGCATATACGACTATTATAGCTGATACAATAGCAAGATATTCAAGACTTAAAGGAATTGATACTTTTTTCCTTACAGGTACCGATGAGCACGGACAAAAAATTGAAGAGGCTGCTAGAAAAAGAGGAAAAACTCCAAAAGAGTATGCCGATGAGATAAGTGCAAAATTTAAAGAACTTTGGGATGAATTTGAAATAAGCTATGATAAATTTATAAGAACTACTGATCCTGAGCACATCAAAGGTGTACAAAAAGCATTTCTTGAAATGTATAAAAAGGGTGATATTTATAAAGATTATTATGAAGGGCATTATTGTGTAAGCTGTGAGAGTTTTGTGGCTCCAAGCCAGCTTGTAAACGATGAGTTGTGTCCTGACTGCGGCAAACCTACAAGAATAATCAAAGAAGAGTCTTACTTTTTTAAACTTTCAAAATATCAAGATGCAATTCTTAAATGGTTAAAAGAGAAAAAGCCGATTCTTCCCGAATCAAGAACCAATGAAGTAATAAGATTTGTGGAAGAGGGTCTTAAAGATTTGTCAATTACAAGAACTTCATTTGAGTGGGGCGTAAAACTTCCAAAAGAGATAAACGACCCAAAACATGTTGTTTATGTATGGCTTGACGCTTTGTTTAACTATTTAACAGCGCTTGGATACGGAAGCGAAGATGACTCTCTTGTTAAAAAATACTGGCCTGCTAAACTTCATATAGTCGGAAAAGATATTCTTAAATTCCATGCCGTTTACTGGCCTGCATTTTTAATGAGTATAGGATACGAACTTCCTAAAAAAATTGCGGCTCACGGATGGTGGACGAGAGACGGTGAGAAAATGAGTAAAAGTAAAGGCAATGTAATTAATCCAAAAGAAGTGGCCGATGCTTACGGGATTGAAAATTTTAGGTATTTTATGTTAAGGGAAGTGCCTTTTGGAGCTGATGGGGATTTCAGCGAAAAAGCATTGATTGACAGAATCAACAATGACCTTGGAAATGACCTTGGAAATCTTTTAAACAGAATAATCGGTATGGCCTATAAGTATTTTGATGGTAAAGTTACAAGTGAAAATGTTGAAAAATATTATCCTGATGAGCTCAATGAGGCAAGAAGTATAATTTCTGAAATAGAAGAGAAATATCTTTGGAAAATGCAAACTCATAAATTTTTAGAAGAATTATGGAAAATTCTCTCAATAGGAAATAAAGCGATAGATGCTTATAAACCTTGGGAACTTATGAAAAACGGTGAAGAAGAAAAAGCTATGGCATTAATTGGGCTAATTGCCAATTTACTTGCTATGGTAGCTGTTTATCTTCATGCTGTTATGCCAAAAACAACTTCAAAAATTGCAGATGCGCTTGGATTTGAAATAAATAATGAGAGTTTTAACGCAATTAACGAAGGAAAACTTTTAGATGATTTTGTTATCAAAAAAATTCCTCCGCTTTTCCCTAAAATAGAAAAACCTTTAATGAAAAAAGAAGAGGTTGTAAAAGAGCCTGAAAATATTATAACAATTGATGAATTTTTTAAAGTTGAACTTAAAATAGGAGAAGTAATAGAAGCGGAAGAAGTTAAAAAATCAAAAAAACTGTTAAGACTTCTTGTGGATTTGGGAGAAGGCAAGCCTCGCCAGATTATTGCGGGAATAAAAGAATATTATAAGCCAGAAGAACTTGTGGGAACTCAGGTATGTGTTGTAAGCAACCTCAAACCTGCAAAATTAATGGGTTATGCTAGTGAAGGTATGCTCCTTGGTGCAAAAGACAAGGAAGGATTTAGTTTAATCAGACCTGAGAAAAAGAAAAAAACAGGAACTCCAATAAAATAGGGGATAATTTGAAAATTGAAACACTTGTGAATCTGACAGGGGGTGAGCTTTTAAACCGCCCTTATATCAGTGAAGTTGTGAGTTTTACTGATAATGTATATGAAGTAAATAGAGGAAGTTGTTTTTTTGCAATTAATAAAAATGATATTAAAGAAGCCGTAAAAAACGGTGCATATGCAATAATAAGTAATAAAGATGTTGATATAATTGATGATGAAATTGCTTGGATAAAGGTTGATGATTTTAAAAAAGCTGTCTTTAATATCTTTAAATATGAAAACCTTAAAATAAAAATTTATATAACTGATAAAATAACTGCTTCTATTGTAAAATCAATGAATTTAGAAAAAAATGTCGTTGTGATAGAAGATGGATTTAAAGATTTATTAAAAGCACTTAATTTAAATGAAAAATTTATAGTTACTTCGAGTAAAGAGATAAAAGAAAATTTTGCAAACACAGAAGAAATAAAGAGTAAAAATATTATGTTAACAATGAAAACACTTTTTAAATCTGAATATAAAAATACGGAATTAAATCTTCCTTTTGTTTATAAAAAAAATTTTTCAAAAGCTCTTAATTTTTTTGAGAATAACGATTTAAAATATACACTTGAATTTGAAATTGAAAGATTTAAACCAGTATTTATTAATGCAAATTTTGAAAAAGTGGAATATGGAAAAAGTGAAAAAGTTTTAATAACAAATCTTAAAAATGATGAGTTTTTGATTGATGAGCTCAATTATATTATTAAATATACAAAACATGCAAATACAGTAGTCATTGATAAAAATCATCAAAAATATTTAAAAGAGAAATTTAATTTTGCAGCTCTTATTGATTTTCAGGTTGAATTTAATGAAAGAGAGCAGAAAGGATTATTTGATGATTGATATTAAAAAAATAAATACTTTATGTAAAGGAAAATTTTTAGAATTAAAAGAAGTTTTTTACAGATATAAAGACAAAGATAAAAGGTGGGAAGTTTGCTCTTCAATGGATAGTGTATCTGTGCTTATATATGATAAAGATTTAGATTCTATTATACTTGTTAAGCAATTTAGACTTCCGGTGTATCTTAAAAATTCTGACGGGTTTACATATGAGCTTTGTGCAGGGCTTTGTGACAAGGATAAATGCAATATTGAAATAGCAAGAGAAGAAGTTTTAGAAGAGTGTGGATATGATGTAAAAAGCGACAGACTTCAAAAAATAACTTCTACTTGGGCAAGTGTAGGGACTAATGCAGCAAGACAGGAGATATTTTATCTAAAAGTTACTCAAAAAGATAAGGTAAATGAAGGTGGTGGCCTTGATGATGAAGATATAGAAGTAATCGAGCTTAAATCAGATAAGGTGGAAGAGTTTATTTTTGATGAAAATATAGTATTAACACCTGGTGCAAAATTAGCACTTTTATGGTGGATAAAATATGAAAAGGAGAGAGGGTGAAACATATTTTCAGAGAATATGACATAAGAGGAATTTTTGAAAAAGATTTAAACGAAGAGATTGTAAAAAAAATAGGTTTTTATCTTGGTAAAAAAATAAAAGGCGATTATGTTTTTGTAAGCTATGATGCAAGAACTCACTCACCTGTGCTTCACAACTGGCTTGTTAGCGGATTAAATAAAGCCGGTAAAAAAGTTATAAGTGGAGGTATGCTCCCGACAGGTGCAAATTATTTTGCAAATTTTAGAAAATTGTGTCTAGATGGAATAGGTGGTATTGAAATAGGAGGAAGTATTCAAATTACAGGCTCTCATAATCCTCCTGAGTATAATGGATTTAAGATTACAATCAATAAAAAACCTTTTTTTGGAGACGATATTTATGAGCTTGGAGATGAGATATTAAAAAGCAATATTGAAATTGAAGATAATGAAAAAATTATAAAGTATGATTTAAAGAGCGATTATATTGATTATATAATCAATCAGTTTTCACATTTAAAAGATATGGAACTAAATGCAGTATTTGACTGTGGTAATGGAGTTGCCGGAGTTGTTCTTAGAGATATACTTGAAGGAATAGGTATTAAAAATTATGAAATTTTATTTGAAGAACCAGACGGCACTTTTCCAAATCATCATCCGGACCCAACAGAAGAAGAAAATTTAAAATGGGTAAAAGAGGAACTTAAAAAGGGTCGAAAATATGCTTTTGCTTATGACGGAGATGCTGATAGAATTGCTTTTTTAGATCAGAAATATAATTATAAAGGAGATATTTTAGCCTATTTTTTTGCTAAAAATATGAAAAACCCTTGTGTAATAAGCGAAGTAAAAGCGACTCAGGTTATGTATGATGAGATTGATAAATTTGGCAGGGCAATTATGTATAAAACAGGGCATAGTAATTTAAAAACTTTACTTAAAGAAAAAAACTGTGATTTTGCAGCTGAGGTTAGTGGACATATTTTTTTCAATGATAGATATTTTGGAATAGATGATGCTATTTATGTAACTTTTAGAATAATTGAGCTTATTGATAAAGGTTTTGATTTTATTGATGAATATGAAAAACTACCAAAAGTTTATAATACAGATGAAATAAAAATAAAAACAACAGAAGAAAAAAAGTTTAAGATAATCGATGAATTAAAAAAATATTTGGAAAAAAATAAACAAAAATTAAAAATCAAAAAAATAATTGATGTAGATGGAGTTAGAGTTGTTTTTGAAGATGGATGGGGACTTATCAGAGCAAGTAATACAACTCCGGTACTTGTTACAAGATTTGAAGCTAAAAATAAAGAAAAATTAAACGAAATAAAAGAAAAACTTCAATTAATTCTTAATAAATTTCTTTAATATTTTTTCCTCTTTTTTTATGAAAAAATTACATAACTTTAATGTTTTAATTTATGATTATTGAAATTATTTAATTAGAAGTTCTATTTAGAATAAATTATAAAAAAACCGCATTAATTAAATTGATTGACTTTCGCTCAATTTTGTTGTATAATAATATTATCCAAAATAGGTGAACTGTAAGGAGGGGAGATGAGCAAAAGCTTATATGAAGTTTTGGGAGTTAGCGAAAATGCAACCCAAGACGAAATAAAAAAAGCATACAGAAAATTAGCAAGAAAATATCACCCTGATATTTGTAAAAAACCTGAATGTGAAGAGAAGTTTAAAGAAATAAATACTGCATATGAAATATTAAGTGATCCTGAAAAAAGAAAACAATATGATGCAATGGGTGATAATATGTTTAACGGTCAAAACTTCCAAGATTTTTATCGCCAACATAAAGACGTTGATTTGGAAGAAATTCTCTCTCAAATTTTTGGTGGTGGATTTGGGAGCAGAAGTAGAGGCTTTGGCGGTTTTGGCGGTTTTGGTTTTGAAGGATTTGGAGGTTTTGAACCTGATTTGGATGTTCATGCAAAAGTTCAAGTACCATTTGATATGGCCATAAAAGGAGGTGTATTACCACTAAATTATAATGGAGAAACTATAAAAGTTAAAATCCCAGAAGGAATTAAAACCGGTCAAAAATTAAGAGTTAGAGGTAAAGGAAAAACTTTTCAGGGTAAAAGAGGTGATTTAATTTTAGAAGTAGAAGTAACACCATCAAGTGAATGGGAAAGAAAAGGTGATGATTTATATAAAAAAATTGATGTCCCTTTAAAAACAATGATTTTTGGTGGAAAAATAGGTGTTGATACTTTTAAAGGTCATATAAATGTTAAAGTACCGAAAAATTCAAAATGCTGTCAAAAACTGAGAGTTAAAGGTTATGGTGTAAAAAATGGAAATCTTTATCTTGAACTTAGACCTATATTACCGAAAGTTGAAGAACTTGATTCAGAACTTGCAAAAATGATGCAAGAAAAATTACCAGGATAATTTTGTTAAGCATAGAAAGGAGGGAAACTATGTATAGTTATGATGAACCGGTATACCTTATAAGTGTAGTTAGTAAAATTTTAAATATACATCCTCAAACTTTAAGACAATATGAAAGAGAAGGGCTTATTAAACCAAGTAGAACAGAAGGTAAAATGAGACTTTATTCTCAAAAAGATATCGATAGATTAAAATTGATCTTATCTCTTGTAAGAGATTTAGGTGTAAATTTAGCAGGAGTTGAAATTATTTTGCAATTAAAAGAAGAAATTGAAAATTTACAAAAAGAAATTGATGCTCTAAAAAGACAGCAAGGTCAAATTCCAAGAAATAGAAGTGTTGTTATTAGAAAAGAAAATTACCAACTTGTTTTAGTTCCTAATGAGGATGATATAAAAAGATAAAATTAAAAAATATTAAATGGGAGGGTTAAAATTCTTTTAAATAATTTAAGTGGGGATTCTATAATTCCTCCTCCCATATCTTTTGAAATTTTAGGATTATTTAAATCTCCTTTTACGAAAATATTTACATGTAAATAACCATCTTTTCCAAATAATATGTAACTTAATGCTTTTCCAAGAATTGGTATTTTTTTAAGTTTTATTTTTATAACTGCTTGAATTTTCATTTTAATATAATTTTTATTTAAATTTACATATCCTTTGCCGTATAAATCTAAATTTTCTCCTTTTATTTTAATTTGTTTAAAATAAAGAATGTTTTTATAAAAGAGATAATTTATGTAGCCGTTTTTTATTTTATAACCTTTTGCAGAAAATCCGGGATTGTTTAAAGTTAAAAGAGCAGGAATTGTATTAATAAATGCAATTATATTATTTAGTGCGGCTAAATCTTTAATGGCACCATTTTTTATATAGATTTTTCCAGTATAGAAATTTTCCGGAGATTTGACCAATATAAAATCTAAATTTATATAAGTGAAATGGTTGAAAAAATTTAAAAGTGGAACCAAAGTTTTTTTATTGTAATTTTTCCCTTCTATTAATAAATAACCATTTTTTGTATATCCATGGAGTATGCT
>JALWNI010000059.1 GCA_027083695.1 Nautiliaceae bacterium | reverse complement strand
AGATATTAGATGAATTAAAACCAAGAGAAAAAGGAAGCTACAAAGATTTAATAACATTTGTAAAAGATAGACCGGGACATGACAGAAGATATGCAATAGATGCTACTAAAATAGAAAATGAGCTTGGCTGGATGGCAGATGAGAATTTTGAGAGCGGTATTGTTAAAACTATTAAGTGGTATTTAGATAAATATAATAGATGATAAGTATTGTTCTTGCTACTTATAACGGTGAAAAGTACATAAAAGAACAGCTTGAATCAATAATTAATCAAAGTTTTAGAGATTTTGAAATATTGATTTTAGATGACAAATCAGAAGATAATACTTTGGAAATTATTAAAGATTATGAAAAAAAATATGATTTTATAAGAGTTATTCAAAATAAAAAAAGAGTTGGGGTTATAAAAAATTTTGAAAAAGGTATTTCATTAACAAACGGTGATTTTATTGCTTTAAGTGATCAGGATGATATATGGGAGAGAGATAAACTTTTAGTTCAGTATAATGCTATAAAGAAATATAACATACCTGCAATGGTACATAGCGATTTACAAATTATAGATGAAACGGGTAAATTTATAAAAAAATCTTTTTTTAATGAAAAAGGTTATTTTTTCCAAAATAAAAAATCAGTGGATATTTTAATTTCAAGAAGTGGGGTAATGGGAAATACGATAATGTTTAATAAACAATTAAAAAATCTTATTTTACCTTTTTATAAAAAGATACCAATGCATGATTATTATATTGGAGTTATTGCGGAATTATATGGAAAAAGAATTACATTAAATCAGAAATTGGTAAGATATAGAATTCATTCTTCAAATATTGGGAACAAACAAAAAAACTTAAAAGAGAAAATTACAGGATTTTTTAAAGATAATTTACCATATCAAGATAGAATTGAGTTTTTAGAATATTTGTTAAACAAAAAAGATATAATCCAAGATGATAAAAAAGAAATAGAAAAATTTTTAAAAAACATCAAAAAGCCTACCTTTAAATCAATTTTTTTAAGTAATTATTACAAAAATAAAATATCATATAAAGCTAAACTTTTTTTAAGAGCTATTTTGAAATGAATAAAAAGTTAAAACAGATAAAAAAAACATTTGAAATAAAAAATGAATTTACAGGATGGGGCAGGAAAAAATCTGGTTTAAAAGCAATCGGACTTGCAAAAAAGAATAATGGCTCTTTTATGCTTTTAGAGGACGGATTTATTCGCTCCATTGACTTAGGAGAGGATGAGAGTTTTAGTATTGTAAAAGATGATATCGGTATTTATTATGATGCCACTGCTCCAAGCAGGATTGAGAAAATTCTAAAAGAAGAGGATTTAAGTAAATATTTAGATACCGCTAAAAAAGCTATTGAACTTATAAAAAAGAAAAAAATTTCAAAATATAATAACGGCTCTTTAACTTTTCCAAAGTATCTTCAAAATAATGAAAAAAAAGCGCTTATTGTAGCTCAGACAAAAGGTGATTTATCTTTAAAATATGGATATGCGAATAAATTTGATGATAAAGAGATAATTTTAAAAGCTATTAATGATAATCCTGATGCGAAAATTTATCTAAAAGTTCATCCAGATGTAATAGCTGGTAAGAAAAAGTCAAATATTGATATAGAATTTGCTAAACAATATTGTGAAATAATTGATGAAAATATTCATCCAATAGTTTTACTTGAAGCTTTTGATAAAGTTTATACTCAAACTTCACAGATGGGATTTGAAGCATTACTTTTGAATAAAGAAGTTCATATTTTTGGGGCTCCATTTTATGTAGGATGGGGGATAGAAAATTTAAAATGGCATTTAGATAAAGATATTAAAAAAGAAATATTAAAAAGAAGAGGTAAAAAATTAAGTATAGAAGAAATTTTTGCAGGAGCGTATATAAAATATAGTGAATATTACAATCCTTTTAAAAAGCAAAAAAGCGATATTATTGATACCATTAATACAATTGATAAATACAGAAATATTTATATGCAAAATGAAGGGGATTTATATTTTTATGGAATCAATACTTTTAATATCTGGAAAAAAAATAGCGTTAGAAGTTTTTTTAAACCTTTAAATAAAAATCAAGTCTATTTTGATAAGAAAATAAAAAATCCTAAAAATGCAAAAATATTTATCTGGGGTAAAAAAAAGTTTGTTAGAGTAGAAGAATATGCCAAAAAAAACAATATTCCAATATTTAGAATAGAAGATGGATTTATCCGCTCAGTAACTCTTGGGAGTGATTTGACAAAGGCTTATTCTTTGGTGGTTGATAGCAGAGGGATTTATTTTGACCCGAAAGTTGAAAGTGATTTGGAGTGGATTTTGAATAATTATGATTTTAATAAAGATTTGATTAATAGAGCAAAAAAAATAAAAGAATATTTGATAGAAAAAAAGATTTCAAAATATAATATCCATAAAGATAAAAAAATATCATTTAATACCGATAAAAAGATAGTATTGGTTGTAGGTCAGGTGGAAGATGATGCTTCTATTATATATGGCGGTGATGGTATGAGTAATTTAGAGCTTTTAAAAAAAGTTTATGAAAAAAGAAAAGATGAATATATTATTTATAAACCTCATCCTGATGTATTAGCAGGAAACAGAAAAGGAAATATTCCTAATAATGAGGCATTAAAATTTGCAAATGAAGTTATTGAAGATATTTCTCTTCCAAGTCTTTTGGATGTGTGTGATGAAGTACATACTATAACTTCTCTTAGCGGGTTTGAAGCACTTATAAGAGGTAAAAAAGTTTATACTTACGGTATGCCTTTTTATGCCGGATGGGGACTGACAATTGATGAGAGGAAATGTGAGAGGAGAAAAAGAAAATTAAATGTTGAAGAGTTAATTGCAGGAGCATATATAATATATCCAAGGTATATTTCTCCTAAAAATAATAAATTTTGTGAAGTTGAAGTATTGATAAAAGAGATTGAAGAGCTTAAAAATAGATATAATAATGATGTTATTTACTATTTATTAACCTTAATAAGAAATAATATAATTAGAAAAATACAATCAGTTGGTAAAGTTTTAGCAGGAAGTTAAGGAGCAGATTTGAATCGAATAGGTGATATTGAAAATAAAAATATTTTACTTCTGCAAGGGCCTATGGGGGATTTTTTTAAAAGGCTTGATAATAATTTTAGAAAAAAGGGTGCTAAAACTTTTAGAATAGGTTTTAATGCCGGTGATTTTATTTTTTCTAATCATGATAATTATATGCCTTTTAGAGGAAGAAAAGAAGAGTGGAGAGATTTTTTTATTGATTATGTTAAGAAAAACAAAATTGATAAAATTTTTCTTTTTGGAGATTGCAGGTTTTATCAAAAAATTGCAATTCAAGAGTCTCAAAGACTTGGAATTGAGACATTTGTATTTGAAGAAGGGTATATAAGACCGGATTTTATTACAATGGAAAAATGGGGAGTTAATAATTTCAGTAAAATTTCAAGAGATGCCAAGTTTTATAAAAATCTTCCGGATTCTATTGTATTAACACCTAAAATACTGCCTGCAAATAATAATTATTTTAAAATGGCTTTAAGTGCGGTGATTTATTATCTTGTAGCAAGAATATTTTTATTTAGATATCCATATTATAAACATCACAGGGATTTAACTCCGGTAAAAGAGTTTTTTTATGGACTTAGAAGTTATTATAGAAAATTTAAATACAAAAACAGAGATAAAGTAATTACAGAAAAATTAAAAAAAGAACTTTCAAAAAAATATTATTTTGTGCCACTTCAAACAAGCAGTGATTTTCAAATAAAAGAACATTCAAAATATAATTCAATTGAAGAATTTATTGAAGAGGTTTTAATTTCTTTTTCAAAATATGCTCCAAAAGATAAATTAATAGTTTTTAAACATCATCCAATGGATAGAGGAAGAAAAGATTATACTAAATTTATAAAAGAACTTTCAAAAGAATTAAATATTGAATATAGAGTTATTGTAACTTTTGAAATACATCTTCCAACAGCCCTTTCTAATGCAATAGGAACTGTTACAATTAACAGTACAGTAGGATTGTCTTCACTGTTTCATAAAACACCGACTATTACACTAGGAGATGCTTTATATGATATTGAAGGGCTTACTTGTAAAGGAATGAGTTTAGATGACTTTTGGAGAGATTATAAAAATGTAGATTATCATCTATTTAAAAAATTTAGGGGATATTTGATTAAAACAACACAGTTAAATGGAGGATTTTACGGACTGTTTCCAAGAGAGCTAGAATAAAAAAAGAAGGAATTAATCCATATCGTTTGGATCAAGTGGCGGTTTATTGTCTTTTGGTGTTACCAGCCAAAAATGTCTTACTTCGCTTCTAAAATTATCGAGTATAAATTTGGCTTTTTTACTACCTGTTGCGTTATAATATTCAATAAGTCTTTTTTTAAGGTAAATTTTTGGTTTTTCGTTTTCATCAATATCAATTCTTCTAATTTCAATAAGTTCCGGGTTTATTTTGTCAACAAAAGTGTGTTCTTTGTCATATACAAAAGCAACTCCACCTGTCATACCGGCACCAAAGTTTATTCCTGTTTTACCAAGGATAATAACTTCACCGCCAGTCATATATTCACATGGATGATCACCCGTACCTTCTACTATTGCAATAGCTCCTGAATTTCTAACGGCAAATCTCTCTCCAACTTCTCCAGCCACAAAAAGTTTACCGCCTGTTGCCCCGTATAAACATGTGTTTCCGGCAGCTGCTCCCTCTTTTTTAGGAGTGATAATAATTTTACCTCCGGCCATTCCTTTTCCGACATAATCGTTTGCAACACCGTTTAGTTTAAGAGTCATTCCTTTGCTTAAAAATACTCCGAAACTCTGTCCAGCAACTCCTTCAAGATTAAACACAATACTGTCTTCTGGAAGACCTTCATCTCCGTAATATCTTGCAATTTCTCCGCTTGTAAGGGCACCGAAACTTCTGTTTAGATTGCATATTTTCGCATTAACTACTGATTTATGATTTGGATTTTTGATAGTTTCATATACTTCTTGTAAAAGTTCTTTTTCGAATTCATTTTTGTCAAACGGTTCGTTTTCTTTGGTTTTGACATTTACGCCTTCTACCTGTTTAAATAGAACAGAAAAATCGAATTTTTTTGCCAAATCGATATCTTTTTTAGTAAGAAGGTCGTTTCTGCCTATTAAATCCTGGATGCTTTCATAGCCGAGTTTAGCAAGCCATTCTCTTACATCTTCTGCCAAGTTTTCTATGTAATTGATAACTTTTTCAACACTTCCTCTAAATTTAGTTCTGTAATCATTGTCTTGTGTTGTTATTCCTTTTGGACATTTGTTTGTTTGGCATTGTCTACAAAAAATACACTCAACCGCCATCATAAGCGCGGTTCCAAATGCATACTCTTCTGCTCCAAGTAAAGCTGCGATAATTACATCTCTTCCGATTTTGAGTCCGCCGTCAGTTTCAAGTGTTACATATTCTCTTAAATGATTTTCTTTTAAAGAATTATGAGCTTCAATTAATCCTAATTCCCAAGGATTACCAGCATGTCTTATTGATGTGATAGGTGCAGCGCCTGTTCCACCCTCAGCACCAGAGATAGTGATTTTATCTGCATATGCTTTTGCCACACCTGCCGCAATTGTTCCAACTCCTGCGGTTGAGACGAGTTTTACGCTGATTTTTGCTTTTGGATTTATCTGTTTTAAATCAAAAATTAACTGTGCTAAATCTTCAATTGAGTATATATCATGGTGCGGTGGTGGTGAAATCAGTGTTTTTCCGGGAGTTGTGTGTCTTAGTTTTGCAATATATGTTGTTACTTTAAATCCTGGTAGCTGACCACCTTCACCCGGTTTTGCACCTTGTGCTACTTTTATTTGAATTTCCTCAGCATTTACGAGATATTCAGGTGTTACACCAAATCTCCCTGATGCAATTTGTCTGATTTTGCTTTGTTTTATTGTTTTGTTTCTGATTTTGTCTTCCCCACCTTCTCCCGAGTTGCTTCTGGCTCCAAGTCTGTTCATAGCTTCTGCAATAGCTTCATGGGCTTCCGGGCTTAATGCACCGATACTCATAGCAGCACCGATGAATCTTTTAATAATATTTTCTTTTGGTTCTACTTTATCAATGCTGATAGGTTCTTTGTCTGATTTAATATCCAAAAGGTCTCTGATGTATGTAGGGCGTCTGTTTTCAATAAGCTGTTTAAACGCTTCGTAAGCCTCTTTGCTTCCGTCTTCCACCATTTTTGTAAATGTTTTTACAACGGGTGGAGTTACTTCGTGATACTCTTCGTTTTTTCTGAATTTAAATACTCCGCCTGCTGGAAGTTTTTCTTCTTTGAAAGCTTCTTCGTGTTTTTTATTTATTCTCTCTTCAATGTCTTTGTAAGTGAGTCCGGGGATTAGTGTTTTACTTCCGATAAAACACTCTTGCTGAATTTCACTGCTAAGACCGATTATGTCAAAAAGAGCTGAGTTTCTGTAACTTGCAATTGTAGAAATACCCATTTTTGACATAATTTTTAAAATACCTTTATTTAGTGCCGAATGAACATTAAATAAAGCATCATCTCTGTTTATTCCTTCTTCGTCGCAAATTTCACAAGCTGTTTTAAATAATAAATATGGATAAATAGCAGTTGCTCCATAAGCTATCATTACAGCCGCGTCGTGAGGATTTATTACTTCTCCTGTAATTGCCACTATACTTGTTAAATGTCTTACTTTGTTATCAAGCAGTTTTTTGTGAAGTCTTCCGATAAGCATTGTCATCGGGATAAGTTTGTGTTCTTTATCCAGTTTTTCATCGCTTAAAAATATTATTCTAACACCGTTTTTAACATCTTCAACAATTTTGTCTGTAAGTTTTTCTATTGATTCTTTCAGGTTTCCTTTGAAATGGGTATAGTAAGTTTCATTTTTATAATCACTCTCAAATCTCGGGCTTTCTTCATCTCCGAAACTTTTTAGTACTTCATATTTTGTCTGAGTTAAAATTGGAGAAGTTGTTTTAAGTCTTTTTGCATGTTCCGGTGCTTCATCTAAAATATTATGAATTTCTCCAAATCCTGTATTAAGACTCATTACTATTTTTTCTCTTAAAGGGTCAATTGGAGGATTTGTAACCTGAGCGAATTTTTGTCTGAAAAAGTCATTAAAACTTCTAAAAGGATAATCGCTAAAACAAGCAAGAGGAGTGTCATCTCCCATGGATCCTGTTGGTTCTTTACCTTCAATCATCATAGGTTTTATCATGATATTTAGCATCTCTTTTGTAATTCCTGCATATCTTTGTTTTGGAATAAGCTCTTTTATGTCTATTTTTTCATCAATTAAGTATGGATTTTCAATATATTCTTGAAGGTAAATCATGTTTTCATTCAGCCATTTTGTATAAGGGTTGCTGGATTTTAGATAATCGTCAATGTCTTTGTTTTTAAGAACGATTCCAAATTTTGTATCAACTCCTATCATTTGACCTGATTGAAGTTTACCTCTCTCAACCACTTCTTCTTCGTTTATGTCGATTACCCCGTATTCGCTGGCTATTAGGATTTTGTCATCTTTTGTAATAACATATTTAGCAGGTCTAAGCCCATTTCTATCAAGAACAACTGCAATATATCTTCCATCACTTACACTAACTGCCGCAGGTCCATCCCACGCTTCAAATCTAGTTGAAAAATATTCATAAAATGCTTTAAGTTCACTGTCAAGATAAGGGGCGTTTTGCCAAGGCATCGGAATAAGAGCACGCACAGCTTTAAAAAAGTCCATTCCGTTCATAATTAAAAATTCCATCATTCTATCAAGAGAGCTTGAATCACTCTCATCAAATCTGACTATTGGAAGAAGTCTTTGAAGTTCCTCATCGCTGAAAACTTCCGATTTAATTGATTCTGATTTTATAAGAGAGTTGATTCTGTTTGCTTGAATTGAATTAATCTCACCGTTGTGTGCTATAAATCTAAATGGTTGGGCCAGTCTCCATTCAGGCAGTGTATTTGTTGAAAATCTTTGATGAAAAAGTGCGAAATAAATCTCAAAATCTTTATCTGCCAAATCAGGATAAAATTCTTTGATATGGTTTGGCATCAAAAGGCCTTTGTAAGCCACTTTTTTAGAAGAAAAAGTCGGAATATAAAAATCTCTGTCTTCTATGAAGTTTTCAATCTCTTTTCTTGTTAAATATAGCAATTCTTCAAATCTTTTAACCGCAATAATTGAATTTGGAACAATAAAAAGATGATAGATTTTTGGAAGAGTTTTAAGAGCAAGTTCTCCAAGAGCTTCTGTATTTACAGGTACTTCTCTCCAAAAAAGCGGTTTTAAATCATTTTTTATACAATACTCTTCTACTATTGTTTTTTGATTTTCATTTTTAAGAAAAATAACTCCTATACCAAACTGTTCAGGCAAATCAAATCCATTCTCTTTTGCTACTTTTCTAAAAAATTTTTCAGGCATTGAAAATAAAAGTCCAGCACCGTCTCCGCTTTTACCGTCAGCAGCAATTGCACCTCTGTGCATCATTCTTTCAAGTGCTGTAAGTGCATCTTCGACCATTTCATGAGTAGGTCTTCCTTTTATATCGGCTATTACTCCAAAACCGCAGTTGTCTTTAAATTCTAACATTTTTGACATATTATTCCTTTAAGAGGTTATTAATCCTATTTTATAATTATCAAATTATAGCAAAAAAAGTATTTTTTTTAATTTGTATGGATATAAAAAAATGTTATAATATAAATAAAAAGGGGTTATAAAATGTTGTCATATAAAAAAAAAGCAAAAGAATTATTAAAAGGAACGGGAATTGAGATAAATGGAAATAATCCATGGGATATTAAAGTTTTAGATGACAGGGCATATGAGAGGGTATTTAAATATGGAACACTTGGATTTGGTGAAGCTTATATGGATAAATGGATAGAAATTGATGCACTTGATGAGTTTTTTTATAGAATTTTTACCAATCATGTAGAAGATAAACTTTTTTCCCCTGTTATGCTTCTTTACAGATTAAAATCAATGTTTTCAAATGATCCTTATGAAGTTGGAAAAGTCCATTATGATATAGGAAATGATTTATATGAAAAAATGCTTGATAAAAGAATGATTTATAGTTGCGGATATTGGGATAAATGTGGGGATTTGCCAGAAGCTAAAAATTTAGATGAGGCACAAGAGCATAAGCTTGAAATGATTTGTAGAAAATTACAGTTAAAAGAAGGAGATACAGTTCTTGATATCGGATGTGGATGGGGAGGACTTTTGAAATATATGGCTGAGAAATATAAAATAAAAGGTGTTGGAGTATCTGTATCAAAAGAACAGATAAAATATGCCAATGAACACAAAGGCGACTTGGATTTGGAATTTAGACTTTGTGATTACAGAGATGTAAAAGAGAAATTTGATAAAGTCGTCTCAGTTGGAATGTTTGAGCATGTGGGATATAAACATTATAAGGAATTTATGAAAGTGGTAAATAGATGTTTAAAAGATGATGGACTTTTCTTGCTTCATACAATAGGCTCTTTAAGAAGTGTAAAATCCTGTGACCCTTGGATAAATAAATATATTTTTCCAAACTCAATGCTGCCGTCTCTAAAACAGATTTCAGAAGCTGCTGAGGGGAGATTTGTAATAGAAGATATTCATAATATCGGATATAACTATTATCCTACTTTAATGAGCTGGTATGAGAATTTTATAAATTCATGGGATAAATTAAAAGATAAATATGATGAGAGATTTTTTAGAATGTGGAAATTTTATCTTCTTTCATCTGCGGCATTTTTTAAAGCAAGAATAAATCAGGTATGGCAAATAGTATTTTCAAAAAACGGAGTAAAAGGAGGATATAAAAGACCTTGTTAACTCTTTGTTAACCGGAAATATTTATAATTTTAAAAATTTTAAAGGAGTTAACAATGCTATTAAATGAAATGATTATTGATGAAAATAATGTAGGTTTTATTCCTTCACTTGGAATATCATTTGAAGTAAATGAGACGGCAAAGAGAATTATCGAGCTTATTAAAGAAGGAAAAAGTAAAGAAGAGATTGTTGAGATTATTTCCAATGAATTTGATGTGGGCTGGAGAGAAGCGTATGTGGATGTTGAGGATTTTTTTATAAAACTTAAAGTTTATGGACTTATACAATGAAAATAGCACTTAGCGGACTTAATAACACAGATAATCCAGCCCCGGGAATTGGTGTTGCAAAAAGTTTAAAAGAGCATAAATTAATCGGTCTTAGTTATGATGCAAATGAGCCGGGAATTTATCAGGGACTGTTTGAAAAAGTATATTTAATGCCGTATCCGAGTTTAGGATATGAAGAGTTTAAAAAGAGAATTACATATATAAAAGAAAAATCAGATATTGAAGTTGCAATTCCAACGCTTGATGCTGAGATGCCTCTTTATATTAAATATCAAAAAGAGATTGATGAACTTGGAATAAAAACATATCTTCCAAGTTTAGAATGTTTTGAGATGAGAGAGAAGAGTAAATTACCTGAATTTAGTAAAAAAATCGGAGTAAAACATCCAAAAACAATTGAAATAATTTCTCTTGATGATTTGATTAAAGCAACAAAAGAGCTTGGATTTCCAATAATGGTAAAAGGAAATTATTATAAAGCCTATAAAGCTTATAATCTTGATGAAGCAATTGAATTTTATTACAAAATTTCTAATGAATGGGGATTTCCTCTTTTAGCACAGGAAGTTATAAGCGGGGTTGAGATAAATTATGTAGGACTTGGAGATGGAAAAGAGCTAATAGGTGGAGTCGGAATTAAAAAACTCTCAACCACAGAGCTTGGAAAAGTGTGGAGTGCTGTAAGTATTGATAACAAAGCACTTTTTGATGCAAGCAAAAAATTTGTAGAAACGATTGGTTGGAGAGGTGCATTTGAGTTTGAGGCAATGAGTGATGGAAAAGATATCTATTTAATTGAAATAAATCCGAGATTTCCGGCATGGGTACATTTTGCCACAATGCTTGGAATTAATCTGCCTGAGATGATGTTGAAATTGATAAAAGGTGAAAAGATTAACAAGCAGTATGATTATCCGCTTGAAAAGATGTATATAAGATATGTTGAAGAAACGGTTGCGGATTTTAAAGATTTTACGACATTAATAAGCAAAAAAGAACTGTAAGGAGATAAAATGAGTAAAAAATATGAAAAACCGGTAATAATAAAAGTTGATTTTACAATGGCTAGTAAATACGGAAGCCCTCTTAAAACTCAAAAAATAAGAAGTGAAATTGATGAAGTAAATGTTAGGGATTTAGTAAAAGAGTACGGATCTCCTTTGTTTGTATTTTCTGAAAGAATTATTGAAAATAAATATCACGAATTTAAAGAAGCTTTTACTTCAAGATATCCTGATACTGAATTTTGGTGGAGTTATAAAACAAATTATCTTGATGCAATATGCAAAATTTATCATAAATTAGGAAGCAAAGCCGAGGTTGTTAGTGAATTTGAATATGAAAAAGCAAGAAGCCTTGGAATTGAAGGTAAAGATATTATTTTTAACGGTCCATATAAACCAAAAGAAGCTTTGAAAAAAGCAGTAATGGAAGGTGCTAAAATTCATATTGACCACTGGTATGAGATAAATGACCTTGAAGAGATAGCTGAGGAGCTAGGAAAAGAGATTCCAGTAGCAATTAGATGCAATATGAATACAGGTGTTTATCCGCAGTGGAGCAGATTTGGATTTAATATTGATAACGGTGAAGCATACGACGCGGTTAAAAGAATTTATGAAGGTAAAAAGCTTTTCTTAACGGGTCTTCACTCTCACATAGGGACATTTATGCTTAGTGCAGCGGCTTACGGGGCTGAGACAAAAAAACTAATTGAGCTTAAAAACAAAATAGAAGAGGATTTTGGATATGAGATTGAATATATTGATGTAGGTGGGGGATTTGCAAGTAAAAACAGATTAAAAGGCGTTTATCAATCACCGGAAGTAATTGTCCCAAGTGCGGATGAATACGCAGAAGCTATTACAAATGCTATTTTTGAAAACAATAAAGGAAAACTTCCAAAATTATATCTTGAAACCGGAAGAGCTTTGATTGATGAAGCGGGATTTTTACTTACAAGCGTATTTGCAAGCAAAAGACTTCCTGATGGCAAAAAAAGCTATATTGTAGATGCAGGAGTAAATCTTTTATATACGGCATTTTGGTATAACTTTGATATAGCACTTGATAAGAGATATGAAGGACTTAACGAACCGTCTCAAATAAACGGACCGCTTTGTATGAATATTGATGTAATTGCAGAAAATATTATGCTGCCATCTCTAAATAGAGGAAGTGTATTAAGTATCTGGCCGGTAGGGGCGTATAATGTTACTCAGTCAATGCAGTTTATCAGATACAGACCAAGAATTGTTTTAATTGATAAAAATGGAAATACTCATCTTATAAAAGAAGCAGATGATTTGGATTATGTAAGAGAAAAAGAGATTTTACCTGATTATTTAAAGTGAAAAAATGGAAAAATTGAAACTTTTATTTAAACCTTATATTTCAATTCTCTTTTTAAGAGAAGTAAAAGCGGGTTTTCTTCTTTTTATACTCTCTTTTTTGCTTCCAAGTGTAGGGATTTTAGGTGTTGTGGCAATTGTTTCTACAATTTTATTTGCAGAAATTTTGGGAGTTAGGGAATATTATTTAAAATACGGATTTTATCTTTATAACTCTTTGCTTGTAGGAATGGGGGTTGGATATTTTTTTGATGTAAGTTTGCTTAGTGTCATTTTAACATCAATATTGGCAGTTTTGACTTTTTTAATTTCTTTTGGACTAAACAGATTTTTTATAGCTTATTCTTTGCCTATTTTATCATTTCCTTTTGCAATAGTGAGTATGCTTTTTTATTTAGCAAGTCTTAAATATAATACTTTAATTACAAATCTTTTACACAGAGTTCCTCTTTTTGAAATTAGTCTGCCGTTTAGTGCATTTTTTAAGTCTCTTGGTACGATTTTATTTTTACCTTATAATATTGTCGGTTTGATTATCTCTTTAATACTGCTTTATTATTCAAGAATTCTGTTTTTTTTGGCTGTTACAGGATTTTTAGTGGGAGTTTTGGCTCATTCATTATTTGTGCCTTTTAATGTTTCGTTAAATTCTTTTTATAATTTTAACTTTATTTTAATAGCTATGGCGCTTGGCGGGGTGTTTTTAATACCCAATATTAAGAGTTATTTTATTGCATTTATCGCTGTTATACTCTCAGTTATTTTAATTGATTCTTTTGAAGTCTTTTTTAATTTATATTCTTTGCCTGTTTATACTTTGCCTTTTAATATGATAACTATTCTTTTTATTTTACTGGCAAGTGTAGGGTATAAATATTTTAATTATTCCATAAAAGGAACACCGGAAAAATCACTTGAATATTATCTCTCAAACATATTTAGATTTGGAGGAAGCGATATAAAAATAAATCTTCCGTTTTCTGGTAAATGGAGTGTATATCAGGCATTTGACGATGAATGGACACATAAGGGAGAATATAAATACGCATATGATTTTGTAATAAAAAAAGATGGGAAAACTTATCAAAATGATGGCAAATTTTTAGAAGATTATTATGCTTTTGGAGAAGCGGTTCTTGCTCCTATTAGCGGATATGTAGTGGCTTTAAGAGATGATTTGGAAGATAATTTTATAGGAAATGTTGATAGGATAAATAACTGGGGGAATTATATAATCATTAAAAGTTTAAGCGGGACTTTTTATGTAGAAATATCTCATCTTATGAAAAATTCTATTACTGTTAAAGTAGGAGATTATGTGGAGATGGGGCAGATTATCGGTAAATGCGGAAACAGCGGATATTCTCCTGAACCCCACATTCATGTTCAGGTACAGGCGGCTTCTTATCTTGGGGCAAAAACACTTCCTTTTAAATTTATTGATTACATTAAAGATAATAAACTTTATTATTATGCCCTTCCAAAAAAAGAAGAAGAAATTGAAGCCGTTATTGTGGATAAAGCCAGCAAAATAAGATTTAATTTTATTTTAGATGATAAATTCAGTTATGAAATTTATGAAAACGATAAAAAAACAGATGACATTGAATTTATTGTAAAAATGAATGAAAAAGGGGAATTTTATTTAACAGACGGCATTAACAGACTCTATTTTTATCTGAGTGAGAAAATGTTTTATTTTTATGAATATGACGGAGGTGAGAGTTATTTAAAAGAGCTTTTTAAACTCTCACCAAGAATACCTCTTGCAAATAAAAGTGTAATTTATACGGATATTTTGCCTATACATATTTTAATAGCCGGATTAAAAAAACATCTGGTTGAATTTTTGCTCTCATTTAATTATAATTTATTTAATAGACCTGTTGAATATAATAAAAAACCTTTGGAAATATATTCAAAATTTGGAAAAGTCACTTTTTCTTTTTATGAAAAAGGTTTTAAAACAATAGAGTTTGATAATAAAAAAATGATTTTAAAGGATAATAAATGAAAAAAATGATAATTTTTTTAGCCGTTTTGCTGTTTGGATTTACTCAACAGGAAATCACTCAGATGTATTATAAGTCATATAATTATGAAAAGATGGGAGATTATAAAGATGCAATAAAGGTTTTAATTCCTTTATATGAAAAATATCCCGACGGATATACTCTTAATTTAAGACTTGGCTGGCTTTTTTATTTAAATAAAAAATATACTAATGCAATAAAACATTACCAAAAAGCTTCAATGGTTCTTCCATATTCGGTAGAACCGAAGCTTGGCCTTATGAGAGTATATCTTGCTATGCAAAAATATAAAGAAGCTTTAAAAATAGGGAATTCTTTATTAAGAGAAGATTATTATAATTATTATGGAAACTATTATGAAACAGCTGCATTAATGGGGATTAAAGATTATAAAAATGCTTTAAAAGTTACACAAAAAATGCTTACTTTATATCCTACTTCGGTATTGTTTTTAAATCTTTTAGGAGAAATATATTATATTGAGGGTAAAAAAGACAAGGCAAAAGAAGTATTTGCAAATGTATTGATACTTGATCCAAATAATGTAGTTGCAAAAAGTTATCTTAAAAAATGAAAATTTTAATTTTTGGCGTTGATTTTATATGTCAGAGGTTTGAGTGTAAAAATGTTTACGATGAAGAACAGTTTTTTGATGAGATAATTTATAAAAACTATGATGTATTGATAATAAATTTTAATCTTTTGGAATCTTTTTTGGAGGTTAATAGATATTATAACGGAATGGTGATTTTTGTTACAGGATATATTGATGAACTTATTTATAAAAAATCTCTTGAAATTGGCGATTATTGTTATACCTATGAAGAGATATGGAAACTGCCGTACAGACTGAAATATATAGCAAAAAAATATTTAAATCAAAAAAGTACTGTTTTTGCTTATAAAGATTTGGTTTTTAACCTGAAAACAAAAGAGCTGTATAAAAACAGAGAAAGCGTAAAACTCTCTCCCGCTGAGAGAGATATACTTAAAATGCTTGTAAAAAACAAAGATAAATATATTTCAAAAGAGTATATTTTAGATAATAGTGAAAATATTGATAATCCTTCAAGTATTAAAGTTTTAATTTCAAAATTAAGAAAATTAGGATTTGATATAATTAATCAAAAAGATTTGGGTTATAAACTTAAAATAAAGGAGATAAAATGAAAAAGCTATTATCAATCGCTTTACTTATAAGTTTTGGTATAAGTGCACCAATTACCGTTATGCCTTATGGCAGTTTTATAAACTATACAAAAAACACAAATAAAGACAAAGGTTATTTAGGCGGAATTTATAGTAATTATTTTAAATGGCCTTTTAAATTGGAAATGGATGGCGAATATTTAAAAATTACTTATAAAGACACAACACCTGATTATTACGAAAAAGATTTAACTTTTGTGGGAAATTATTTTATTGGAAATAATTATAAAATTAAAGCCGGTATTAGAAATATGTTTATTCATCAAAAAGGCAGCAGTGATTCTTATGATAAAGTATTAATTGCTGGAATTTTGTATTATAAGTATCTAAAATATAATGCAGGAATTGATTATTATTATTCAACTTATGATAATTTCCATATTAATCAAATCACTCCTCATTTTGGATTTAATTTTGGAGATTATTATTCTGATGCAGGTTCATTTTATTTAAATACATCAGTTAATTTTATTAAAATTTCTAATAAAACAATTGCAAATACTCCAAAAGATTCTTATGTTAATACTAATATATCTCTTTCAAATTATAAGGGACCATGGACAACAACATTAAAAGCATCTCTTGGAAAAAGTGCTTATAAAGTGGAAGATGGAGGATTTGTTGTATATAATTTAGGAGAAGAGTATCATTACAGTTTTGGTATTAATATTTCTTATAGTATTGATAAAACAAGTGCTCTAAAAATAGGATATACAAGAAGCAGATTTGAAGAAAATAATCAAAAAGCTTATTCAGATGTATATGTAGCAAGTTATGTTTTAAGTTTTTAATGAGAGGATTTGTATTACATACAGTTAAAGTAAGAGACGAAGACTTAATTGTCAAGATTTTGACAAAAGATGAGGTATTGACTCTTTACAGGTTTTATGGAGCAAGGCATTCGTATATAAATGTCGGGTATCATATCGACTTTGTAGTTGAAGAATCTCCAAAAACTACAATTAAAAGACTAAGAAACGTAACCCAGCTTCCTTTTTCTTTTCTTTTTGATTTGGAAAAAATGCTTGATTTTAAAATTTTTATAAGCCTTCTTAACAGACATTTAAGTGATGTTACTAAAATTGATGAATTTTATTATAATTTACTTTTAGCAATTACAAAAGAGATGAAAAATAGAGATTCTAAAAGACTTTTGATTGAGAGTTATGTTAAATTACTTGAAAAAGAAGGAAGACTTCATAAAGAGTTTGAATGTTTTTTGTGCGAACAAAAAGTCAATGGAAATATCGCTCTTGCAAGGGCTTTTTTGCCGGCTCATGAGAGATGTATTTATGAAGAAGGATTTGAAAAAGAAAAAATAAAAGAGCTGTTTGAGAACAAAAAGAGTGTTCTTTTAAGCGATGAAGAAATACTTAAACTTTGGAAAATTTTGAATCTTGGAATGTGAGGATTAGTAGATGGGTGGATGGGTAGATGAGTGGATGAGTGAATGGGTGGATGAGTGGATGAGTAGATGAGAAAGTGGAAAGAAGAGAGTAGAGAGTAGAGAGTAGGGAGTAGGAAGAAGAGAGTAGGAAGTAGGAAATAGGGAGAAGTAAAAAGAAAGTAGGAAATAGGAAGCGGGAAGCAGGAAACATGAAAAAGTAAAAGAGAAGAGGTATTGATTTTTTATAACTTTTTAAAGGAGTGAGATGAAAGTACTAATAGTCGGTGCCGGTATTGTAGGTATGGCTTTGGCATATGAATGGCAAAGGAAAAATCCAAATGATGAAATAATAATTATTGACAAAGAGCCGCACGAAGCGTTTCATGCAAGCGGAAAAAACAGCGGGATACTTCATGCAGGATTTTATTACAATACAGACAGTTTAAAAGCAAGGCTTACAGCTGAGGGTAACTCTCTTATGAAAAAATTCTGCAAAGAAAAAAATATAAAGATAAATGAAACCGGAAAACTTGTGGTGGCAAAAAATGAAGAGGAAGTCGAAATTTTAAAAGAGCTTGAAAGAAGAAGCAAAGCCAATAATGCCGGAGCTTATATGATAAGTGAAGAAGAGGCAAAAAAGATTGACCCGAATGCAAAGACATATAAATACGCCCTTTATTCTCCAAATACCGCTTCTGTAAATCCAAGAGAAGTGTGTTTTCGTTTAAGAGAAGATTTGGAAGAAAAGGGAGTTAAGTTTATTTTTAATATGCCGTTTGAAAAATATAGTAAAAGTTATGACTTTTTAATAAATGCCGCCGGGCTTTATGCGGATAAAATAGCACATCACTTTGGTGAGGGGCTTGAATATGAAGTGATTCCTTTTAAGGGACTGTATTTAAAGTATTTAGGCAATGACAAGATTAAAACACAGATATATCCGGTACCAAATATCAAAAACCCGTTTTTGGGAGTTCATTTTACACTTATGGCTGATAATACTATAAAAATCGGACCGACTGCGATTCCGGCATTTTGGAGAGAGAATTATACAGGATTTGAAAGATTTAATTTTAAAGAGATGATTGAAATTTTAAGCATTGAAGCAAAAATGTTTTTTAAACATAAATGGTTTAGGGATTTGGCATTTTATGAGATGCGGTATTATTTGCCTAAAAACCTTATAAATGAAGCAAAAAAACTTGTTTATAAATTAAGAGGCAGTTTCAAGCCGTATCCACCGGGAATAAGAGCCCAGCTTGTGGATAAGAGGGATTTGAATCTTGTTATGGATTTTTTAGTTGAGAAAAAAGAAAATCAAATTCATATTTTAAATGCGGTATCTCCTGCGTTTACGGCAAGTTTTGCCTTTGCTAAATATGTGTTGGATGAGCAGGGGGAGAAGGAAATAGGAAATAGGAAATAGGAAATAGGAAGTAGAGAGTAGGAAGTAGGAAGTAGGGAGTTGGGAGGAGGAAATAG
>JALWNI010000058.1 GCA_027083695.1 Nautiliaceae bacterium | reverse complement strand
ATCCAAAATATCAAATAAAGAGTTAATATCAAGAGGCTGAATCATTATAAGCCTTTTTATAAGGCTTCAAGCAAAAGTTATTCCAAAACTATTTTTCTAAACTCTCAATAAACTCTTTTATTTTTTCATTCATAGGTAAAATAACTCTTTTTTGCTTACTGCTTTCACCTTTTAGCTCAATATCACTTTTTGGAACTTTAAAAGTTTTAGATAAAAACTTTATCAATTCTTTATTTGCCGCACCTTCAACTGCTGGGGCTTTTATATTGATTTTTATTGCGTCTCCATAAATTCCGGCAATTCTATTTTTACTTGAATTTGGCTGTGCTTTTATGTTTAAGATTATTTTTTCATTTTTTATTTCATAAAATTTAGCCATTTTTTACCTTTTCTACAATATAATCAATATCTATTTTATTCTTAATTTTTGTAGGTTTTGCATTTTTTATACATTTCATTATATCTTCCAAATTACATATTTCAATATTCTCAACTTCTCTATAAAGAGCTTTTTGATTAAAAATATATTTACCGCTAATAATGGGTTTATTAAAAAAAGCCGCCTCAATTGGATTATGACCACCGATATTATCTACAAAACTGCCTCCAAGTATCACTATATCAGCCACATTATATAAATTTATAAGCTCTCCCATTTTATTACACAAGATCAAATTTTCCTCTAAGATAATCTCTTTTTCTTTTTTCATATCTGAAATTCTTTTAACTTCCCCAAACTTTTTCATAATTTCATAAACTTCGTCAAACCTCTCAGGATGCCTTGGAACAACCACCACTTGATAATTTTTTAAATTAAGATTTTTTAAAATCATCTCCTCTTCATTTTTATGTGTTGATGCTACTACAATTAAAGGCTTTTGTTTGATATATTTTGTCGTAATTTTAGGATTGAAATATGTTTTAATATTTCCTACAACCTCAACATTTTTTGCCCCAAGACTTAAAAGTCTTTTTTTATCCTCTTCGCTTTGAGCTAAAACAATGTCAATATTCTTAAAAATTTTTTTATAAAACCATTTAAATTTAAGATATTTAGGATAACTCTTTTCACTTATTCTGGCATTTAACAAAATAGTTTTTTTACATTTTTTTTTAGCGATTAAAAACAGACAATACCAAAGCTCAGCCTCCATCACAACCAAACTTTCACAAGGTTTAATCCAAAAAGGCAAGAATATCTCATATGGCAAAAATCTTACATCAGTATTTTTATATTTTTTAGCCTCTTCATATCCGGTATTTGTAATTACACTCAAATTAACTTTTTCAAATTTTTCTATTATTGGTTTTAATGCTCTTGTTTCACCAAGAGAACAAGCATGAAACCAGTAAGTTTTCTCTTTAAATGGAGGATTATTATAAAGAAAAAATCTTGCAGGAATTGATTTTTTGTATTTGTCTTTAAAAATCAAAAAGAGCAAAAAAGGAAGAGAAATAAGATATAAAAAAAAAGCAAAAAAGCAGTAAATCAAAGTAAACACTAAAATCTACTCTTTTTCTTTATCTTCTTCTTCCACAAACAAAACTCTTCCACAATGAGGACATGTTACAATCTCTTCACCTTTAAGAACTTCTGAGAAAATTTTGTCATTTATTCTCATATTACATCCGCTACATGCTTGTTTTTTAATAGGGGTTACCGCAGTAATTCCGGCCCATTTTTTGATTTTTTCATAAAATCTGTAAATATTTGGATTCATTTTTTGAATTAATTCATCTCTTTTTTTATAAATCTCTTTTTTTTGTTTTTCAACTGTTTCAAGTTTTTTATCTACATCTACTTTTGTAAGTGTGATTTCCGCATCTAATTTTTCAATCTCTTTTTGTAGCTCTGTTTTCTCTTCTTCTTTTTGCTCTAAAATCTTTTCAAATCTTTCAATCTCTTCATTTGCAGCTTCTATTTGTTCTCGTGCTAACTCTTCTTCTATTTGAAGCGCTTTAAACTCTTTTTCACTTTTAACTTTATTCTGTTTCTCTTCAAGGTCTTTTAATTTCTCTTTAAGTTCAGCTATTAAAAGTTCATTTTTACTTCTTTTAAGTTTTATATTTTTAATCTCTTCTTCAAGTTTTTCAAGTCTATCTTCCAGAGATTTTTTTTGATTTTCAAGTTTGCTAAGAGGAGCTTTAATTCCAGCTTCAACAGGCTCTAATTCTTTTAATTTTCTCTCTAATCTATTTAGTTCAATTAATTCTTCTAAAAATTTATTCATTTAGCTGCCTTTTTTAATGAAATTATATCAAATTAAAAGGGTCATCAGAATTTGTTTTTACTACCTCTATATCAATTTTATTATTCAAAGCATCATATAAAGCATCAACAAAATACTTTTCACTATGATAGTGAGTAATATCAATAAGAGAAACACCTCTTATTTTAGCATCCATAGCCTCATGATATTTTATATCTCCTGTCAAAAAACAGTCAGCTTTTACAAAATCAAGCAGACTCATTCCAGCCCCTGTGGTAATTGCTACTTTTTTGACTTTATCTTCTGCTTTGACAACTCTTAAATAATCTAAATTCATTTTTCTTTTTATATAATTTACAAATTCTTCAAACTCCATATCAACATCTGCATAAAAAATAAAATCTTCAACTTCACCATCTAATTCTAATACTTTTTTGGCAAAATACTCATTAAGATGTGTTTTGTCAAAATTTGTATGCATTGCAATATTTGAAATATTTTTCTTCATCATTGAAAATAAAAGTTTCGTTGAAAACCTATCAGGAATTACTCTTTTTATTCCTTTAAAAATTAAAGGATGATGTGTAATAATTAATGAATTCTCTTCTGCATCATTAATTACTTTTTCATCCAAATCAAGAGAAATATATATTTTTTTTATATCACTCTCAAAATCACCTACATTAACACCGCTATTATCCCACTCTTCTTGAAGATTAAAAGGAGATATTTCATCTAAATAATCATAAATTGTTCTTAATTTCATTAACTAGCCTTTGTTGTTTCCGTATATGTCTCAGCAACTGCTTTTGCAAGTTCTCTGATTTTTAAAATATAATTTTGTCTCTCAGTTTGGGATATTGCCTTTCTTGCATCAAGTACATTAAAAATATGACTTGCAAAAATCGTATAATCATATGCCGGAAGCGGAAGTTTTGCTTCTATACATTTTTTAGCTTCTTCCCTTGCATCTTCAAACCATCTAAAAAGCATATCAACACTTGCTATTTCAAAATTATATTTAGAAAATTCATACTCTGAACGCTTATGCATATCCCCATAAGTCGTATTTTCATTCCATTTGATATCATAAACATTATCCACGCCTTGAAGATACATAGCAAGTCTCTCAGTCCCGTAGGTTATCTCAACTGGCACCGGAAAAGTTTTAAGACCTCCAACTTGTTGAAAATAGGTAAATTGAGTAACTTCCATACCATCAAGCCACACTTCCCATCCAAGTCCCCAAGCACCAAGAGTTGGAGATTCCCAGTTATCTTCTACAAATCTTACATCATGTTCTTTTAAGTTTAGTCCAAGATATTCAAGGCTTTCAAGATACATATCCTGAATATTATCCGGACTTGGTTTCATAATAACCTGAAACTGATAATAACTCCCAAGCCTATTTGGATTCTCTCCGTATCTCCCATCAGTTGGTCTTCTGCTTGGAGCCACATACGCCACATTCCACTCTCTATCTTCAAGGCTTCTAAGTAAAGTTGCCGGATGAAATGTTCCAGCCCCGCTTGGAAAATCATAAGGCATTACAATATTACAACCCTTGTTTTTCCAAAATTCTTGAAGTTTTAAAAGTAAATCACTAAAATACATTTATTCTCCTTTAAAAAGCATATATTCGCTTTTTTTACTTTTGCTCTCTCTTGCAACCACATCGCATTTTACTTTAAACAGATAAAAAACTTCTCTTTTTACTTCATCAAATAAACATTCAAAATTTCCCATTCCTTTGCTTATTACCATATCAGCATTATAAAAAATATCTTTTGAATCTTTATTTGCTTTTTCCAAGCAAAATCCGGGAGTATCGACACCACTGTCAACAATTTCGGCAAGTTCTAAAATTTCAAGACCTTTTAAGTCATAAACAGTTACATCATTTATAATAGGCTTACCTCTAACCACATAATATATTTTCACATCCGGATTAAATTCTTTAATAATTTCAATCAAAATTTCATCAAATACATTCTCACCTGCATTATCAGCCAAATAACAAATTGTTTTAGCATTTAATGCTTTTTCTTTAAATTCATTATAATTATTTTTATAAAAACTCATCTCAAATATTTTTTTTATCTCTTTTGTTAAGTCATACTCTTGATTAACCCCTAAATCTATGACATTTCCTGCAACTGCAATTTTACATGCATCAAAAAGCTTATCTTTTGATTTATTTAATCTATCTTTTAAAATTGGTTTAAATTTCAAAGCCTCTTTAATAGCTTCTTTTTTCTCTTTTTCAAATAAATCTTCTTTTTGTACTATTTCAGACACACTTCCATAAACATCGCTTGCAATTATGGGAGGTTCAAAAGAGAGGTCATATTTAGATAATCTCTTTGCCCCTCTTCTAATAACAACAGAAGAAGTCTCTTCATCTAAATCAAGTCTATTTGTAAGATTAAAAATCTGTTGAAAAATACATAAATAGCACTCCTTGCTTATTTTCATTTGATACCAAGCTCCCTTTTAATAACAGGTTCATTAAATCCACAAATCCATCTATTTCCTACAAGAATTACAGGCACCCCCCTGCATCCGTGTCTTTCACAATCTTTTGCCGCTTTTGCATCCTTACTTATATCTATTTTTCTATATTTAATTTTGTTTTTCTTAAAAAACTGCTCTGCCCTTGTGCACCACACACATCCCGGAGCCGTAAATAAAATCACTCTTTTTTGAGCCATTTCTCCTCCTTTTTATTTATAGTATATGGGTAAATGAGCATAAGAGTAGATGGGTAACAATTCACCCATCCACCCATCTACCCATTCACTCATCTTCTTTATTTTCTTTTTTAAGCACCCTGCCCCACATAAGTTTATATTTTTTCTTACAAAATTCAAGCTCTTCTTGACAAATTTCAAGCTGTTTTTGAAGTCTTTCTATTGTTTTTTTTGACTCTTCATAAACTTCCTGAATTGAGTAAATCGACTCTTTTAAAAATCTGTTTTCTTCTTTTAAAGTTTCTATTGTTTCATCTTTACTTGTTAAAACTTTCTCATGTAATGCCAAAAGCATCCCAATTGTTCTTTTAGCGATGGAGTGCTCTTTTTCTATTATTTGAAGTTCTTGAAGTGGAACTAACGATCTTGCCATAGATTCCACTTCTATAAAAATTCCTTCTTTATTTTTTTTACATTTTAATTTTTTCTCTTTACATAATTTTATTATTTCATTTTTTTCTTTACCGCTTAATTTTAAAAATTCTTCAATATTTAACCATGTTTGCATTAATCTATTCTTACTTCTACTTCTTTTGAATCCATTTCTACTTTTTTAGCCTGAGCAACTCTATCTTCTTCAAGTTTAGCTTTTAGCTCATCATCACTATCTGCCAAAATTTGTAGAGCAAGATAAGCTGCGTTTTTTGCTCCTGCTTTTCCAACAGCCACTGTTGCAACAGGCATACCTCCGGGCATTTGAACAGTACTAAGCAAGGCATCAAGCCCATCCATCATTCCACTTAACATAGGTACACCAATTACAGGTCTTGTTGTAAGAGATGCTACAACTCCTGCTAAATGAGCTGCCATTCCGGCTCCACAAATAAATACTTTTGCTCCTTTTGCTTCTGCTTCTTTAACATAATTATGTGTTCTCTCAGGTGTTCTATGTGCTGATGTAATAATCAATTCATAAGGAATTTGAAACTTTTCCAAAACTTTTACAGCTTCTATCATTATTTCATAATCACTTTTACTTCCCATTAATATACTAACAAATCTCATAATTTCTCCTTATTTTCCATTTGGACTAAATTCTACTTTTTTTCTAATAAAGGTTAAATAAGGCAATTTACAAGGCAGTTTTATCGGATTTAAATTACCGCTATGGACTGCATTTAACTCTTTATTGTTTTTAGTTAAAATTTTATCAAGTCTTAAATACCATTTTCCATCTTTTTTATAAATTTTTCCTGTTTCTCCTTCACATTCATTTAAATCATCGCTTGGAGCTAAAATTTCAAGTATATCTCCCGGAAAAATTTTATATTTACACATAAAAGTCTCTTCGTCTTCATTCACAATTCCAGCAACTTGCCATTCACCGTATGTTAAAGATGTTTTTAGGTTTTGTGTGTCGTCTCTTTCATACGGTCTTTTTACTATATAAGCATCTGTTAAACCTCTATTTTTAGTAGTAAGAATTTCTTTATAATACTTCTCACATTCACATTTTCCATTTTCATACCATTCATCTATTGCATTTCTATAAGCTTTTGTTACAACACCTACATAATATGGAGCTTTTGTTCTTCCTTCAATCTTTAAACTATCTACAACCCCTGCTTTTAAAATTTCGGGGATATGATTTATAAGACATAAATCTTTTGCATTCATTATATATGTACCATCACTGTACTCTTCTAATTTAAACATAGTTCCAGTCTCTGGATTTTGGGCATAAAGTACATATGGATATCTGCAATCATTCGCACAGCTTCCTTTATTTGGATTTCTTCCAAACTGCACCGCACTTAAAAGACATCTTCCGCTATATGCAAAACACATAGCACCATGAACAAAAATCTCAATTTCAATATCCGGGACTTTTTCTTTTATTTTTATTAAATCTTTTAAAGTTGTTTCTCTTGCGGCAATTATTCTTTTAACTCCTAAATCCCTATATGCTTTATAATCCCATGAATTTAAGGCATTTGCTTGGGTTGAGAGATGAATATCAATCTCAGGTGCGATTTCTCTTGCTTTCATAATTACACCCAAAGTTGAAATAATCATGGCATCAACACCGATTTCTTTAAGTTTTTTAATATGGTTTTCAACTAAACCAAGCTGAGACTCAAAAGGAAAAGAATTAACAGTCGCATAAACTTTTACACCTCTTTTATGTGCATAATCCACTGCCTCTTTAAAGGTTTCATAATCAAACTCTTTCCCACTGTGACATCTTAAAGAAAAATGACTAACTCCCGCATATACCGCATCTGCTCCATAATTAATAGCAATTTTTAATTTTTCAAAATCCCCTGCTGGACTCAATAATTCTACTTTTTTCATTTATACTCCAAATTGGTCAAGCAATGCTTCTATATCTTCATCACTGAGCACTTCATTCTCGTCACCATGAATATGTTTTGCACTTTGAACTCTTTTTTCATCTTCTATACTTCCCTCAAATAGCTTATTCATATATTTAATCAAAGCTCTCATAATATTTATAACTCTTTCTATTTTCTGACGATGAATATCCTGATACTGCATTATATCCATAGCCATAAATAGTTTTTCAGAAGTGGCCTCATTTGTTTCAATAGCTTGATTAATTTTTTCATTTATTTCATTTATTTCATTTAACTCTTTTTCAAAAGTTTTGATATGAGGAAACTTTTGATGAAGTTTTTCACATAAACTTTTATGTCGTTGCAAAAACTCTAAAACTTCTTTTAAAGATTCAAGATTTTTTTCTGTATTTGATGAAACTTCATCCATAATATCAAGTATTTGAGTGGCTTTTTCTTCACTCTCTTTTGTAACTTCGTCAAGCTGAGCGACTACTTTGTTTTTATTATCGGCAGGAGGAGGTACAATCTCTTCACCATCATTTTCATCATCTTGTATATCCTCATTATCTAAAACATCAGCAAAATTATCATCAATTTCATCATCAACAATCTCTGATTCATCATCAATTACTATATCCTCATCAATATCTTCACTTTTCCCACCAATATCTTCCACTTCATCCAATTCTTCAAAATCCTCGCCTATTAATGCATCTAATTCCTCTTGATTCATAGGCCACCTCTTTTTTTGATTAATTATATATAATTTCAATTAAAAAGGCAAAATATGATTGATTTGCACAATCACACTCCTTTATGCAATCATGCAAAAGGTTCTCCTGAGGAATTTATAAAAGAGGCAATTAAAAAAAATATAAAAATATATGGATTTGCCGACCATGCACCAATGGAATTTGATTATGAGTACAGAATGGGTTTTGAAGATATGGAAAATTATGAAAAAGAGATAAAAAACTTAAAAGAAAAATATAAAGACAAAATAGAAATTTTACTTGGATATGAAGTTGATTTTACTCCTTTTGTAGATAAAAGAGTATTGAATAGAAAAGTTGATTATTTAATAGGAAGCGTTCATTTTCTTGACAACTGGGGATTTGACAATCCTGAATTTATAAAAGAGTGGGACAGAAGAGATGTTGATGATGTTTATAAAGAGTATTTCAGTAAAATTGAAGAGATGGCAAATTCAAAACTTTTTGATATTGTAGGACATATTGACCTTGTAAAAGTATTCGGACACAAACCAAAAACCAATATAAAAGATTTGGCAAAAAATGCCATAAAAGCAATTAAAAATGCAAACATGACAGTTGAAATAAACACGGCAGGGCTTAGAAAACCGGTAAAAGAGCTCTACCCATCAGATGAACTTATTGAAATTATTTTAAATGAAAACATTGACATTACTTTTTCAAGTGATGCACACTCACCTCAACAAGTAGGATTTAAACTAAATGAAACTATACAAAAATTTAAAAATTTAGGGCTCAAT
Organism: Nautiliaceae bacterium; assembly: GCA_027083695.1. Classification (GTDB taxonomy): domain Bacteria; phylum Campylobacterota; class Campylobacteria; order Campylobacterales; family Nautiliaceae; genus JALTBU01. The sequence goes on along the minus strand of JALWNI010000058.1, from coordinate 46,284 downwards.
GAAGCAGTTTTTTATAAAAACAGAGAAAAATTTAAAGTTAAATTATAAACCTTTGGATATAATTCGCAAAATTTACAAAAAGGATAAAAATGCTCTATTTATCATTATTAATGGCTATTCGTTTTTTAGGACTTTTTATTGTAATGCCTGTACTTGCCCTTTATGCTATGCATTTAAAAGGAGCAAATGAATTTAGTGTAGGTATTGCACTTGGTGCTTATGCTCTTTCTCAAATTTTTTTACAAATCCCTTTTGGAAAACTTGCAGATAAATATGATAAAAAAATGATTTTAATTACAGGTCTTTCTCTATTGGCACTTGGAAGTTTGGTATGTGCCTTTGCAGATAATATTTATGTATTAGTTTTTGGAAGACTTTTACAAGGAGCTGGTGCAATTGGTGGAGTTATTATGGCTTATATGGCAGATTTGACAGATGAAAACAATAGAGCAAAAATATTCGCGAGAATGGGACAATTCATCGCTCTTTCTTTTGCTTTATCAATGATTTTAGGTCCTACAATAGGGACAACTTGGGGAGTAGATAAATTATTTTTAATTACAGCACTTCTAGCAATTATTTCTATCTGGCTTGTAATCAAAAAAATACCTCCTGCCCCAAGAATCGTACACCATATGCAAGGTTCAAACTCTCTAAAAGAGATATTAACTCATAAAGAACTTTTAAAACTTTTCTATTCAGGATTTATGCAAAAAGGTCTTATGACAGTATTTTTTCTACTTATCCCTATAATTTTCACAACTAAACTTGGATGGGATAAAACGGAACTTTGGAAAGTATATATTCCAGCTCTTGTTGTAGGTTTTTTTGCCCTTCCTCTTGGAGCTATCTTAGCTGAAAAAAAAGGGAAAGGAAAACTTATATTTATTATAAGTTCAAGTGCGATTACTTTATCTCTTGTATTATTTTTAATAGGAACAAAAGTTACAATATTTAGTGCTGTATTAATCTTCTTTTTTGGATTTAACCTTCTTGAACCTGTGCTTCAAAGTTTTGTAAGTAAAGTCGCATATGCTCATCAAAAAGCAACAGCACTTTCTACTTCAAATACAATTCAATATTTAGGTATTTTCTTAGGTGGTGCGGTTGCAGGATATTTCTTAAATAAAGGAATGTTAAAAGAATTTTTAATACTTGCTGTTATTATGGGAATTATTTGGATAATAGGCCTTGTAAAAATGAAAGAAATTAAAAAATTCAAAATAGTTGAATATGACAAATTTGATAAAGATTTTATTGAAGAGCTTAAAACAGAAAAAAATGTTTATGATTTTTATGAAAAAGACGGCAAACTTATAGTAAGATATATTCCTTAATTTCCTCTTTTTTTATTTTAATCTTTTTTTTGGAACAGATATTGCTTAATTATCCAAAAAGGATTTCTAATGAATCCATTTTTGGACAGATTTGAAAAATTTTTAACTTTACTTTTTTTTAGTATGCTTTATATATTAATTTCAACTAATCTTTTTGCTCAAAAAATAAAAGACATTTCAAATATTATAGGAGTAAGAAGCAACCAACTTATAGGATACGGACTTGTTGTAGGACTTAACGGAACTGGTGATTCATCATCAAAATTCACAAATCAGACACTTTCAAATTTATTAAAAAATGTGAATGTAAAACTTGACCCAAAAGATATAAAATCAAAAAATGTAGCAGCTGTAATGGTAACAGCAACTCTTCCACCATTTGCAAGGGAGGGTGACAAAATAGATGTAACTGTCTCATCAATAGGCGATGCAAAATCACTTCAAGGAGGAGTTTTATTATTAACTCCTTTAAAAGGTGTAAATGGCAAAATTTATGCCCTAGCCCAAGGCCCTATTACAATGGGAGGATTTAATTTAAGAGGAGGTAAAAAACAAAAACACTTTACAACAACTGTTAAAGTCCTAAACGGTGCTACGGTAGAAAGAGCAGTGGTATGGGATTTATATCACCAAAAAACAGCTACTTTATCATTAAAAAAAAGCGATTTTGATTTAGCAATAAATGTTCAAAATACAATAAATCGTTACTTTAATAAAAAAGTAGCAATTGCAACTGATCCAAGAACGGTCATTTTAAAAAAACCAAATAATTTAACAATGCCTGAATTTTTGGCAGAAATTCAAAATTTAAATGTTTATGTGCCTCATGAAAATGTTATTGTTATAGATGAAAGAACAGGAACAGTAGTAGCTGGTGGAAATATAATAGTAAATCCGGGTGTTATAGTTTATGGTAATTTTACTATAAAAATTAAAAAGCCAACATCTATTTTGGAATTAACACAAGATTTAAAAAAATCAAATGCAACACCTCAGGATGTAATTGCAATAATTGAAAATCTAAGAGCAGCAAATAGCATTAATGCAAAAATAGTCGTTAATTAAGGAGAAAAAAATGAAAACATCATTTATAAATACTCATTCTCAATCATCACACGAATTAAAACTGCAAAAATTAAAAAAAGTATGTGATGAATTTGAGAGTGAAATTTTAAACTTTTATTTAAAAGAAGCACTTGATTCAAAAAATACACTTTTCCCAAAAAGTCCGGGAGAAGAGATTTATAAATCTATGTATCAAGAAGAATTATCAAAAGAATTGAGTGGAAATTTTGGTTATTCAGAACTTTTATATAATTATTTAAAAAATAAGGTTTAGTTTTTTTCTCAAATGCCGATTTTATTGGGTAGAATTATAAAAAAATAAAAGGTTTTAAATGAGAATTAATAATAACAATTTTTTGAATGTAAAAAACCTTTCTACCCAAAAATCTAAAAAAACCGAAGAAAATAGACAATTATCAAGGGTGGAAGAGATAAAACAACAAATCAAAAATGGTACTTATAAAGTAGATATCAATAAAACCGCTGAATCGATGATTAAATATCTACTTAAATAACCTTCTCTTCCATCTGTTATAAAGGTGGAACAATGCTCATACAAAAACTTAATCAAATAAATAAAGTTTTAAAATCTTTAATACAAATTACTGATGAAGATATAAAAAATATAAAAAAAGCAAATCACAATAAAATTTTTAATAATATTAAACTAAAAGAAGATTTAGCAAAAGAATTTCAAAAACTTAAAAACGAAATCGATAATATTTTAAAAAACAGAAATCTTCCAATTGATAAAATTTTCACAAAAGAAGAAGAAGTTGCATTTGAAGAATTTAAAACATTATTAAATAGTTTCTATGAAAAACATAAACTATTCTCAAAGCTCTCTTTTAGTGTTACAAATTTTTATAATGTTTTACTTGAAAAAATAAAAAATAAAAAGAAAATAACTTATGATAAAGATGACATCCAAAATCCATTTATTAAAGTAAAGGCTTAAAAATGGCTATTTCATCAGGTCTTAATATTGCTCTTACAGGATTAAAAGCTCATCAAACCGCTCTTGATGTAACATCAAACAATATATCTAACGCATCAAATCCCGATTATGTAAGAGAAAGAGCTATATTTTCTACTTTGAAACCTATAAATTCCATTCCGGGAGATATAGGAACAGGTGTCGAGATAAGCTCAATCAATAGAATTACTGACACATTTCTCTTTAATAGATTTGCAAAAACTTCGGCAGCACTTAATTCATTAAAAACACAAGAAGAATATCTACAAGAAATAGGAACATACTTTCCAGATGTAAATGACCAAGGATTATATAAAGATATGCAAGATTTTTTTAACGCTTGGCAAAATTTTGCAAGCAATCCTAATGATGGAAGTGTAAAAGTAGCCTTAGCAAATACCACAGAAAAATTAACAGATACTTTTCATTCTTTAATAAATAAATTAAAAGATATTAGAGAGAGCATAAATGAAGAGATTGATTCAAGAGTTAAAGAAGCAAATTCCATTATTCAAAATATTGCCCAATTAAACAAAGAAATCACAACACATGAAGCAAATGGAAAATCTCATGCAAATGAACTAAGAGACAAAAGAGACGCTCTTGAAAAAAGACTTAGAGAAATAATTGATGTTCAGGTATTTAAAAGCGGTATAACATCCCAAGACTCCCAAGGTGCTGTAACAGTTGATTATTCACAAAATTATCAGATGACCCTTGGAGGATATCCTCTAATAGATGGTTCCACATATCATGAATTAAAAGAAATTGATGTAAATGGAAATATAAATATTGGTGTTGTAAAAGATGATTACAGTGTAGCAAATGTAACATCAAGTATTGATAAATCTGAAATTGGAGCATTATTAAAAGTAAGAGGAACTGATTTTAATAATGACGGAACACCCATCAATGGGACTATTGGAGAATTGGTTAATTCATTAAATAATTTATCATCAACGCTTATAAGAAGCATAAATTCAATTTATTCTTATTCTGCCCAAGAAGAAGCAGTAGGGGTTCAAACATTCAAGCCTATAACAATTTCTCCTGATATTGAGAGTACTCCTTTAACTCTTCTTTATCAAGAGGGAATCTTGGCACATGATGTAAGAAATGGAATTTTAAAATTAGATGTATTGGATAATAGCGGTAATCCTTTAACAACTTTGCAAGTTAGTATTAAAAAAACAGATTCAATAAATACAGTACTTAAAAAAATTAATGATAAAATTGATTCTTATGATAGCAATTTTGATGTGCAGGCAGTAATTCAAAACGGAGAAATTAAATTTGTGCCAAAAGACTCAAATGGCGATGGAGAAGTTAATCCAAAAGGAAGTATTTTAGTAAGCGATGATGGAAGTTTAATGTTTAGTGCTTTAAAAGAATATGAATATCTTCCAATAAATCAAATTAATGACCAATTACCTCTAAAACTTCAAGATGGAGGATTTGATGTAAATGTATATGATGAAAATGGTAATGTAATAGCCCAAAGACATATTACTATTGATTTAAATTCAACGGATCCGAGATACAATACAATACAAGGAGCGATAAATCAAATAAATACAAAAAATATAGATGATAATAAAGACAATAATCCAAACAATGATGTTGATGACTATTATCAAGCCTCTATTTTAAACGGAAAAGTCATTTTTACTAAAAAAACAGATCAAAATACTTATATAGGGCTTGATAACGATGTATCAAATTTTGGAGGAGTATTTGGAATTAATCAATTTTTCGAAGGGAATAATGCTTCTACTATTACTCTTGCCAAAAAACTTCAAGATAATCCAAGCCTAATTCATGCTTATAAAGCTCCAAATCAAGGTAATAATGAAGTAGCAAATGACATTTTACAATTACAATATAAAAAACTAAATTTTGATGATGGAAGTTCTGCCACACTATTTGAATATTATAGACAAACAACAACAAATCTTGCTGATACGATTAATAATGTAAGCAGCAAAAAAGATTCAACACAAACATTATACAAAAGTATTTCAAATGAATACTATTCATTAAGTGGAGTTAATATTGACGAAGAACTTATAAATCTTGAAAAATATCAAAGAGGATATCAGGCAAATGCAAGAGTTATAACTACAATAAACAATATGCTTGATGCTTTATTTAGCATCAAGCAATAGGGTCATCATAATCAACTTGAATAATATCTTCAAATAAATCCCATCCAAAATGCAATACATCAATTTCACAAATTTTTTGTAAATATTTTTTATTTTTTTCACTTTTTACAACATAAACTTCTGCAATAATAGTGTCTTTTGGATAAAAATTTTTAGCTATAACTTCTAATTTTTTATCATTTACCTTAACTAAATCAGGAAGTAATAAATCACAAAAGAAATCATACACAGGTTCATCTGGCGTATTAATATCACATGCTGTATATCCTATTTTAAATTGATTTATGTCCGGATTTTCTTCATATTCAAAATATCCATCTCCACTTGCCTGCATTAAACAGACAACATCTCCTTCATTTAAACTATTTGTAATTAAATTATCAACATTTTTATTTATATATTGAATATCTTCAAAAAAATATGTTTCATCACCTATTTCAATTTCGGTATTTTCAGGAACCGTTCCAATAAGCTCCGTTTCAAAACTTAAAGCTTCCGCTTCCCCACTGTCAATATAACTCAACACCGTATCTTGAAATTTTTCAATCTCTTTTAAATTATCCAAATCATAATCATCTTTTGCAATTAAAGGAGTCAAATCATAAACTTTAATAATATTTGTTTCACCTCTTATAATCATATTTTCCCCTTTTTTATATAATTATATCACAAATCTTTATAAAGGCAGGCTAAATGAGTATAAAAGAAAAACTTGATAAGTTGATTAGTGAAAACATTTATGAAATTTCAGAAAAAAAACCCGATCCAATAATAATTGCAAAAAAATATAATGACGAATATATTGCCTTAATTGCCGCTCTTTTTGCATATGGAAATGTTACAGCAATAATGAATTTTTTAAATTCTATTGATTTAGAAAATTTAAATTCAAATAATACTTATTATAGATTTCAAACCAAAAAAGATGTTGAGGAGTTTTTAAAAACAATAAAAATCATGAAAAAAGAATTTTCACTTAATGAACTATTTTTAAAAGGTTATAAAAAAGAAAGTAATGTAATCGACGGATTAAGAGAAATAATACAAACTATTTATAAAATAAATCCTTACACGTCAAAAGGGTATCAGTTTTTAATAGGAAAAATTCCTCCTTATAAAACAAAAGGTATAAGCCCTTATAAAAGATGGAATATGTTTTTAAGATGGATGGTCAGAAATTCTTTACCAGATTTAGGTTTATGGGAAGGGGTAAATAAAAAAGATTTAATAATTCCATTAGATACTCACACTCATAAAGTATCTTTAAATTTAGGTCTTTTAAAAAGAAAAACATATGATTTACAAGCAGCAATTGAGCTAACAGAAAATTTAAAAAAATTTGATAAAAATGACCCTTTAAAATATGATTTTGCACTTTATCGGATAGGACAGTTTAAAATGAACTTATAAATTCTTTTTTACATTATCATATTTTTATTTTTCCCTCCTCTTTTTCTCCATTTATATTCATCAACTCATTTACCTTTTTCTCATCTTTACTGTGTAAATTTTTCAAAATTTTATTTTTTTCACAATTCACATTAATATATTTTTAATTATTATGGTAAAATTTCATAAAAAAAGGAATATAATGGAAGGTAGAATTTGGTTATTTTTTGGATTTTTAGGGCATAATCCATATGTTCAATTAATTGTTCATACATTGCTAGCAGCATTTCTTTCTGTTTTAGTAGCTAAACTTGCCACAAGAAAACTTCAAATTGTCCCAAACGGATGCCAAAATGTAATGGAAGCAGCAGTTAGCGGGATTTTATATGTAGGAAAAGATGTTGCAAATGAAGAAGTGGCAAGAAAATATTTAGTTCTTGCAGGTAGTCTTGCAATTTTTATTTTCTTTTCAAACTTAATGGAAATTATCCCAGGTTTTGAACCGCCAAGCGGAAACGTAAATTTCACTCTTACATTAGCTCTTATCGTGTTTATTTATTATCATTTTGAAGGTATAAGAAAACAAGGATTAGGACATTATATAGCTCACTTTGCAGGGCCTGTTAAATGGCTATCGCCTTTAATATTCCCAGTAGAAATATTATCTCACTTTTCAAGAATTATTTCACTTGCATTCAGGTTATTTGGTAACATCAAAGGTGATGATTTATTTGTATTAGTTCTATTAATGCTTGCTCCTTGGATATTTCCTCTTGCAGGATTTGCTCTTATGAGTTTCTCAGCTGTTCTTCAAGCGTTTATTTTCATGGTATTAACATATGTATATATTTATGGTGCAGTATCTGGTCACGAGGAATCACTATAATAAAATACTTTATAACTGACCCCTCCTTCTCTCTTTTTCAAACATTCAATGCAATTCGTCAATTTTCTCCCACATTTGTATGTTATAGAAATAAACATAATCCTTCCACAGATGAAATAACTAAATTTATTGAACATACAAAAAAATACTCTAAAACTTTTATAAATTTTGAGAGCATTCCTGATAAAAAAATTATAAAATATTTTGATGGAATACATTTCCCAAGTAAATTTATAGAAAAACTAAGCGAATTAAAAAAAGAGTATCCAAATCATATTTTTATAACATCCACACACTCTATCGAAGAAGTTAAAAAGTCCTTGCTTTCTGATTATATTACTTTTTCCCCTATATTTAATTCAAAAGGAAGAGTTGGTCTTGGAATAGAAGTTTTAAATAAAGTATGCGAAATTCATCCAAATGTTATTGCTCTTGGAGGAATAATAAACGATAAAGAAATAGAAAAAGTAAAAAATTCAAAAGCAGTTGGTTTTGCATCTATAAGATATTTTTATTCTACATAATTTTATGAAGATTATTCCCTGTTTTCATCCACTCTTCAAGTTTATCCCATTCTTCATTTTCTATCATTTTTTTGGCTTTTTTAAGTTCACTTTTAAAAGCTTCAATGGAATCAAGTAAATTTTTTTTATTTTCACTGAATATATCTCTCCACATATGGGGGTTACTTTTGGCTAGCCTACTCATATCTCTAAAACCTCCGGCAGCCAATGTAACAATATGTTCTTTGTCTTCTTGTTTTAGTACTGCGTTTGCTATTGAGAAAGAGACAATATGAGGCATATGTGAGATAAACGCGGCATGTCTGTCATGTTCATTTGCATCCATATATTTGATATGCATTTTTAATTTATTAAATATATCTACTGCTCTATTTCTCTGTACTTTACCACTCTCTTCAATATTACAAACAACCATTATTTTATTATTATATAAATCTGCTATTGCGGCATTAGGACCTGAATATTCAGTTCCCGCCATGGGATGAGAAGCCACTAAATTTTTTCTTATATGTTTAGGACAAGATTTTATAATACTTTCTTTGGTGGAACCAAAATCAATAATAGTTAAATCATCTTTAAAATTAAGTTTTGAAATTTCATTTAACGCTTTAATTATACCTTTAACTGGAATAGCTAAAATAACAATATCACTTTCTTCAATTGATTCAAAATTTCCTATTTCATCAACCAATCCAAGTTTTAATGCTTCATTGCAATGATTTTTATTATGGTCAATACCTATAATTTTTTCAAAATAATCTCTCATAGCAAGACCAAAACTACCGCCCATAAGTCCAAGTCCTACAATACTACAAACCATTTAACCTCTTTTTTAAAAAATTATATCACAATTACGATATAATTTTATCCAAACAAAGCTAAGGGGACTCATGAAAAAAATTATATTTTTATTACCAGCTTTAATGTTAGCACAAAACATAAAACAGATTAAGTATAAAGGACTCATTCATTTATCGCCTCAAACTGCAAATACGCTTATTAAAATAACACCTGATAGTGAATTAAATTTGACAAAAGTAAATGAAAGTATAAAATCATTATATAAAACTGGCTATTTTAAAACAATAAAAGCTGATTATTCAAATGGAATATTAACCTTTATTTGTTTAGAAAAACCCACTATAACAAAAATAAACACAGAAAATCTCTCACAAGATCTTAAAAAAATATTAAAAGAACAAAATCTTCTTCCTAAAAGAGGAGAAATTTTAAATAATGAAAAATTAAAAAAATTAAAAAATTTTATTGAAAACTATTATCTAGCAAAAGGATATTTTAATACGGTAGTTAAAACTAAAATTCAACCAATTACACAAACAAAAATTATTTTAAATATTATTATAAAAAAAGGAAAAAAAGTAATTATTAGAAAAGTAAATTTCTTTGGATCAACTTTGCCAAAAAGCGAACTCGAAAGTGAAATTGAAAATAAAGAAAGAACATTTTGGAGCTTTTTGCCTTTTTTTAACAGTGGGACATTAAAAGTTTTTAAATTAATAGAAGATAGAAAAAATTTACAAGATTTTTATATGAACTTAGGATATTTAGACGCAAAAGTTTCTCTTCCTCTTGCAAAAGCAAACCTTGATTCATATTTTGCTGATATTGATTATCAAATATATCAGGGACCAAGATATATCGTAGAGAAAATATCTTTTCAATATCCTAAAACTATCAAAGTAAAACTTCCTGAGCTTAAATTAAAAACAAATAAATATTTCAACATTTCAGCACTTAGAAAAGATTTGGAAGATATTAAACATGCTTTTCAAAATGAAGGATATGCCTATGCAAAAGTTTATCCTGATATTCAAAAACATAAAAATAAATTATATGTGACATATGTAATTTATCCTGGTCAAATTGTTTATATAAATAATGTAATTATTAGTGGCAATAATGAAACACTTGACAGAGTTATAAGAAGAAATGTTTATTTAACACCTGGTTCAAAATATTCATATAAAGATTATATTGATACAAAATATACACTGCAAAGAACTGGTTATTTACAAAATGTAAAAATAATCCAAAAAAAAGTATCCAAAAATAAAATGGATATTTTAATAAAAGTAAAAGAAGGGCTTAGTGGTTCGCTAAGAGCAGGTATAAGTTATGGAAGTTACACAAAACTTGGATTTAATTTAGCACTAAGTAAAAAAAATGTATTTGGGAGCGGTCAAACCATTTCAATTAATGCAGATATAAATTCAAAAACTAGAAATTATTCTCTTTCTTTATTCAATCCAAGGGTTTTTGATTCTTTATATTCATTTAATGCTTCTATTTTTAATAATACATTTGAAGGTATTTCATATGATAGTAAAAAAAGAGGTTTTAGCGTAGGTGTAGGTAAAAAACTTTCAAGAAATTTATCTGCTAATATAACATATGGTTATGTCAAAGAAAATTTAAGTAATTATGACACTACACTTGATTATTTAATAAAACCAAACACAACAAAAAGCTATATAATGACATCATTAAATTATAATGATACAGATAATTATTTCTTTCCAACAACAGGAAAAATTGCTTCAATTTCAGCAGAATATGCAGGAATCGGAGGGGATCAAAGATATTTAAAAACTCTTGGAGAATTTAAATATTTCTACCCTTTAACAAATAAAACTTATCAAACCTTTGCAGTTTTAAAATTTAGAACCAAAGTAGGATATATTAAAAAAATAGGTTATCTACCAATAAGTGATAAATTTTATTTAGGTGGACCAAGAAGTGTTAGAGGATTTAACTGGTATAGTATCTCTCCTGAGGACAGCAGTGGAAATAAAATCGGTGGTAGAGTAGAATTTATCGCTGGACCAGAAATTTCTACACCTTTAAGTTTGAAAAATAGAGTATGGTTAAGCGGCTTTATAGATTATGGTGCTGTTGGAGAAAATAAACCAAATATAACAAGAAGTTCATATGGAATTCAAATAGATTGGGTTACTCCTATGGGACCACTTAGCCTAATTTGGGCATGGCCTATCAAAAGCGAAAAAGGAGATGATTTACAAAAATTTGAATTTAACTTAGGAACTTCTTTTTAATGAAGAAGATTATCTTAATTTTTTTTACTTCTTTTATTTTCGCTTTAAACTTAAATCAATCAGATAAACAAAAACATTTTTTAGCTACTGCTTTTACCGCTGTACTGAGTGATAAAATTTACACTAATTATTATAAAAACAGATATCACACTTTTCCATCAAAAATAAAAAGATATCTAATTTCAATATCTAGTGGTATATTTGCTGGTTTTTTAAAAGAGATGTATGATAAAACTCAAAAAAATGACAATTTTGACCATAAAGATTTTCAAGCAGATATATTAGGGAGCATTTTAGGCTCTATTTTAAAAATAGAAATTAAGTGGAAATAATTTCCAAATTAAAAAACAAATCTCTTGTTTTGCTTCTCTCTTTTGATAAATAAAGATTTTTACCCTCAATAATTATTTTTTTATTTTCTTTTTTTATTGTAACATCTGGCATTGAAAGATTTAAATTAATGAGTTTAGCAACCCAGAAAATATTACATAACTTCTCTACAATATCTTTTTTAGGTAAAAGGCATTTAAATTTTTCAATCTCTTTTTTCTTTATTTTTTTTCTTTTGTGAAATCTTATAATTTTTGAGATTAGTAACCTGTCACAATGTCTAAATCCATAATGAAGGGAATTTAACAAAATATAATCTGTATGCTTATGAGCTTCATAAAAATCTATAAGCTCTCCTGCTCTTGAGAGTTTAATTGCATATGTCAGATGCATTTTGTATTTATCGTCAAGCTTAAAATCTTTCTTTAACAAATCAAAAAGTTCTAGTGCTATTTTTGTTTCATAAGAAGCAATTTTTCTATCAATCTGATAAACATCAATAATAGTTCTTACAGAAGGATTAAAATTTTCTGGAAAGCGATGATTGTTATTTCTCAGTAAATCAGTTAAAAACACTCCTTCTCTAACACCTACGCCGCTTGTAATAATTTTCTTACCTTTAAGGTATTTTATAGCTTCTATAAATATCAGTGTTCCGGGTCTAATTACATCAAGCCTGTCTAGCTTTACTCCTATTTTCAAAAGCTCTTCGTCTTTCATTTTTAAAATACGTTCTAAAAACTCTTTTTGCTCTTCAAATTCATATGTAAATCCATGCAAAATATCAAGAGGATATTCTATTTTTTGCATAATAACTTTTGATAAAGCTCTAATTGTACCACCTATTCCAAAAATATTTTTATGATTAAAAACTTCACCTAATTTTTTAAGTTCTTTTTTAATATATTTTCTAGCCCCCTCAATATCACCTTTATCAAAAAAAAGCTCTTTAAGTCTGACCGTTCCAAGTTTTAAAGAAATTGTGTTTTCTATTTTTTTATTTGAAATATATGCAAATTCAGTAGAACCTCCACCAATATCAATAGTAACACCGTTTTTTTCATATAAAAGATTTGCAGCCGCAACTCCTCCAAAAAACGCTTCTTTATCTCCGTCAATTACTTTTATATTAATTCCAAGCTCTTTTTTTACCAAATTTATAAATTGGGATTTATTAGGAGCATCTCTTACAGCAGATGTTGCAACACATAAAATTTTACGGGTTTTTAAAGACTTTGCAATTAAAAGAAATTCCCTCAAAGCATTTAAAGCTCTTTTAATGGCAAAATCTTGAAGTTCTCCATTGTGCTCATATGCACCCTCGCTGATTCTAACCTTACTCTTTTCTTCTCTCAAAAGATAAAAGCCAAAACGGCTCGTCTTTTTAAATACAGCCATTCTGGCTGAGTTTGAACCGATATCAATAACGGCAGTAACTTTTGCCATTACTCTTCTTCTTTATGAATAAGTTCTGCTTTAAGTTTTAATTCTTTTGCATTTTCTACATTATCAGGGTCTGGAACAATAGCATCCACAGGACATTCAGGAACACATTGAGGCTCACCACCATATTCAATGCATTCAGTACATAAATCTGGGTCTATTTCATAAATAGGATCTCCTGGCTCAATTGCTCCATTTGGACAAACTTCCACGCATGCATCACATGCAATGCATTCATCTGTAATTTTTAGCGACATATTACTCCTTTGGATAACAAAATTTATAGCCTCTACGGCGAATGGTTTTTATTGTATCAATTTTAAAAACTTTGTCAACCTTTTGACGAATTTGATTTACAGCAACTTCTATTACATTTGGAGTAACAAGCTCAGGCTCTTCCCATATTGCATCAAGAAGCTGCTCTTTTGAAATTACCTGATTTGGATATCTTGCCAAGTGCATAAAAACTTCAAATGCTTTCCCTTTAAGATATGACTCTTTTCCTTTATAAATTATTTTTTCTTCATCTTTTAAAATAATTAAATCTTTAATTTTTATTTGAGACTCTTTTCCACTTCTTAGTGCTACATTTACACGGGTTATAAGTAAATCAAAATTAAGTGGTTTTTTAATGAAATCATCAGCTCCCATTTTTAATGTTTTAATCTCACTCTCTACTGAAATATCATCTGAAATTACAATTATTTTTATTAAAGGAAACATGTTTTTAGCATAATCTATAAACTTAAAAACTTCACTTATTCCATAATTCAAATCAACTATTACTAAATTATAATGTCTTATATCCAAAAAATATTTAGCGTCTTTAATAGTATACGCTTCATCAGTTTTATATCCAGATTCGTTTAATGATCTTTTGATAAGTTCATTTAATGTTTCATCTTTTTCAACAATTAAAAGACGCACTATATCTCCTTTATATACTTTAACTAATTATAGCAAATTTTAATAATTTCTTAAAATTTCAACTCCAACCAAAGCATTTTTTAATATTTCAGGCTTTTTAACAGATAAATAGAGTTTTTTCATCTGAGGAAATTCTTGTTTTAACATTTCTTCAATATCATCAATTGCATCTTCAATCAATTGATATTTACCATTAATTATTTTTTGTTGTATCAAATCACATACTTTTGCGTAATCTATATATTCTTTTTTATTTAAATATTCTATTTTTACATTAACTACTACAATTTGCTCTTGATGTCTCTCTTTTTCTAAAAGTCCTAAAATTGCCTTAAAAGTCAAATCTTCAATAATAATACTATACATCAGACCACCCTTTTTTCTTGTCCTGTGATAAGCCTATAAATATTTTCTTTATGTTTATAAATAATAATAAAAGCAATTATCCACAATGGCGCATAAGATTGAATAGACAAATGAGGATATAAAATATAAGCGCTAAAAATACCTACTAAAATTCCTGTAAGCGAACTGAGAGATGAAATTTTAACAGTTTTTGCCATAATAAACCAAACGATTAATCCAACTATCACAGCTTTTGGTATTAAAACAATCAATGCTCCAGCTGTTGTCGCAACACCTTTTCCACCTTTGAAACCAAGAAATGGAGTAAAACAGTGCCCAATTACCACCAAAACCGCTAATGTCCATAAAGTTGCATCACAAGCACCTACAAATTTTGCTACTAAAATTACAAAAGCTCCTTTAAAGGCATCTAAAAATAGTGTTAAAGCCGCTAATTTTTTAGCCTTTTTGGGGTCAATCTCTTTTAAAACCCTCAAAACATTTGTAGCACCAATATTTCCGCTTCCATGCTCTTTTATATTGATTCCCGCAAAATATTTTGCAATTATATATCCAAACGGAATTCCTCCTGCTAAATATGCAAATAAATACCATAAAAGATTACTCATCAATTTCCTTTTTTGTGAAATTATAATATAATTTAGAAAAAAGGCTGTAAATGGTTAATGAAGTTAAAGAATTACTTAAAAAGCATAAAATTACTCTTGCAGCTCATTATTATGAAAAAGATGAAGTATTTGATATTGCAGATATTACGGGAGATAGTTTAGAACTTGCCAAAAAAACGGCTAAACTTACAAATCCTTTAATTTTTTGTGGTGTTAGTTTTATGGGAGAGAGTGCAAAAATCTTAAATCCTTCAATCCCTGTATATATGCCGAAATTAGCAAGCTGCTCAATGGCAAGAATGGCAGAAATTGATAAAGTAAAAAAAGATATAGAACTTTTAAAAAAAGAGAATATTGATTTTATTCCAATTTGTTATGTAAATTCATCAGCAGCTGTAAAAGCTATCGTTGGAGAACTTGACGGGAGCATTTGCACCAGCAGCAGTGCTGATAAAATAATAAAATGGGCTCTAAAACAGAATAAAAAAATCTATTTTCTGCCAGATAAAAATCTAGGAACAAATATGGCAAATAAACTTGGATTAATTGCAAAAGTAATAGAAACTCAAAATTGGCAGGATGCTGATATTATCTGTTTTAACGGGCATTGTTCTGTTCATCAATTGTTTATGCCAGAACATGTAGAATTTTATAAAGAAAAATATCCTGATATAAAAATAGTAGTCCATCCCGAATGTTCCCCAGAAGTATGCAAAATGGCAGATTTTGTAGGTTCTACTTCTCAAATTTTAAATTATGTAAAAAACCATCCTAATGAAAAAATGGCTATCGGAACTGAATTTAATTTCGTTAATAGAATGAAAAGAGATATTAATCCAAATATCTATATCCTTTCGTCCACAAAACCTGAATGTCCATCTATGAATGAGACAACTCTAAAAGAGTTATATAATCTTTTAAAAGCAATTGATGAAGGAAATCCTTATAATGAAATAAAAGTTGATGAAAAAGTTTATAAATATGCACTAAAAGCTCTAAATCAAATGATGGAGATTGTAAAATGAATCTGATGAATTTCCAGATAATAGATTTCTTAAAAGAGGTTTTAAAAGAAGATATAGGAAGGGGCGATTTAGCAAGAGAACTTATTCCAAACAGATTAATCAATGCCAAAATTATTGCAAAAAGTGAAGGAGTTGTCGCTGGAATAGAATATATTAAAAAATTCAGTTACTTAGCCGATGTAAAATTTGATTTTAATTTTGATGATGGTGATTTTTATAAAGAAGGCGATGTTATTTTTATAATCAGCGGAAATGCAAAAGATATTTTAAGTATAGAAAGAAGTATTTTAAATATTTTACAACATGCAAGCGGAATAGCTTCTAATGCATACAAATTTACCAAACATGCAAAAAAATTAAAAATACTCGATACTAGAAAAACCAGACCACTTCTTAGGACTTTTGAAAAATATGCAAGTAAATGTGGGGGAGTTACAAATCACAGGCTTGGACTTGATGATTGTTTGATGCTAAAAGATACTCACCTCGCAACATTTAAATCAATTACACAAGCTATACAAATTGCAAGAAATTCAATACCTTTTACCACAAAAATAGAAATTGAATGTGAAACTTTACAGCAGGCAAAAGAAGCCATCTCAGCTGGTGCAGATATTGTAATGTGTGATAATATGGATTTTGAGACTATCAAAAAAGTAGTAGAATACAGAAATAAAAACAATCCCTCAATACTGCTTGAAGCAAGCGGGAATATTACACTTGAAAATATAAAAGAGTATGAAAATTTAGGTATTGACGCAGTAAGCAGCGGTGCTATTATTCATCAAGCGACATTTAAAGATTTTTCAATGAAAATAGAAAATGTATAGATTAATAGAAATTATTTTACCAAAAGAAAGTAAAGATGATTTAAAAAATATATTCAATACCAAAGGAATTGTAGATTATTGGCAAGAAGAGTCATATAAAAACAAACTTGCCTACAAAATTTTAATACAAACTCCCTATTCACAAACTTTAATCGATAAATTAAACAAAATAAAAGATATAAGAATTATCGTATTAGATGTAATCACCACACTTCCAACTCCCCAAACATCGACTAAAAAGAGGATAAAAGTAAGCAGAGAAGAGTTATATGCCAAAATTTTGCATTCAACAGAAATAAACTATATCTATTTTATAATGCTTGTTTTATCTGCATTAATAGCAATATTTGGATTTGCAACAAATAACGTTGCAGTAATTATAGGAGCAATGGTAATAGCACCTCTGCTTGGACCAAATATTGCGGCATCTTTTGGAATTACATTAGGGGATATGAATTTAGTCAAAAAAGGATTTAAAGCTCTTTTTAGTGGCAGTTTTATTGCTTATATGCTAGCTGTTTTATTTGGTTTTTTACTTCATATCTCTCCTAATCTATCACAAATAAGTTCAAGAATACATCTTCACTATTCAGATATTATTATTGCTATATCCTCAGGGATTGCCGGAGTTTTAGCTTTTACAACAGGCTATAATTTGAGTCTTGTAGGTGTAATGGTTGCAATCTCACTCCTTCCACCTCTCGTAGCAAGTGGAATGCTGCTTGGGGGAGGGTATATTATATTTTCTGTTTCGGCTTTGCTTTTATTTTTAATAAATGTTGTAAGTCTTATTTTATCTGGTGTTATTACATTTAGATTTCAAGGAATCAAACCTAAAACATGGTGGGAAGAAAAAAAAGCAAAAACTTATAGAAAATATGCAATAGCCATGAGCGTTTTTATGCTTTTAATTTTTATGCTGGCAATTTTTATAAATCACAAAATTTTTCATTAAGGAGGAAATGATTTTAATAGAAGATAAAAATTTTGAATTTGGACATTTTTTAGGAATAAAACCTGTTAATGATTTTAAAAAATATATTAAAGAAAAATTCAATTATGAATTAAAACCATGGGATTTTGTTATTACAAATGATGAAATGAGAGATTTAGCGTATTGTTATAATCCATATAAAGGGATTGAAAGAATTGACAATATTCCTGAGACAAGTAAATTAAGAATAAAAAATGCTCAAATTTTTACACCTCTTGATATATATCAAAAATGCGCTATTTATGCCTTAAAAGAATCTCCTGCTACTCTTCTTACAGGGCGTTTTGGAAGTGGAAAAACATTGCTTGCTACTGCTACCGCTCTTGCTCTTACAAACAGAAAAATATTTATTACCCGTCCTCCCATTGGAATAAGCAGTGCTTATGATATAGGATTTCTACCCGGAAGCAAAGATGAAAAAATGCTTGAATGGGCTGGAGGATTTTTAAGTGCCTTAAATTTTTTATATAGAAATATTAAAGGACAAAATTACGATTCGATCAAATCCCAACTTTTTTTCGAAAAATTTGAAATAATCCCTCTTAATATGATTCAAGGAGTTTCAATTCTTGAAGGAGAAATTTTAATAGTTGATGAGGTACAACTTGTGACAAGAGAATATATGAGTATGATACTTTCAAGAATGAGTGAAGGAAGCAAACTTTTTTTACTTGGAGATATTCATCAAACATATTCTACTATCTCAAAACAAGATAGCGGACTTTTTAGACTTCAACAACTCCTGCCACACGAAACACTCGCTTGGGTGGATTTACAAAATATATATAGAAACAAACTTACAGAACTTGCTTTAAAACTTTTGGAATAAAAATATTTTTGTTATAATTATATTCCTCATTGGAGGGGATGTGATCCTGGTGGACACCTCGGGCTTCAAACCCGATGGGGCGGCAGGTGACTGCTTGCCCGGTAGGTTCGATTCCTACCCCCTTCCGCCAAAACCCCTATGAATCTTTATTCATAACTTTTTATTATATTCTTGAAATTTTTCTCATTCAATGTTATAATATAAATGCAGTTAAATTTTTAAAGGAGACTCAAATGAAATTGTTCAGAAATGCTTTAGTAGCAGGTTTGCTACTTGCGAGTGTTGGAACAACTGCCGTGTTTGCAGACTACAACAAAGGTTTCAGATATTACAAAAGATATATCACTCACAAAACGCATATTAAAGCGACAAAGATGGTTCAAATTTTAGGCGTTCAGACACCATCTCAATTAAAAGCATTATTTAAAGATGATGCAAAACCTTTAATTCAAATACTTGAAAAAAAAGGTTACAAAAAAGCAGCAAAAATTATTGAAAAATATTTTGCCCACAACAAAAGAAAACTAAAAGATTTAGAAGACTTTTTAGTTGGTATTGTTGAGGGTAAAATACCTGCTGGCTGATAACGCTTATTAGGGCTACGGTGTAGCCTCACAATTTTTAGCGTTTTTTTATATTAGATAATTTACTCAGACCCTTATCTTAAATAACAAAAAAGGAAAAATCAAGATTTTAAATATCTTTTATTATCTATCTTAATTATATCCCCCATTTGATCTAAATAATCCAAATACGCAACTATATATTTCCTACTCATTGGCATCTCTTCTTTGAAAATTTTGACATCAATATAACCTCTTTTTTTAATTATCTCTTTCATTTTATTTATCATATTATTCAAATGATTGCTTGCTACAAATATATTATGAGCAAGTCTTACTACTTTTTTGGCAGAAGTCAATTTTTTCATTGTATTATCTCCAACTTTTCTATCAATATTAAGTTTTTCATAAATATTATAAGGTGCTTCGGGTGTAGCACCAGAGTTTTCTAATATGGCAAGAAGTCTATTTTCTACTGATTTTTCAACATTTGCATTTGCCACATCTCTTTTTTTATAAATTGAGCCTTCTTTTACCAAAAATTCCTCTTCTACCAATTCATCCATAACAGATTTTATAATACCTTCACTTGCCCATTTTATCCTAAGTTTCACAGATGCAGGAGATAGAAAA
This sequence comes from Nautiliaceae bacterium, assembly GCA_027083695.1. Classification (GTDB taxonomy): domain Bacteria; phylum Campylobacterota; class Campylobacteria; order Campylobacterales; family Nautiliaceae; genus JALTBU01. The sequence continues at coordinate 26,320 of JALWNI010000058.1, read as the reverse complement.
GCCAAAGCATTTTTTTCATAAATATCTTTAATGATTTTTTTAATCTCGCCTCTTACATTTTTGTGAAAAACATTATAATTTTCTTCATCAATAAATACATTATCAAGCTCTTTTGCAATATTTAGTGCTTCTTTTGGAGTTAAATTAAATCTTTGATAACTTTGCAAAAGACCGAATCCTCTTTTATGATTCTCAACTAAAATTTCAAATGCTTTTTTAAAATTAGACTCTTTTAATTCTTTTAATAATTCAATTTTTTTTCTTTTTTTAATAGGATCTGCTATTGGATTTAATATTTCGCCTCCTCCAACAACTCTACCATTATGAAGAACTACAAAAGGGTCTTTATAAACAAGATATGCTTTTTCTTTTAATTTAATAGTAGCATAACCTTTTTTGTCATTTGGATTAAACATTAATATTTTACCCGGAATTCTTTTTGCTCCACTAATAAACAATACATCCATATTATGTGCTATTTCTTTACCATTTACAGGCTCAATATATACATCAATTAATTTAAATCCTCTAAGATAGCCTTTTGAACTTAATAAATATCCTTTTTGAAGTTCTTTATGAGGAATATTAAGATTTATTGCTGCTCTTTCATGAGTAAATATTTCATTTACATTTTCTCCATGGACTTGAAGATTTTTTACATTAATAATTTTTTCAAGCTCATTAACATAAACTTTATCTCCTACTTTCAAATTACCGCTAAGAACCGTCCCTGTTACAACTGTTCCTATACCTTTTAGAGAAAACACTCTATCTATGTAATATCTAAAAAATTTTGAAGTATTTAATTTTCTAGGAGGCAGATTAAAAAGATAATCTTTAAGCCTTTCAATAGACTCTTTATCTTTTATTGAAGTTGGAATAATATTAAGTAATTTTAAATTTTTATAATTTTTAATAAGTTCTTTTATCTCTTCTTTTCGTTTTTCTATTAATTCTTCACTTGCCAAATCACATTTTGTAAGAGCCACAATAATATTTTGAACTTTTAAAATATTCAAAACTTCCAAATGCTCAATTGTTTGAGGCATAATCCCTTCATTTACATCAATAGCAAAAAGTGTAGCATCAAATCCAAAAGCACCGCTAATCATATTTTTTACTAACTTCTCATGCCCTGGAACATCTATAAAAGCTACATTTACATCATCTCTTTTCATATTTGTAAAAGATAAATCAATTGTAATACCTCTTTCTTTTTCTTCTTTTAACTCATCTCCATTATAACCTGTCATTGCTTCAATTAAAGATGTTTTACCATGGTCTACATGCCCAGCAGTCCCAATAATTATATGTCTCATTTTTCTACCTTACAGCTTAATAATTCATTTGTAATTTGTGCTAATTTTTCTATTTCATCTTCTTGAATTGTCCTAAAATCAAGTAAAAATTTTTCATTTTCAATTCTGCCGATTACAAGATTTTTTCTAAACTTTTCTTCCCATTTTTTAGCATTTCCATCAATTGCCACTGCAATACTAGGAATTTTTTTATTTGGCATTGTTCCACCGCCTACATATGTATAAGTTTCTATTATTTTGGCTTTTAGCGATGGAACAAAAGATAAAAATCTTTCAGCTCTTTTTTCAAGTTCATCCACAGAAGTAAAAAGCATTTTTAATGTTGGAATTTTATCGTAATTTTTCTTAATATATGCAATTGCAGTCTCTTCAATAAGAGATATTGTTATTTTATCAACTCTAAACATTCTTAAAATCTGATTTTGTTTAAGTTTTGCTATAAGATCTTTTTTCCCAAGAATAATTCCAGCTTGAACTCCTCCAAACAGTTTATCTCCGCTAAAACTCACTAAGCTTGGATTATATTTCATAATTTCAAGAATTGAAGGTTCATAATTACTTAATGAATATGGAAGTTTTGGCACATATGCACTTCCTAAATCATAATAATCAAGTAATTTATATTCTCTTGCCATTTTTATAATTTCATCAAAAAAAACCTCAGCACTAAAACCTTCAATAGAATAATTTGATTTATGAACTTTCATAAGCATTGCAGTATTTTCATTAATTGCATTTATATAATCTTTCCTGTGAGTTTTATTGGTGGTTCCAACTTCTTTTAAAATAGCTCCGCTTGCATTCATAACTTCCGGCACTCTAAAACTTCCTCCGATTTCTACAAGCTCACCTCTTGAAACAATAACTTCTTTGTTTTTTGCAAAAGTGTTAAGAATTAAAAACACTGCCGCAGCGTTATTATTTACAATCAACGCATCTTCACTGCCAAAAAGAAAACTCAAATGTTTTGCCGTATGATGATATCTATCTCCTCTTTTGCCTTTATCTAAATCATATTCAAGATTACAATAATGCGTACTGATTTTTTTTGCTTTTTCAAAAACCTCTTCATCAATCAAACTTCTTCCAAGATTTGTGTGAATAATAACTCCTGTGGCATTTATTACATTTTTAATTGAAGGAGATAATATATCTTTATATTTTTTTTCTATATTCTCTAAAATTTTATTTTCATTAATTTCAGTAATTTTCTTATTTTTTATATCTTCTCTTAATTTTTCAATTATCTCTTTTGTTATTTTTGAAATAATATCTTTATCATGCTTTTTAAATTTCTGAATTAATTTATCAACTTTAGGAATCTGCCTAAAAAGATTTTGCATAATAAGCCTTTTTAACTTATTTTACCAAAAAAGGAGAAAAAATGAAGATTATAAAATAATTAAAGGCTTTTCCTCTTGTTTGCTAACTTCCGCGATTATAGAAGCATTTACTCCTTCATTCTTTAATTTATTCACTAAATTAAAAGCCTCTTTTTCTTCTGCACTTATCAAAAGTCCTCCGCTTGTTTGAGCATCATACAAAATCATCTCTTCTTCAAAACTAAGCTCTCTTTTTTTCTCAACTTTATCTTTTAAAAATTCCTGATTATTGTAACTTCCAGCAGGAATTATTCCCATACTTGCCATCTCTATTGCTTCTTTTAAATAAGGCACTTTTTCAAAATAAACTTTTATGCCCATTTTATCCGCACTCATCTCATACAAATGCCCCAAAAGTCCAAATCCTGTAACATCAGTCATTGCATTTGCAACTTCTCTTGCCAAAATAGAAGTTTTGTAATTAAGTTCTCTTAAAATATCAGCAACTCTCAATACTACATCCATTCCAACTAAATCCGCTTTTATTGCAGTTGTTAAAATTCCCATTCCAAGAGGTTTTGTAAGAATAATTAAATCACCTTCTTTAACTGTGTTATTTCTTATAATTTTTTTAGGATTAGCAATACCTGTTACACTTAATCCATAAAGCATCTCAGGCGTTTCTATTGTATGCCCACCTGCTAAAACTCCTCCACACTCTTTAACTTTACTCTCTCCCCCTTTTAAAATTTCATTTAATGTCTCTTTATCATGATGACAACTGTCAAAACCTACCAAATTAAGAGCAGTTTTTACATCTGCCCCCATAGCAAAAACATCACTCAAAGAATTAGCAGCTGCAATCTGTCCATAAAGATAAGGATCATCCACAACAGGTGTAATAAAATCCACTGTTTGAATTAAAGCAATATCATCACTTAATTTATAAACACTTGCATCTTCATTACCTTCAAATCCTACAATTAAATTTTCAGCTTTTTTATCTAGACAACAGGTCACACCTTCTAGCTCTCCCGGAGCCAGTTTTCCTGCTCACCCAGCCGCTTTTACATATTTTGTAAGTTTTTTGTTTTTATATTCCATTTTTTCCCTTAAAAAGTCAAAATTTTATCACTTGTTTGAACCCAATCTGCCAAATCATTCATTGTGCCTTTAATCTCAGGTGCAAAATAAGGCTCATTTTTATAAAGCCCACATCTAGCCTGACAAGTCCCACAGACTTTCAGTTTTACTCCGTTTTTATACATTTCTTTTAACATCTCAACCAAGTCAAAATCATAATTATCAGGTTTTTTATTACATTCTCTTGCCAAATCCACAGAATCATTCATAAGAAAAATTCTAACTTCTTCTCCTCTTTCAAATAAATTTTTTGCAAGTCTAAGTCCATTCCAAGTTACATCACTTCCATCATATGGCTCATGATTAAAAATAAATAAAATTTTCATTTTACATCCTTTATCTCTTTTATTTTTCCTTTATATCCTACAATCTCAATTGCTTTTAATAATTTTTTAGGATTTGTTTTTGTATCATCATAAATAACAGTTGCTGTTTTATTGTGCAAAATTACTTTTGCACTTATAACCCCTGGTGTGTGTTTTAAAGAACTTTTTACAGCCGTTGTACATAACGGACAAGTCATTCCATCAACAATTATAATAGCTTCTTTTTTTGCTCCAAAAGCAAAAACCATAAAAATTATTAAAAATAAAAATTTTTTCATTTTAATCCTTTATTAAAAATTGAGCCCAATATGGGTATGTTAGCATAATAGCCACAAAAATAGTCCCAATACTCAAATATTTCACATAATTTTTGCAAATGCTACCCTCACATACCGGTCTTTTTCTAAGTTTAAAAAAGTAATTACCCCAAAGATATAAAATAATCAAAACTGCCGCAATTGAAAAATATATATGATAAGGAGCAAATATATGTAAAAAAGATAAACTTCCCACACTAATTCCAAAAACTAAAAATAAAAGAGGGCCCAAACAACAGGTGCTAGCTAAAATTGCAGTAATTACAGCCCCAGCTATTAAAGCCCAAAAGGATTTATCCTCTTTTTGAGGGGGCAATTCACATTCATAACCTTTAACAATAGTCAATATTGTATTTTTGCCATCTTTTTTCTCAGTGACATATAACCCTTGCGATTGTGCAAATTTTTTTACATTTTGAACGGATGAAAAGGAATTAACCTCAACTTCTAAAATCCCCTCATCCATACTTTCTAATGCTTCTTTTGTTTTAATTACAGGTTCAGGACAGGCTAAATTTTTACAATCAATGCGTTTTACCATTAAAAGAGTTCCTGAGATGTAATTTTATATTCAAATGATTTTGGAACATAATAATTCAATACATCATCGTTAACCTCAGCATACGGATATCCAAACATATTAAGAGGATATTGAACAGGTCTTGGATATAAAACAAAATCTCTTGCATGATTAAACGCCATCCAGTTCATTTCCCACGAATGGAGATATTTTTTCACTAATGTTTGAACTTTTGGATCATCATATTTTAAGCCTTCTACAAGTTCAAGTTTTGTAATATCTGCTGGGTCTGTTGGAATCCATCCAGCACCCGGAATATAATATTCAGCTCTACAATGTTGCCAAGTAGTAATATTTGCAAATCCATGTTTGTCGCTTTTTCCAAGTGCTTTATCAAAATGACTTTTTCCAAGTCTGATTCCAAATACTTCTCTTGCAGGAATTCCAGCAGCTCTAACAAGTGCAGTAAATAATGAACTTAAATCCGTACATTTACCACCAAAATAACCATGTTTATAAATATCTTCAACATTACCCGGTTTCACCATTTTTTTAACATCACCTTTTCCACATCCGATAACTTTTTTGTCCCTATATGTATGTGCAGTACACCAATAATAAATTTTTTTCACTCTTTCAAATCTATCTTTTGTATTTCCTACAATTTTATCAGCCAATTCTTTAATGATTCCAGTAGTTGGAATATGTGCAGTTGGTAAAAGATATTTTTTTACTTCTTTTGGATAAGGTAAATTTTGTTTGCTAGCCCATTCTATCTTTTCAATTGGAACACTTCTGTATTTAGTTTCAATTACCATTTCCATTAAAGCAATTTTTGGCATATCAGACTTATCCCATTCAGCATAAAATGTATTTGCCGAATATTCATTATTATTATTTAAATCATATTTATTATAATTTCCATTAAAATTTAATACTCTTACATGTTGATAATCAGCATTGTAAGGCATTGGATTCCAAAGTCTTGCTGGATACTCTTTTTCTGGATATTTAATATTAAAAAAATATTGCACTCTAAATTTTCTTACTTCATCTTCATTCGCAAAACTCATACTAGGCACTGCGCTTAACGCTCCAATTGCTGCACTTGCTTTTAAAAAATCTCTTCTTTTCATTTTAACTCCTTATTTTTTATAATGAAATAGTATTTTTATGTAGTAAAAAATCCATCGTATCGTAAGCATTACCTATTTCTCCCACTTTAAGTTCTTCTGGTGGAATTTTGAAATGATTCATACAAACCCCACAAGAATAAATTTTAACCCCTCTTTTTTCAAATTCTTTTAAAATCTCAATTGTTTTTTCGTTTTTAGTAGTTAAAAACACCCCTCTATTAACACAAACAACAATTTCAGGAAGTTTGTCAAATTCAAGAGTAGTTTTTAAAAATCCTTCCATCAAAATATGACCAAGCTCGCCTTCACCCACTTTATCATCTTTAATAAAAAGCACTTTATCCAAAAATTTTTTATTATCTTCTTGTTGAACTATACTACACTCATATCCTTTTACAATTCTAATAATCGTATCTCCGTTATCCAATTTTTCTTCTTCTGCTACAAGCCCTTGATTTTGTGCAAATCTTTTTACATTTTGAATAGAAGAAATTGAATTTACCAATACTTCCAAAATCCCTTCTTCCATCTCTTCAAGTGCTTTTTTTGTCTTTAAAACAGGCTCAGGACAAGCCAAATTTCTACAATCTATTTTCATAGTAATCCCCTTCTAACAAAATAAAAGCCATTTTATAACAAACAACAGATTATATTTGATTATATTTGCAATGAAGCGTTTTGGAAGTTTTGCTGCTTCATTGTCTACCTTAACCTAAGGCCTTACAGCAATCAATATCGCTATTATAACAAAAAAATATTTTAAGTCAATATTTTGGAGTTTTTTCTTTGACACTTTTTAGTTATCAAAAGAGGCATTAAGCCTCTTTTTCTTTTTTATATTGAAGTACCGCTTGATATACTTCATCTTTTATATGAAGTTTCTCTTTTTTTAATTTTTCAAGTTCAAGTTCATCCATATGTTCTCTTCCTGCTTCAACATCATCTATTATTTTATTTAACTCTTTATGTCTTTGAATTAGTTTATCAATATGAGGATTTTTAGCTGCAAGTTCCTCCATTAAAGGAATCAATTCAGGACAACATTCTTTAAACATAACTTCTCCTTTTTTTCTTAATTATAACATACAATTTTATTATATTTCACATCTGGTATCATCAATTTCATCTTCGTCATCAAATTCTTGATAAAAATCATCCCACTCTTCGTCATACTCCCTTGTCTCAGGATGACACTCTTCGCAAAAAACAATATTTTCTTTATCTTTAATCATCTCTTCTAGCTCTTCAAATTTATTGAAATCTATAAACTCTAAATCTTTAAAACTTATCTCTTCTTTTTTTTCAAAAAGCTTATCACACATATCTGAATGAACTTCTATTATATCATTATCTACAATTACCGTATACCCCATATTAACTCCTAATTTTTATTTTAAATTTTTTTTCAAAATCATTTTTTATACCAATAGTTAAATATCTCGCATGAAAACTTGTCCAATTTAAATTCACACCAATAGGTACCGCAAAACTTCCCCTTGGTCCATTTATTGATTTTATAACTATTTCACTTCCTTTTGGAACTTTAATTTTTTTATCAGCACGATATTTATAAATTCTTGAATTTATTTTTAATTCTACAACAGGTGTTGAATCATCCATAAATTTTTTAGGATTTTTAATCATTTCATCCATATCTTTTATTTTTACATCATAAAGTTTAAAAAACTCTCTTAACATTGTTAAATGTGTTTTTACTTTTTCACTTAAAGTAGGAAGTTGTTTGGAAGCTTCTATACAAAATGCTTTTATACCATGTTCCAAACACCATCCAGTTAATGCTTTTTTTTGTTCATCGTGAATATGAGAAGTAAATGTTTTTGTATTAATAAGCCCAAGTTTATATGGAAGATAAATATTTGCATGATTTTTTACAAAATTTGCTTCACTAAACAAATTAAAATTTTTATATCTTAATTCATCAATTACTACACTTTGTCCCCATGCTCTTTTATTTCTTATACTAAACCCATATCCATCATGCATAGATATAAGAACATCAGGCCTATATTCTAAAATTGCACTTTTTAAAAGCTCTACATAATGATAATCCGGGTCTTTTTTAGAAATATAAGCAAATTTCCTATTCATATCTCCATTATATCCTCTTACATCCGCTAAAATAGAAGTAAAATTACTTCTTGGAATTATTAAAAGTTCACCTTTTTCTATATCTGAATTAATCAACAAATCAGCCGCTTTATAAGCACCCATTTCATTCCCATGTATACCGCCAATAAGCATAACTTTAAATTTAGAATTTTTTGATTTTAAATGGTAATATTCAAACGGTTTTTTTGGAAATTTAAAAAAAAGTCTGTTATCATTTTTGGCAAATAATGGTGTAGCGCCAAATATCGATGAAACCTTTAAAAATTTTCTTCTATCCAAAATAAAACCTTTTTTTATAATTATACATCATTTATCTATAAAATAAAATTATTATTAATATAAGATTAATTTATATTTTTTAAACTTCCACAAAAAAGGACACATATGCAACAAATGATATTACAAGAAAAATATCCTGTATTTGTACTTGATGTTTTCAAAAATGAAACTCATTATAAAAGTGCAGATGAAATAATTAAATTTTTCAAAGAAAAAATAGACTCTCATCCAACTTGCAGATATATTGGTGAATTTGATCATTTTTCACATACAAAATCAATCAATGGAGAAATTGCACCAGAAATAAAAGACTGCAAACTTATTATGTTTTGTTTTGGAAATAAACTTCCAAATGGGAAAATGCCGGCAGTAAGACCAAGAAGTATAGGTGTTACAGAATATGAAGATAAATTTGAAATTACATTTTTAGAAGCACCGGCTTTAATTGCTAATGAAGTTATGGAAGGATGGGTAAAAGAACTTAAAGAGAATTTATAACTACTTTAACATCAGCTCCTTTTGCAAAATAAGGAGCTGTTGTAACAATTCCATCAACTCCACATTTCACATAATCTGTTATATTTTCTTTATTAATTCCACCTGCACTTAAAACTTTTATATCTTTTCTATGAGCAATTTCTACTATTTTTTTTGTTGTTTCTACATCTACTTTATCTAGTTGTATTACATCAATTTTTAAATCTATTAATTTTTTTGCTTTTTCTAAATTATCACATTCAACTACCCATTTTTTCTCAATGGCTCTATGTTTTAAATTTTTAAATTCTTCAAAAAATTTTTCCCATCCTCCATAAAGATTTATATAATTATCAAAAACTAAAATAGTTTCCGTTGTTGTTACTCTATGAGGCAAGGCACCTCCATCCATTATTGCACTTAATGCAATTTTTTTAGTAAAAGGAATAACTTTTCTTGTAGTTAAAATTTCTATATTTGGATTAATTTTTTTTGCTTTTTTTACCATCTCATAAGTATATGTAGAAACACTCAAAGCATATTCATAAATATTTTGGGCAATTTTCCAAAGAATTAATACATTCTCTCCCTCACATTCAAACAGTTTACTTCCAGCTTTTATAAATTTACCATTCTTTTCTTTAAAGGTAACTGTCAAATTTAGTCTGTTCGATAACATCTCTATTAAATCATTTGAAGTTACAACTGCTTCTTTTCTTGTAAAAAAAGATATTTTACCTTTTGTTTTAATACTAAGTAATTCTTCCGTTAAGTCAAAAAGAGTCATATCTTCGTTAATTAATCTGTCAATATCTTCATATGAAAAATACATAACAATCCTTATAATTGAAATATTATAATTTTAGAAGATTAATATTAGGAGAAAATTAATTAATCAGTAATTGTATTTACATTCAAGATGAATTAAATAAAAAGACTAAGGATTAAGCTCCTTGTCTTTCTTTTATGATTTCTTCTGCGATATTGTTTGGAACTTCTTCGTAATGATCAAATACCATTGAATATGTTCCCCTTCCCTGAGTCATACTTCTAAGGTCAGTTGAATATCCAAACATTTCTGCAAGCGGAACGAATGCTGTAATTTTTTTAACACCGTGTTGATCTTCCATAGAGTTAACTTGACCTCTTCTTCTATTGATATCCCCAATTACATCACCCATATATTCCTCAGGAACTTCAATTTCTACTTTCATAACAGGCTCTAAGATAACAGGGTTTGCTTTTTTCATTCCTTCTTTAAATGCCATACTTCCCGCAAGTTTAAATGCCATTTCGCTTGAATCCACTTCATGGTAGCTTCCATCATAAAGTTCCGCTTTGAAATCAACTACTGGGAATCCTGCAAGCACACCGGCTTGAGCCGCTTCTTGAATACCTTTATCAACTGCTGGAATATATTCTCTTGGAATTACCCCACCTTTAATTAAATCAACAAACTCATAACCTTTTCCTGGTTCTTGTGGAATAAGTCTTAAAAATACATGCCCGTATTGTCCTCTACCACCTGATTGTTTAGCGTATTTATATTCTTGCTCTACCTGATTTTTAAATGTTTCTCTATATGCAACCTGTGGTTTACCTGTATTACATTCAACTTTAAATTCTCTTTTTAATCTGTCTACAAGAATTTCAAGGTGTAATTCACCCATTCCTGAAATAATAGTTTGACCTGACTCTTCATCAGTTGTTACTCTAAAACTTGGATCCTCTTCTGCAAGTTTTTGAAGTGCAATAGCCATTTTTTCTTGGTCTGCTTTTGTTTTTGGCTCAACTGCAACACTAATAACAGGCTCAGGAAATTCCATTTTTTCTAAAATGATTGGTCTAGATTCATCACATAATGTATCTCCTGTTAAAGTGTGTTTAAGACCAACAATAGCTCCAATCTCTCCACTATAAAACTCTTGCACTTCTTCTCTTTTATTAGCGTGCATTCTAAGAAGTCTACCAACTCTTTCTTTTTTATTTTTAGTTGAGTTTAGCACATAACTTCCAGCTTTAATAATTCCTGAATAAAATCTTGTAAATGTAAGTTTACCAACAAATGGATCAGTCATAATTTTAAATGCAAGTCCGCTAAATGGCTGATCATCACCTGGATTTACGCTAATTTCTTCTCCTGTTTTAGGATCAATACCTTTAATCCAAGTAACTTCTGTTGGAGCAGGTAAATAATCAATTACAGCATCAAGCAACGGTTGAACACCTTTATTTTTAAATGCCGTACCACAAAGCATTGGAACTATTTCAATATTTAATGTAGCTTTTTTAATAGCTTGTTTAATTTCTTCTTCCGTTAATTCTTCACCAGAAAAATATTTTTCCATTAGTTCTTCATCAGTTTCAGCTACTGCTTCAATTAATTTTTCTCTATATTCCTCAGCTTTTTCTTGAAGTTCTGCTGGAATATCAACAATTTCATATTTACTTCCAAGTGCTGCTTCATCTTCCCATACAAGAGCTTTCATTCTTACTAAATCAACAACACCTTTGAAGTTGTCTTCTGCACCGATTGGAATTTGAATTGGAACTGGATTTGCTTTTAATCTTTCTTTAATTTGTTTTTCAACATTATAAAAATCAGCACCAATTCTATCCATTTTATTAACAAATGCAATTCTTGGAACATGGTATTTATTCGCTTGTCTCCAAACAGTTTCACTTTGAGGTTGAACTCCACCAACTGCACAAAATACTGCAATTGCACCATCAAGTACTCTCATACTTCTTTCAACTTCGATAGTAAAGTCAACGTGACCCGGTGTATCAATAATATTTATTTGATGGTCTTTCCAAAAACATGTTGTTGCAGCAGATGTAATTGTAATACCTCTTTCTTTTTCTTGCTCCATCCAGTCCATAGTAGCTGCACCTTCATGCACCTCACCAATTTTATGACTTACACCTGTATAGTATAAAATTCTTTCAGTAGTAGTGGTTTTACCAGCATCAATATGAGCTGCAATACCGATATTTCTAACCTTTTCAATAGGCGTTTTTCTTGGCATACTTATCCTTTTTAAAATTTTTGTGGAATTTTAACATAATTTTGAAAATATACCAATGATATAAAAAAATTAATAAAAAAACTTATTATTTAGTGTCAGAGAGTTATATTTAAAAAAATAAAAAAAGAGAAAAGAATTACCATCTGTAATGAGCGAATGCTTTGTTTGCTTCCGCCATTCTGTGTGTATCTTCTCTTTTTTTGAATGCTGCTCCTCTTTCATTTGCAGCATCCCAAAGTTCGTTAGCAAGTCTTTCAACCATTGTTCTTTCATTTCTATTTCTTGCTGCATCCACTATCCATCTAATTGAAAGTGTTTGTTGTCTCTCAGGTCTAACTTCCATAGGTACTTGATAAGTAGCACCACCAACTCTTCTGCTTCTAACTTCTAAAAGTGGTTTTACATTTTCAATTGCTTGAAAGAAAATATCAATACCTTTTTTACCTTCTTCTTTACTGTCAAGTTTTTCAATTGCACCATATACAATTTTTTCTGCTAATGTTTTTTTTCCATCCCACATTACTTTATTAATAAATTTTGTAACTACTTCACTATTATATACTGGATCCGGCATTACCGGTCTTTTTGGCGCTCTTCTTCTTCTCATAAAATCTCCTTCTCTTCAGTTTTTTCCTGCATTTACAGGACTTACTCTACCTTTTGGCAGTGAGGAGGTTAATCAATGGAATACCATTAAAAAACTCTCCTACTATAACCAAAAACAACTCTTGCAATTTTCCTAATACTAACCTATATAAAATTAATTATTTTTTTCCAGCCTCAGATTTTTTTGTACCATATTTACTTCTGCTATGAACTCTACCTTTAACACCTGCTGTATCAAGTGCACCTCTAACGATATGATATTTAACCCCCGGTAAGTCTTTTACCCTACCACCTCTTACAAGTACAATACTATGTTCTTGTAAATTATGGCCTTCACCAGGAATATAACTAATAACTTCATATCCACTTGTAAGTCTAACTTTTGCTACTTTTCTCAAAGCTGAGTTTGGTTTTTTAGGAGTAGTTGTATATACTCTTGTACAAACTCCTCTTCTTTGAGGACAGCTTACAAGTGCAGGTGATTTAGATTTTTTAATTACCTTTTTTCTACCTTTTCTTACTAATTGGTTTATAGTAGGCATTTGCTTCCTTTACAAATTTTTTTAGTGTGGAATTATAGCAAAATTTTTATATTCTTACAATTTATTTAAGCCTATTCGAGAAAAAAGAAAAGAAACTGTGAAAATATGGGGAATTTAGAAACAAAAATTATTTATAAATTTAAAAAAAGTAAGATTTGCAATAGTAAGGAGATAGATATCAAATAGATCTATTACCATACAAGGAAAATAAAATCATATCAAAACAAAGACAATTAGTTAAAAATATTATAATTTTTTCATCTAATATCGACTGAGTATTCTAAGGATAATGTATTTTGAGGGTTTAAACTCTTTTGCCAAGAATATTAAATACTAAAACATGTATTTATAGCTATTTGATAAATAAGTGAAAAACTTGGTAATATTACCGTAACATCGTTATCATAAAATTTATTATTTATTTTATCCTTTTGAAAATATTATAAACCAACTCCGAAACTAAATGAAATCAAAGTATTTATTTAAATATGACGCTTGGCAATATTCCATATTTGACCACATTATTTTTATTTAAAGAAGAAAAATATTTTTACATTTTTAAAACTGATATTCTAAATTCAGAGTGCTTCCATATGTATACTGAATATCTTTATGATTGACATACATATAATCTAATTTTAAATTAGCAGCCCAGTGTAAAGAAATATTGTATGTTAACCCTGCTTTTATATTAAAACCAAATCTATGAGCATAAACTCCACTATCATCTCCTATTTCAAAAAAGTTAACACCTGCACCAATAAAAGGTTTCAAATTATTTTCACTAATCAAAAACCTATCATAATTTAATGAATAAGAAAAAATCCACAGATTATTATTTGTGTCATAACCTATATTTGATAGATTTAAATAAAATCTATCAGTATCATTTTTATATCCAAAGTCAGTTGAAAAATTAAATCCGCTATATTTATCACTTTTACACCCACCAATTCCAACACCCACATATTTATTATAAGTTGAAAAGGCAAACATTAAACTAACAAAAGAAAAAAAGAAAAAAATTTTTTTCATTTTATCTCCTTACCATGCCATAGAAAATCCGACACCTTGAAATGTAGGATATATAACTCCACCTGCATATATAGCTCCTACTACACCTACTAACTGCAAAGCTAGTCTAATTCGTTCCCCTTTTGGAATTTTTCTAATATAATGTCTTATTTTTTTAAATGCCTTTTTAATAGAATGTCTTAAATGTTTAAACCAACTGACATCTTTTATTTTTTTCATTTCGGTTTTGTTTTACATTAGAAGCAAAAGCGAGTCCGACACTTAAAAATACCAAACCAATATTTTAATAAATGTTTTCATCGCTTTATTTTTGTAATCATTTAGGAGGCTATTATACTCTCTCTCTCTAAAAATCAAGAAATTTTAAAAAATTTTTTCAAACAATTAAGAATTTTTATAGTAAAAAAAGAAAAGAAATTATTCGTGGTCGAGTTTAAGGTTTCTGTCTTTATGATAAAACATTCCCGTACCAACTGGCACAACTCTACCAAGAACAATATTTTCTTTAAAATCTTCAAGATAATCAAATTTACCTTGAATACTTGCTTCTGTTAAAACTCTCGTAGTTTCTTGGAATGAAGCAGCACTAATGAAACTATCACTTTGAATAGCCGCTCTTGTAATACCTACAAGTACTGGCTCTGCAATAGCTGGTTCACCGCCGAATTTTTTAATTCTTTCATTTTCCTCATTAAACATTTTTCTACTTACCAAATCACCCTCAATAAATTTTGTATCACCGCTGTCAACAATTTTAACTTGTCTTAACATTTGATTAATAATAAGTTCAATATGTTTATCGTTGATATTAACCCCTTGAAGACGATAAACTTTTTGTACTTCGCTTACAATATATTGTTGAAGAGATTTTTCTCCAAGAATTTTTAATATATCATAACTCGAAATTTGACCATCAGTAAGTCTCTCACCGGCATGAACAAAATCACCTTCATGCACTAATATCTGTCTATCTTGTGGTACCAGATATTCTTTAACAGCAGTTTCACCTTCTACTACTAATCTTTGTTTTCCTCTTACTGTTTTTCCAAATTTTACATAACCGTCAATTTCGCTAATAATTGCCGGTGATTTTGGTCGTCTTGCTTCAAAAAGTTCGTTAACTCTTGGAAGACCTCCGGTAATATCAGCTGATTTTGCAACAGCTTTTGGTGTTTTTGCCAGAATATCACCCTGTTTAACTTCGCTTCCTTCTTGCACATGGATAACTGTTTTTGGTTCAAGTACATATTCATAAACTTTATCTTTTGCTACAAGCATAATTCTTGGATGGTATCCTTTTGGCAGATACTCTTTTACAATAATTCTACTTTCACCTGTAAGCTCGTCAATTTGAGTCGTTACGGTAAATCCATCAATAATATCTTCAAATTTAATAATACCATCAGCTTCTGCCAAAATAGGATTAGCAAAAGGATCCCACTCTGCAATTATTGTTTGTTCCCCATTAATAGGCTCCGCAATAATTTCACCTGCTTTTACGGAATCATTATCGTTTTTAAGAATTCTTGAACCTCTAACAATATAATATCTGTCCGCTTCTCTATCATTATTATCTATTATTACAGCAAAAAGACCTTTATATTCATTGTCATACCCTATCTCATCTCCTGCTTTAAGGTCATACACTCTTTCTAAATGATCTCCTGTAAGTTTGTAGTATTTAATCATACCGCTAACTTTACTTTCAACTTTCATCGGAACAGGCTCATTGTCATCAACTTTAAGTTCTGCACCGTAAGGAATTCGTTGAGGAATATACCATGCTTCTTTAATCACTTCTACAATAGCATCATCTTTATTTACTTTTACATCTTTATACGGAATATATAATTTCCCTTCGGTTTTACCTGAAATTCCTGCAAGTTCAGTACCTTTAACAATATCATTTTTTCTTAATGAATATCTTTTTATACTTCCATCATCACAATGAATTTCTACTAATACTTCTTCATGTTGAGTATGAACTTTAACAATACCGTCACATGGTGCTTTAAGTTTTGGCTCAACCAATAAAACTGCCGCATTTCTTCTATTTGCGACTATTTTTTTACCATTTCTATTATAGGTTTCAATATTGTAGTATCTGATATATCCGTATTTATCAGCTATAATTTGTCTCTCTTCCTGAGTCGATCCCGCAATACCACCTGTATGGAATGTTCTAAGTGTCAGCTGAGTACCTGGCTCACCAATTGACTGAGCAGCCAAAATACCTACGGCTTCACCAACTTTTACAAGTTTTCTCTCAGCCAAGTTCATACCGTAACATTTAGCACAAATACCCTTAGGTGCTTTACAAGTAAGCGCACTTCTGATTTTTACAGATTTAACACCTTTTCTTACTATTTCTTTTGCTTCCTCTTCTGTTATTAATGTACCTTCTGTATACAACACTTCATTAGTAATAGGATCATAAACATCGTCCGCTAAGACTCTACCATAAATTCTCTCTTCAAGAGACTCTACAAGTGTCGAACCATCAGTAATATCAGTTACTTCAATACCTTCATGAGTTCCACAATCTTCCATAATTACTCTAAAATTTTGTGAAACATCAACAAGTTTTCTTGTCAAATATCCTGCACTTGCCGTTTTAAGAGCTGTATCTGCAAGACCTTTTCTTGCACCATGTGTTGAGATGAAGAATTCAAGTACGTTTAGACCTTCTTTAAAGTTCGAAATAATAGGTGTTTCAATAATTTCACCGTTAGGTTTTGCCATAAGACCCCTCATACCTGCAAGCTGTTTAATCTGAGATGCACTACCTCTTGCACCTGAGTCGGCCATCATATAGATTGAGTTAAATCCGTCTTTGTCTTTTTTCATAAGTTCAAGCAGTTTTTCTTTAATTTCATTATCCACTCTTGTCCAGATATCGATAATTTTGTTGTATCTTTCTTGTTCTGTTAAAAGACCTTTTTTATACTGTTCTTGGACTTCTTTAACTTTTTCAAGTGCATGTTTGATAATTTTAGGTTTCTCTTCTGGGACTAAAATATCATCCATAGAAATAGATACACCTACTTTTGCCGCATATCTGAAACCTAAACCTTTTAAGTTATCAAGAAATTCCGCAGTTACTTTGAGTCCACCAACTTTGTACACGTAATCTACAAGATTTGAAATATCTTTTTTCTTCATAATTTTGTTATACATTTCTACCGGTACAAAATCAGGTGTAATTGAATGTAAAATCATTCTGCCTGGTGTTGTGTCAACTATTTCACCTTTTACTTTTACTTTGATTTTTGCATGTAAATCCACTATGCCTTCATCAAAAGCCATTAACACTTCCTCAGGATTTGCAAACAATTTGTGCTCGCCTTTTACACCGTCTTTAATAAGAGAAATATAATATATTCCAAGAACCATATCCTGAGACGGAACTGCTATTGCTTTACCAGATGCCGGAAGCAAGATATTCATAGAACTTAACATTAAAATTTTAGCTTCCGCAATAGCTTCTTGGCTTAAAGGTACGTGAACTGCCATTTGGTCACCGTCAAAGTCTGCGTTAAAAGCCGCACATACTAATGGATGAAGCTGTATTGCATTTCCGTCTATAAGTACAGGATGAAATGCCTGAATTGATAATTTATGTAAAGTTGGTGCCCTGTTTAAAAGCACAGGATATTGATCAACAACTTCTTGTAAACATTCCCAAACTTCCGGTGTTTTTTCTTCAATGTGTCTTTTTGCTTGTTTGATTGTAGTCGCATATCCCTTTTCTTCAAGCTTACCGATTAGATGTGGTTTAAAAAGTTCAAGAGCCATTTTTTTAGGAAGACCGCATTGATCCATCCTTAAATTAGGACCTACGACAATAACACTTCTTCCTGAATAATCAACCCTTTTACCAAGAAGATTTTGTCTAAATCTACCAGTTTTCCCTTTAATAATATCACTTAATGATTTAAGAGGTCTTTTGTTTGCGCCTTTAATTGTATTTCCTCTTCTTCCGTTGTCAAAAAGTGCGTCAACGGCTTCTTGAAGCATTCTTTTTTCGTTTCTAATAATAATTTCAGGTGCGTCAAGCTCTATAAGTCTTTTTAATCTTTGGTTTCTGTGAATCACTCTTCTATATAAATCATTTACATCCGCTACTGCAAATTTTCCTCCATCAAGTGCGACAAGAGGTCTCAAATCAGGTGGTAATACAGGAATTACAGACATTATCATCCACTCAGGTCTATTATCAGAGTTTAAAAAGCCCTCTACAATTTTAAGTTTTTTTACAATATCTTTTTTTCTTGCTTCACTTTTTGTTGTTCTAAGCTCTTCTTTTAAAGTAGTATATATTTCAGCTAAATCAAGTTCTTCAAGCATTTTTCTAATAATTTCTGCACCCATTTCAGCATGAAAACCACTATCACTATATAAATCTACAAGTTTTCTGTATTCTTCTTCCACTAATACATCACCTCTTTTTACTGGTGCATCACCACTCTCATAAACCACATATGCTTCATAATAAAGAACTCTTTCAAGGTCTTTCATTTTGATATCAAGAAGTGTTCCGATTCTACTTGGTAAATTTGACACATACCATATATGTGCAACAGGTGTTACAAGCTCGATATGACCAAATCTTTCTCTTCTAACCTTGCTTGTGGTAACTTTTACACCACATTTTTCACAAACAATTCCTTTATATCTCATCTTTTTATATTTACCGCAAAGACACTCATAATCATTAATTGGACCAAAAATTTTTGCACAAAAAAGTCCATCTCTTTCTGGTTTTAAAGTTCTATAATTAATAGTCTCAGGTTTTTTAACTTCACCATAAGACCAAGAGAGAATCTCCTCAGGAGATGCTATTTTTACTTGAACTGCATCAATATCAGATGGTCTATTTTCCTCATCCCAGTCAAGTTTTACATACTTAAATTTCTTCATCATCTTCTTCCTTTTTATAAAACTCTAAATCAAGTCCAAGTGCTCTAAGTTCTTTACTTAAAACAAAGAATGTCTCACTAAGTCCTTCAATAGGAACATTTTCTCCTCTTGTTAAAGCTCTGTATGCTTTATTTCTACCTTCTACATCATCAGATTTTGTTGTAAGCATCTCTTTTAGATTATATGCAGCACCATATGCTTCAAGAGCCCAAACTTCCATTTCTCCAAATCTTTGTCCACCAAATAGTGCTTTACCACCTACTGGTTGTTGAGTTATTAAAGAATATGGACCAATACTTCTAGCATGAACTTTGTCATCAACTAAATGGTGAAGTTTTAACATATACATATATCCGACATTTACTCTCTCTTTAATAGGCTCACCTGTTCTTCCATCATAAAGCTGTGTCTTACCGTCAGTCGGAATTCCTGCAAGCTCAAATAATTTTTTAAATTCCTCTTCGTCAACACCTTCAAATACTGGTGTGGCAAATTTAACTCCCTTAGCCCAATCCTGAGCGTATTTAAGAAGCTCTTCATTTGTAAGGCTGTCTAAGAACTGTTTATATTGCTCACCAAAGTGTGCCACTTCTGCTATTTCTTTCATTTTGGCTCTTAATTTATCCATCATATCGTTTTGTTTTTCTTTAAGAAGAGATTCAATCTGTTCACCGAGTTTTTTACCTACAAGTCCGAGATGAACTTCCATAATCTGACCGATATTCATCCTTGATGGAACCCCAAGAGGATTTAACACTATATCAACAGTTCTTCCATCTTTCATATAAGGCATATCAGCTTCTGGTACTATAACACTAACAATACCTTTATTTCCATGTCTTCCTGCCATTTTATCACCAACTTTAATTTTTCTTTTATTGGCAATATAAACTTTTACCATTTTAGCAACACCGTTTGGCAGAATATCGTCTCTTTCAAGTACCTCAATTTTTTCATCATAATCGCGTCTTATTTTCTCTTTTTCCGTCTGATATTTGTTTTTTATAGTATCAAATTCTTTTTTTGTCTCTTCATCAAAATACTCAACAAGGCTTAAAAGTAAAAATTTATTTATATTTTCAAGCTCTTCTTTTGGAATACTTTCACCTGCTTTGTAATTTTTGCCATTTAATTCTAAATTTTTTGCAAGCTCTCTTTTTGATAAAAGATTTATAAGAGAAACCATTTCTTCTTTATCGATAATATTTAATTGATTTTTATAAATTTCTTCTATTTTAGCTCTTTCCTCATCATAAGCTTGTTTTGCTCTCTCGTCAAGCTCATACCCTTTTTTTGTATAAACTTTTACATCAATAACAACACCTTCCATACTAGCTGGGGCATAAAGTGAAGAATTTACAACATGTCCTGATTTGTCTCCAAAAATTGATTTTAAAAGTCTCTCTTCTGGTGTTGGCTTCACATCACCTTTTGGTGAAATTTTACCTACTAATATCATTCCCGGTTTTACATATGTTCCAACTTTAATAATTCCACTTTCATCTAAATGGATTAAATGTTCAGGCTTAACCCCCGGAATATCAGCCGTTAATTCTTCCAAACCATGTTTAAGTTCTCTTACTTCACAAACTTCTTCATAAATATGAACAGATGTATAAACATCATCTTTTATAATTCTTTCACTAAGAACTATTGCATCCTCAAAGTTATATCCATTCCAAGGCATAAATGCAACAAGAACGTTTTTACCAAGTGCAATTTCACCGTTATCCATATTTGGACCATCCGCAATTACATCTCCGGCTTTTACAATATCACCTTCTTTAACAATAGGTCTTTGATCAAAACATGTATTCTGATTTGTTCTAAGATATTTTTCAAGCCCATAATGGTCAATATATGCACCATTATCATCTTCACCTAAAATATATATATTTTTAGCATCTACCTTAATAACCTTACCGCCTCTTTTTGCTTTAACAATTTGCCAAGCGTCACGAGCAACATATTTTTCCATTCCTGTACCGACTAATGGTGCTTCACTTCTAAGTAATGGTACTCCTTGACGTTGCATGTTAGAACCCATTAATGCTCTGTTTGCGTCGTCATGTTCTAAGAATGGAATAAGACTTGCTCCAACCCCTACAATCATTTTAGGATTAAGATCGTATAAATCAACCTCTTTTTTATCAACTAAAATAATTTCTCCATCTTTTCTTGCTTCAACTAAATCTTCAATAATTTCACCGGTTTTTTCATCTATTTTTACACTTGCAGGTGCTATTACTTTCTCTTCTTCTTGTGTAGCAGTTAAATAAACAATCTCATTAGTTACTCTTCCATCTTTAACAACTCTGTAAGGAGCTTCAATAAATCCAAATTCATTTACTTTTGCATAAGTTGATAAAGTATTTACAAGACCAATATTTTGACCCTCAGGTGTTTCAATAGGACATATTCTTCCATAATGACTCGGATGAACGTCCCTGATTTCAAATCCTGCTCTCTCTCTTGTAACACCACCTTCACCAAGTGCTGAAAGTCTTCTTTTATGTGCTACTTCACTAAGAGGGTTTGTTTGATCCATAAATTGTGATAATTGACCAGTTGCAAAAAAATCTAATATAGTAGTAGTTACAAGTTTTGTGTTTACTAAATCCATTGGAAGTAAATCATTAATATTTGTAACAGTTGTCATTTTATCTTTAATAGTCTTTTGCATTTTAGCAAGACCATCTTGAAGTTTATTTGCTAATAACTCGCCAATACTTCTAATTCTTCTGTTACCTAAATGATCCCTGTCATCAATTTGTCCAACTCCGTTTTTAACTCCAATTAAATATTGAATCGTTTTGATTATATCTTGATATGTTAAAACTGTAATATCATCAGGAATATTAAGACCTAATTTATGATTCATTTTCATACGACCAACTTTTGTCAAATCATATCTTTCAGGATCAAAGAACAGTTTTTCAAATAACTCTTTTGCAGTTTGAGGATTCGCTGGCTCTCCTGGTCTCATTACTTTATAAATTCTAATTCTTGCTAAATCATTCTCGTTTTCAATACCTTCTGTTTGTTTTAAAATTTTAAGTGTTTCAATATCCTGATGAAATGCTCTTAAAATTCCATCATCAACACCATCGGCCAAATCATTTACTATTTTAAATTCTTCAATTTGAGATTCAATAATTTTTTTAAGTTTTACATCATTTAAAACAGTTAATGTGTCAAATAAAACTTCACCTGTTACTGGATCATAAACCGGTTCTGCTAAATGTCTGTCTATTAAAAGTTCAATCGGATATTCAATATATTTATGCTCTTCTTGTATTTTTTTTAATTTTCTTTCAGTAAGTCTTTTACCAGCAGTTAATAAAACATTTCCATTTTCATCTTTAATATCATAATCATATTTTCCAGGCTCTAATTGAGTTGATGACATCAAAAATTTATTATCTTTTATTTTTATTTCTAATATAGGATAAAACATTTTTAAAATATCTTCTTTGCTATAATCCATTGCTCTAAGAAGTATTGTAACAGGAACTTTTCTTCTTTTATTTACTCTTACATAAAGTACATCTTTTACATCATATTCAAAATATACCCAACTACCTCTATCAGGAATAATTTGTGCTGAATAAAGTAGTTTATTTGAATTTTGAGCTTCTTCTTGTTTAAAGATAACACCTGGACTTCTATGAAGTTGATTTACTATAACTCTCTCTACACCATTAATTATAAAGCTTGTTCTCTCAGTCATTAAAGGAATGTCTCTGATGAATAGAGTTTGTTCTTTAATATCTTTAATGCCAATAACTTCACCTGTTTTTTCATCTTTTTCATGAACGATAAGTCTTATTTTAATTCGGATTGGAATAGAGTAAGTAAGACCCTTTTCCATACATTCTCTAACGGTATATTTAGGTTTTTTAAATTCAATTCCAGCATATTCCAAAGTAATTCTATTTTGTGCATCAGTTATAGGAAACATAGATTTAAATACTTTATGTATTCCACTTTTTTCAGGTTCTTTTATATTAATAAAATCCTGAAAAGAATTTTGTTGTAAATGCAATAAATTAGGAATATCTAAAATTTGCGGAATTTTTGAAAAATCTAATCTTAGTCTATTTGCAGATTTTAATTGGTTTAACATAGGCTCTCCTGGGTGAGAAATTTGTAGATTTATATTTTAAATCAAATTTATTTTATATCAAAAAAATAAAAAAAAAGCAAGAGAAATTATTTAACTTCTACTTCTGCTCCTGCTTCTTCAAGTGCTTTTTTAATTTCTTCAGCTTCTTCTTTGCTTACAGCTTCTTTAATTGTTGTAGGTGCACCGTCAACCATTTCTTTTGCTTCTTTTAATCCTGCACCAGTGATTTGTCTTACAACTTTAATTACATTGATTTTTTTAGCTCCTGGTGATTTTAAGATCACATCAAATTCAGTTTTTTCTTCACCTGCTTCACCACCAGCTGCACCTGCTCCTGCAACTACTGTTGGTTGTGCGCTTACATCAAATTTTTCTTCAAATAATTTTACTAGCTCATTTAATTCTTTTACAGTTAAATTTTCAATAGTTTCTAAAATTTGTTCAAAAGTACATGCCATTTTGACTCCTTCTTTTAATTTATTTTATTATTCTTGTTCTTTTTTTTCAATTAATTTTTGCAATCCCCAAGCGAATTTTGCAATTGGAGCTTTCATCATAAATGCAACCATTCCAAGTAACTCTTCTTTTGTTGGAAGTTTACTTACTTCTTCCACATAAGCAACATCTTTAACTTCACCTTCTATTACTGCACCTTTTATTTTAAAAGTGTCTTTATAGTCTTTTGCGTGTTTAGTAATTATTTTTGCAAGAGTAATTTGATCTTCACCCCAAATAAAAAGATTGTTTTCTTCAAATTCTACTTCAATTCCATTATTTGCAAAAGCTATTTTTGCTAATGTATTTTTAATTACTCTTGCTTTACCTTCTGCTTCTCTTACTGCATTTCTAAGTTTTTCTAGGTCTTTTACAGTTTGACCTTTAAAATCAGCATAAAAGACACTTACATCATTTGTAAATTCTTTGCTGAGTTCATCAACAATTTGTTTTTTAAGTTCTTTTTTCATAAAGCTCCTTTCACTTAGACTCGGCAGGGAATTAAGGCAAAAGCCACCTGCTTTCTAAGTCCTTTGGACTTAGGCAAAAGCCTTTTTTTATTTGTATTCTGCTAATTCGTTTACGTCAAGTTTTAAACTTGGACTCATTGTAAGACTGAGTGCTGCATTTTGAATATATCTTCCTTTTGCACTTGCTGGTTTCATTTTATTAATTTTTTCTATAAATGTTTTTGCATTTTCAAAAATTTGTTCAGGACTGAAACTCACTTTTCCAATCCCTACATGCATATTACCTTTTTTGTCAACTCTAAAATTCACTTGACCTGCTTTTGCGTTTTTTACTGCTTGTGCTATATCCATAGTAACAGTTCCTGTTTTTGGATTTGGCATAAGCCCTTTTGGACCTAAAATTCTACCAAATTTACCAAGTTTACCCATCATATCAGGTGTTGCTATTAAAATATCAAAATCTAAATTTCCATTTTGTATCATTTCTAAAACTTCATCTTCACCGACAATATCAGCACCAGCAGCTTTTGCTTCATCAGCTTTCTCACCTTTTGCAAGTACTGCTACTTTTACTGTTTTACCTGTACCATGAGGTAATACTACACTTCCTCTTATCATTTGATCAGCATGTCTTGGATCCACACCAAGTTTTAAAGCCAATTCAACAGTCTCATCAAATTTTGCTGATTTTAAATCTTTAACTTTTTTAGCAGCTTCTGTTAGAGTATATACGTCTTTATCTATTTTTTTTAGAAGCTCTAAATATCTTTTACCATGTTTTTTTGCCATTTTCACTCCTACGCAATATTTTTGCTACCACCATAGTGGTCTTAATCTACTATTTCAATACCCATTGATTTCGCACTACCTGCTATCGTTCTCATAGCAGCTTCGATATCATTAGTGTTTAAGTCTGGTAGTTTTTTTTCTGCAATTTCTCTAAGTTGGGCTTTTGTAATTTTTCCTACTTTATTTTTTAGAGGATTATCACTACCTTTTTGGATGCCTGCCGCTTTTTTCAAAAAATCTGTAACAGGCGGTTGTTTTGTTATAAATGTAAAACTTCTATCACTATACACAGTAATTTCAACTGGAATAGTATATCCCATCATGTCTTTTGTTTTTTCATTAAATGCTTTACAAAATTCCATAATATTTATACCTCTTTGACCAAGTGCTGGTCCAACAGGTGGTGATGGATTTGCTTTACCCGCTGGGATTTGAAGTTTTAATACTTCTATTACTTTTTTTGCCATCCCTAATCCTTTAAACTATTTTTTCAACTTTTGTATAGTGTATTTCTACTGGTGTGCTTCTACCAAATATAGTAACATTTAGTTTTAGCATACCTTTTTCATAATCAAAATCTTCAACTTCACCTGTAAAGTTAGCAAAAGGTCCTTCATTTATTCTTACAATTTCACCTTCTTCAAAGCTAACTTTTGGTTTAGGTGCAGATTTTTGTTTTGCTTTTTGTAAAATCAATTCAACATCTTCTTTTTTTAGAGGAGTTGGCTTTTTAGATTCACCAATGAATCTACCAACTTTTGGAAGAGATTGAATTTTGTGCCATAAAGCTGTATCTAAATCAGCTTCTAAAAAAACGTATCCAGGATAAATACTTCTTTCAAAAATTTTTTTCTTTCCATTTTTTACTTCAATTACTTGTTCTGTTGGTACGACAATTTCTCCGATTTTATCATCTAATTTCATCTCTTTTTTCAAATTTTCAATAGCTTTTTTTACTGATAATTCGCTACCTGAATATACTTGAAGAGCATACCATTGTTTGTTATCACTCATATTTATCCTTATAATACTGCTTTTAAAATTCCATTCATTATTAAATCAACTAAACTTAAAAATAATGTTACAGCTGTCACCATAACTGTTACAGAAATTAAAGATTGCTTAATCTCTGTTGTTGTTGGAAATATTACTTTATCAAGTTCAGCTTTTGCTTCTTTTAAATATTCAATAAAGTCATTTATTTTATTCATCATTACCTCTTCCAAAAATTGGCTTTAATGGCAGGGCAGGAGGGACTCGAACCCCCAACAAGCGGTTTTGGAGACCGCCGCTCTACCAATTGGAGCTACTGCCCTGTGGAGCGGGCGACGGGACTCGA
>JALWNI010000057.1:390-5042 GCA_027083695.1 Nautiliaceae bacterium | reverse complement strand
GATTATCAAGCACCTCATCCAAAATTTCCGTTTTTATAACTCCCGGAATTAATTTTGAATTTACAATATCCCAGATATAAGTCTTTATCTCTTTTTGATAATTTTGCTTAGCCCACAGATAATAAAAGGTTGTCTGCAAATCATAAATATAATTTTCATTTTTCTCAGCGTTTTTTGAAGTTTTATAATCAATCAAGACAACTTCGTTTTTATCTTCATCAATCCTGTCAACCCTTGCCGCAAGTTCGAAGCCATTATAGATAAATTTTATAAGTTTTTCAGGAGATGAGTTTTTATCTGCTCTTAACTCAAAATCTTTTTTACAAAATTCTTTCAGTTTATCATCCCATTTTACAAGCACTTCAAAAAGAAGTTTTTTTTCACTTATCCTTGAAGTTATCTCACTGATTAACCCGTTATAATATTCATCCGCACTGTTAAATTTTTTATTGACAACCGCACTCATAGACTCGTGAAAAATATTCCCAAAAAACTCTTCTTCATCCGCCGGATTTGTAATTTCAAGAATTTTTTCAAAATAATATCTTTTAGGACACTCTAATAAAGTTTTTAGAGTTGTAGGAAAAAGCGGAAATTTGATATTTAATTTTTCATTATAATGAGTAATATCTTTTTCTTTTGATGTTTTAAAAAACTGATACTTCTCATCTGCATTTTCACCTAAATCAAGACCTAATTCATACAAAAATTTGCTTGGTGCGTTTTCTTCGTTTTTGACATATGAAATTGCTACTTTTTTCGCACTGTTTATAAGCTGATAATAATAGTGCTTTTGAAGATTTTCTTTATCAAATCTTGTTGGAAGGTTGGATTGTTTTCTTATAAAAGTATTCAAAAACATATCACTCTCACCCACATTTGGCACCACTTCGTCATTAAAATCAACCAAAATCACCCCATCAAACTTCATTCCCCTGCTCTCTAAAACTCCCATACAGGTTATCTTGCCGCTGTAAACATCATCAAATTTTTTATCTTTTAATCTCTCTAAAACAAAATATAAAAACTCTTTTTTATCCTTAAACATATCTTTAAAAGCACTTAATTTAAAAAGCTCTTCATCAATTACTTTAAGCTCTTTATTGTTTACATTTTTTCTGATAAACTCAATCAAATCAAGCTCATGATATTCATCAATCACATCTTCGCATTTTTTAATAGCCTCAACATCCCCGCTTAAATATTCATAAATCGCTTTAAGTTTTATGTAGATACTGCTTTTCGTAAAGCTCTCACCCATTGCAAAATTAAGATTTTCCATCTCATCAAAAAGCTCTAAAAATTCACTGAAAGATTCATCTGGCAAAATAACTGCAATATTTTCGGGCTTAATACCGCTCTCAATAAACTCTTTTATTTTTGCAAACACAAAAGATACCTGATTAATTCTTTCGCTAAAATGCTCTACTTCAATATCCGGAGTATTTTTTGGCAAATCAATCTCTTTTAAATTTTCAAAATCATAAATATATTTTTTACCCTCTTTCACACTAACACCAAGGGATTTTTCAATTAGACTCTTATTAAACCCATCAACCTCAAAATCAATTTTAATTTTTCTTGGAATTTTTCTTAAAACCTCAACGTCAAACTTTGTCAAATACCCATCAAGCCTAAGCTCAATTTTATCAATTCCCTCTAAAAGCCCTTCGTTAATCCTGTAATCCTCAATCAAAAACTTATCAACATACCCATCTTTCCCAAGCAACTCTTTATAGTTTTTTAAAATCTCTTTTAAAATCAAAAGATGCTCTTCATAATCAAGATAAACATCACTTATTAAAACCTTATCAATATCCACTCTTTCTAAAAAAAGCTCATTAAAAAACGAAAAAATAAAATCACTGTCCTCAAAAAAGTTTATAAACTCCCTGCTAATTCCAAGTCTTTCAACATCCACATTTTTAATCGCTTCAAAAAGATACTTTTTCCTTAAATCATTATCGATAAACTTTTTCCCGTCAACTACTATAATTTTTCCTAAAAAATCCCCTAATGTAGTGTATTTATCAAGAAATTGATTGTCTTTATCTTCAAGCCATTTTCTTATCTGACGCGAAGTTGTAAAAATTTTAAGGTTCATATTTTTCCTTTTAAATTTTATTTAACAAAAATTTCCAAATAGGAATAACTTTAATCCTCTCAACCTCTTTTTCAATTTCAGCTGTAACTAATAAACTGCTTTCAATTTTTAGTTTTTCCATTGCTTCTTTTAACGCATTAATTTCTCTATTTAAGGTTTTTTCATTATCTATTTTATAGCTTACATTTATAAGAAGTTTATCCTGAGGGACAAAAAAATCAACTTCCTGTTTTTCTTTGAAATAATAAATTTCCTGATATTTTCTTCTTAAATGTAAAAAAACCAAGTTTTCATAAAGTTTTGAATAATCCGGTGAAAAAGAAGTATTAAAAATATAGTTAAATCCGTTATCAACAATAAAAAGTTTTTTTGGATTTCTATTTTCTTCTTTTACAGAACTTCTGAAAATAGGTGTTAAAAACAGAGTATAAGCATCATTTAAATATTCAAAATAATCAAAAAGAGTGTCTTTTGAGAGTTTATACCCAAGTGTTTTTAACTCGTTATAAAGTTTGTTAAAACTTAAAAGTGTAGCAGGATTGGAAAAAACATATTTAATTATAAATTTTAAAAGTGAAAGGTTTTTTATGTTATATCTTTCGATTATATCCCTATATACAATTAAATCCACATAATCTCTTAATATCTTTGCTTTTATATCTTCGTCTTCTTCAAATACAATTTCAGGAAAACCACCTTCTTTTAAATACTTTTCAAAATGATTTTTGATAAAAGAAAGGCTTTTTGAAGAGTATAAATTTATATCTACTTCTTTAAATTTTAGATACTCCTCAAAACTTAAAGGAAAAATTTCATAAGTGATGCTTCTACCTCTAAGAGAAGAGGCTATTTCTTTAGATAACATCTTAGCTGATGAACCTGTAAGAAAAATTTGAATATTTAAAGTATCATAAATCCTTCTTACAAACTTCTCCCACCCCTCAATCTCTTGAATTTCATCTAAAAAAAGATAAATCTTTTCATCTCTTTTTTTAGGATACATTTCAAAATAAGCATCAATCAACAATCCTAAATCACTTGCTTTTAATCCAAAAAGTCTGTCATCTTCAAAATTTATATAAATTATATTTCTTCTGTCAATTTTTTCTCTTAAAGAATTAATCAAATCAAATAAAATATAAGTTTTTCCGCTTCTTCTAACTCCTACTGTTGAAATAATTTTATTGCTGTTTAGAGGGATTTTTATATCTCTTTTTTTTACTTTTAACTCTTTTTCAAAAAAATCGTTAATCAATAATTTAAAAACTTCTTTCATTTTTATCCTTTTATATAAGGACAATTATAGCTATTTTTAACCTTTTTAGCAAGTAAAATATATTTTATCATTTTATTTTTATATTTAAGATTTGTAGTAAGGTTGTGAAAAATTTAAGGTTTATTTAGTACTTTTATTGTTTTATCATATCTTAATTTACTAAGTATTTCAGAATCAATTCATTCTCATGTTAAAAAAATCAAAAAATCTTAACATATAAACTCTGATATGTTAAAAAATCACTAAATTTTTAACATTTTGATACAATTAAACAAAAAGGAAATATTTGCTAAATTTACCAACAAACCTGAGTGAAGAGTTTAAACGTCTATATCACGGAAGAGGAGAGAAAAAATATAAATTTTTAACAATTGACAGTATTGATGAGGTTTTATTTGTACAGTTTTATGAAAAAGTGGATGAAAAACAGTTTTTGAAATTTTTAAAAGACTACATCAAAAACACCCGCCACAAACACATAATTGTTAAAAGAAGATATTCAAATGAAACTTACTCTTTTATAGGAGAGATACCTCAAAAATACTATGCAATAGAAAACGGCTTTAAGTTTATACTTAATTTTTATAATCAAAACATAGGATATTTCGGTGATATGAAACATACTAGAGAATATGTAGAAAATATTTCAAAAGATAAAAAAGTGTTAAATCTTTTTGCTTATACCTGCGGATTTTCTATGTATGCAAGACGTGGGAGAGCCAGTGAAATTATCAATGTAGATATGAATAAAAATGTATTAATCACCGGGCAAAAAAATCACCAAATTAATAACTTAGATTTAAAAAATATAAGATTTTTAAGAAGAGATGTATTAAAATCAAGCTTTAAAAAATTTGCTCCATTTGATGTAATTATAATTGACCCTCCCTCTTTTCAAAAAGGAAGTTTTGTAGCAAGCAAAGATTATATAAAAATCATCAAAAGATTAAAAGATTTTTCACATCAAAACACGACTCTTATAGCCTGTGTAAATTCTCCGGATATTTCAAAAGAAGATTTAATAAATTTAGTAGAAAAAGAGAGTGATTTTAAATATAAAGAGGAGGTAAAACCTCCAAAAGAATATACAAATTCTACTCTAAAAAGTTTAGTTTTTAGTGTTTAACACTGCACGCACTCGGTGCCCCGTTTACTCCGTAAATCGGCTGGATCATTTCATTTCCGGCCAAATCTTCACTTAAAACATAATCAATAAATTCAATTAATTCTCTTGCGGCTTTGCTAAATCTTTTAGAGCTCTCACTATCAGGT
>JALWNI010000057.1:0-380 GCA_027083695.1 Nautiliaceae bacterium | reverse complement strand
GTTTAAACATATCAAGACTTCTTTTTGCATCATCAACCGCCACTGTTTGAGGTGTTGTAACTGCCACACCCGCTGTAACCGGAACTTGTTGTGCCATTGTCATTTGAGCATCTCCGGTTCCCGGAGGCATGTCAATTACAAGAATATCAAGTTCTCCCCAGTCAACATCTTCCATAAACTGTTGAAGCGCTTTTACAAGCATAGCGCCTCTCCACATCAGCGCTTTTCCCTCAGGAAGTAAATTTGCCATTGAGATAAATTTTACTCCGTAATTTTCAAAAGGTTTTACTTTGTTTCCTACAACTTCCGGTTTTCTATCCTGCATTCCAAGCATTCTTGCAACATTCGGTCCGTAAATGTCTCCGTCAAGAATTCCTACT
>JALWNI010000056.1 GCA_027083695.1 Nautiliaceae bacterium | reverse complement strand
CGGAGTTTTTGTTTTGGTTTATTTTTTAGTAAGTCTCAGTGCCTTAAAACTTCTTGAAAATAAAAAAACAGCATTTTTTGCAGTTTTAAGCATGGGATTTATTATTTTTACAATCGGCTTTGATATGGTTTATGCGGTTATTGTATTTTTACTGCTTTTAGCCATAAAGAGGTTAAAAAACCTCAAATTTTGCAAGAAGGCCTGATATTCTTTTTTTAACTTCTTCTTTGCCAAGTACGCTTAGAAGTGCGGCCAAATCAATCCCTTTTGTATCTCCAACCATTGCAATTCTCAGTGGCGGCATAAGAAATTTCGGCTTAATTTGCTTTGTTTCTAAAAATTCATGCATTGCATCTGCCCATTCAGGAGGAAGTTTCGGGTCTTTGTCATTTAAAAATACCAAAAATTCCCTTAAATTACTGATTACCTCATCTTTTATAAATTTTTTAACCGCTTTTTCGTTGTATTCTTTCGGAGGAGTTAAGATTTTATCAATTTCTTTGGCCATTTCTTTAAGTGTTTTAACTCTTTCTTTAAGTTCATCTATTAAAATCTCTTTTTTATCATGATTAATGATATCTATTCCAAAATCATCTCTAAGAAGTTTTTCAAGTCTTTCATTTGGTGAATTTTTAATATAGTGAGAATTTAGCCAGTCAAGCTTTTCTTTGTTGAACCTGCTTGGGGCTTTGTTTATGTCTTTCGGGTCAAACAGATTTATCATCTCTTCCATGCTGAAAATTTCTTGGTCTCCATGTGACCATCCAAGTCTAACTAAAAAGTTAAGAAGCGCTTCTGGGAGATAACCTTCTTTTTTATACTCCATTACATCCACAGCCCCGTCTCTTTTGCTCATTTTAGCGCCTTTTTCATTATGAATCATAGGCACATGATAAAATTTCGGTACATTCCAGCCAAACGCTTCATAAATTAAAATTTGCTTGAATGTATTTCTTAAATGGTCATCCCCTCTTATAATATCGGTCATTCCCATTTCATGGTCATCAATTACCACAACAAAATTATAAGTAGGACTCCCGTCACTCCTTGCTATTACAAAATCTTCAATCTCTTTTGCATCCACGCACTGCATTCCCTTAACACCGTCTTCAAAGCAGATTTTACCATCAAGAGGAGTTTTGAATCTGATTACATAAGGCTTATCAAGTTCACCTTTAAAATCTCTGTATTTTCTGATATCAACAGGAGGAGTCTCCCCTTTCATTTTGGCTTCTCTGATTGCTTCAAGCTCTTCTTTTGTAAGATAACATCTGTAAGCTAAGCCTTTTTCTAAAAGTTCGTTAATATATTTTTTATAAACATCTTCTCTTTCACTTTGAAAGACAATTTTATCGTCATAATTCAGTCCCGTCCAGTCAAATGCTTTAATTATTGCTTCAACGGCTTCTTGTTTATTTCTTTCTTTATCCGTATCTTCAATTCTGAGTCTAAATTTTCCATTGTTTTTTCTTGCCCAAAGCCAGTTAAAAAGTGCTGTTCTTAATCCTCCTATATGAAGATATCCAGTTGGTGATGGTGCAAAACGGGTAGTTATCATTTATTTCCTTTTTTAGTAAAATTATATCATAAGGAATTTTATGGTTTTTGTGATTTTTTATTTAAAAATTTCACACCAAGCATTACAACAATTACTTCTAAAACAGCACTAAACACAAATACTGTAAACCAATAATCATTAATAACTTTGTTTTGATAAGCGAGAGTTGCAGTTGCAATCATCAAAGTAAGAGGCATTGAAAGAGAAAGTCCAAAAAAAATAATATCTTTTTTTAAATCTCTAAAAAACACAATTGAACTAATTATCCTTAACATTATCATCAAAACAGTTAAAAATAAACTATCTATCAAAAGTTTAAAAGACAGCTGTTTCAAATCAATAGAACTTCCGACATGCACAAAAAATATAGTAATTAAAAAACCAAATCCAAAAGGAGCTAATTTATGTTCAAGTTCTTTATTATGCTCAAAAAAAGTAGTTAAAAATACTCCTACTGCAAATGCTCCTAAAACTACATCCAAATGAAGTATCATCATGACAGCTATCATAAAAAAAAACAGACTTATTGCAATTCTTACATCCTGAAAATATTTATCACTTCCGGGCATTAAATAATGTTTGAGTTTTGGAAACCACCAAAAAAGTGTCCTTAAACTCATAAAGAACAAAGACATAACGATTAAAAATAAAAATAAAATACCAATATTAACTGTCAATTCTTTACTTAATCCAAATTCAAAATAACCGCTCACGATTGTTAAAACTAAAATTGATATAAGCTCACCCAAAACCCCTATTTTAATTGCTAAATCAAGCCATGGCTGTTTGCCAATTTCTTGCTGTATTGAAAGCATAAGACCTATTGATATCAATGGTAAAATTACTATAAAGATTATAGAAAATTTAAATATAAAAACTGACAAAATACTAAAAATATATAAAATTATTAAAAATAAAAATCCTTTTATAAATAGAGACTTTTCAAGTTTTAAAAGCTCTTTTAAATTCACTTCCATCCCAGCAAGAAGCATCAGATACAAAAATCCCACTTCTGCAAGTATTTTAAATAATTCATTATGATGCAAAAGTCCAAGTGCAGCAGCAATCGCTCCTAATGTAATCTCTACCATTGCAATAGGAAGTTTTAACATATTACTGATAAACGGAGATACTAAAAGTATAACTGATAAAGTAATAATTAAAATAATCTCAGCACTCATTTGCTATTTTAAACCCTTCTTTTTTTAATATTTCTATATCTTTATCAGGCTTATCGCCTTTTGTTGTCAAATAATCCCCTATTATAATTGAATTTGCTCCGGCTTTCAAACCTTGCGTAAATTCATCTCCAAAAACTTTTTCCCTGCCTCCCGCAAGCATAATAATAGAATCTTTAAAATTTTCTCTAAACATTTTAATAATTTCAAGCGCCAAATCTTTATTATGCGTAGCCCTCAAAGGCAGTTTTTCATTTTCAATAAAAAAATTAAGAGGAATTCCCTCAGGATTTAATTCTTTTAATGAATTAAGAAGTGAAATCCTGTCTCCCTCACTCTCACCCATTCCAAAAATCCCTCCACTGCAAAGTCTGAGTCCTGCGGATTTTACATTTTCACAGGTCTCAAATCTTTCATCCCAACTGTGGGTGGAGCAGATTTTCGGATAATATTCCCTGCTTGTTTCAAGATTGTGATTATAGATATCAACTCCCGCTTTTTTAAGCTCTTTAAGCTCTTCTTTCCCAGCAGTGCCGTTACATGCGATTATCTCAATATCCACTTCTTTTAATACCGCCTTGCTAACACGGCATACATATTCAAGTGTCTTATCATCAAGCCCCTTACCGCTTGTTACAAGACAAAACCCTACTGCTCTATTTTTTTTGGCAAGTTTTGCTTCATTTACTATTTCTGAGATGCTTTTTTCTCTGTATCTGTTTATATCCGCTCCCCATTTGACGCTTTGGGTACAGAATTTACAGTCTTCCCTGCACGCTCCCGAGCGGATATTGGATATGGCACAAAGATATATCAAATCAAAAACTCCTTGATTTTACTTTTCCATTCATTATCGCCTATTTTTCTGTAATAAAGCGTGAGAATGTAACGATTTTCTTTAATATCAAGCGTCATACATGTAGAAAATCCGTGGTCTCTTGCGCACACTTCTCCGGGATTAAGTATAAGGTTTTTACCGTTAAAAGTAATATCCACATCATGCGTATGCCCGTAAACTATTATATCGGTATCAAGCGGAAACATATATTTCGGATAATGCATCAGTTTCCATGTTTTATCTGCTAATTTAAAATAATAAGGTTCGGTTACAAGATTAAACTTATCTACTGCATCATACAAATGATAATCGTTATTTCCTAAAACCGCCACATATCTTATATTTTTTTCTTCCAAATATTCAAGCAGCTCAACTCTTACAATATCTCCTGCATGCACTATAAACTCAGCGCCTTTTTGAATAAGCAAATCAACTGCCTTTTTAGCACGCCCGAGTTTTTTATGAGTATCAGACATAATACCAATTCTCAAATCAATTCTCCTTTTCAAACTTTTTCCCCGTTAACTCATCCACACATAAACTCATTTTCAATTTTTATCTTCCCTGTGTTTGCATTTGATACATTCATAAATATCTTTGTTTCTATATGTCCTCTCAGCCATCAAATATCCGCACTCCGGACATTTTTTGTTAACAGGTCTGAATTTTGAGATGAATTTACACTCCGGATAATTACTGCAACCGTAAAATTCCCCTCTTCTTGAACTTCTTTTAATAATATCGCCTCCGCATTCAGGGCATTTTACATCTTCAAGTTTTTCAGGCTCTTTTAAAGGCTTTGTATTTTTACATTCAGGGTAATTGCTGCAAGCCAAAAATTCACCCCTTTTGCCTCTTTTGATAACCATATCAGCACCGCATTTATCGCATTTTACATCGACTTTTTTCTCTTCTTCTTCAAGCGGTCTTGTATATTTGCATTTCGGATAATTACTGCATGCTATAAATTCACCAAATCTCCCTTTTCTTATTACAAGCTCACTTCCGCACTGAGGACAAGGCTCACCTATTGGTTTTGCTATTTTTTGAGATGGTATCTCTTTTTCACCTTTTTTAATAAGTTCTATAAAAGGATTGTAAAATTCTTTAAGTACTTCCTGCCAGTCTTTTTTGGCTTCCGCTATGCTATCAAGCATCTCTTCCATATTTGCCGTAAAATTCGCATCTACAATATCTGGAAAATGCTTTTCAAGCGTTTCAATTACAGTAAATGCTGTTTCTGTTGGATGAAGTTTTTTATCTTTTACCTCAACATAATTTCTGTTTTGAAGAAGCGAAATAGTCGGTGCATAGGTTGATGGTCTTCCAATTCCAAGAGATTCAAGTTTTTTAATAAGACTAGCTTCCGTGTATCTCTCAGGAGGTTTGGTGAAATGCTGGGTCGCTTTAATATCATCTGGTTTAAGTTTTTCTCCTTCTTTAAACTCCGGTAAAAGAGTATCGGCACT
>JALWNI010000055.1 GCA_027083695.1 Nautiliaceae bacterium | reverse complement strand
TTTGCTTGATGAATATGAGAATTTATATGCAACCATAACTCTTCATCATTTGCTTTTAACACTTGATGATGTGGCTGGCGGAATGCTTAATCCTCACTATTTTTGTAAACCTATTATAAAAACACCAAAAGATAAAATGGAAATTCAAAAATTTGTAAAAAGCGGACATAAAAAGATTATGTTTGGAAGTGATTCTGCTCCGCATCCTATTAAAAACAAATTAAAAGGTGCTGCTGGAGTTTTCAGTGCTCCTGTGATACTGCCGGCACTTGCCGAATTTTTTGAGGGGGATATTGAGACTTTTCAAAAATTTATAAGTGATAACGCAAGGGAGAACTTTAATTTGAATCTGCCTGAGAGAAAAGTTGAGCTTATAGAAGAAGAATGGACTGCCCCGTATATAGTAGGCGATATTAAACCTATGTGGGCGGGTAGGAAATTTAGATATAAAATCAAATAATTTTTTTCTTCTTTTTTCTTCGTTTTTATGGACTTTTTGCCTTCCTTTAAGACTTAAAGACTCCCAAAATACCGGTATTTTTGTAAGTTTTTTGTAAGAAAATAGAGTTATAATTTTCAAAATTCTTCAGGAGCTGATAATGAAAAAAGTAATTAAAAGAGACGGGAGCTTACAGGATTATTTTCCTTATAAAATTGAAGATGCTATTAAAAAGGCATTTGATGCAACAAACGTTGAATATGATCCAAATGTATTTTTAGAGGTGATTGATGCGGTTAAAAGTATAAAAACTCCTGAAGTTGAGGAGATACAGGATTTAATAGAAAAATCACTTTATAAACACGGATATTTTGATGTTATGAAAAATTTTATGCTTTATCGTCACCTTCATAAACTCCAAAGAGAAAATCTGCTTGATAAAGAAGCAACATATATAAACTGTAATACTACCATTGAAGAGTATATTAGCAAGCAGGATTGGAGAATCAATGCCAATTCAAACACCGGATATTCTCACGCCGGACTTATAAACAATACTGCTGGAAAGGTTATTGCAAATTACTGGCTTGATAAAATCTATTCAAAAGAAGAAGGAAGAGCCCATAGGGATGGGGATTATCACATACATGATCTGGATTGTCTTAGCGGATACTGTGCAGGATGGTCTCTTAGAAATTTACTTAATGAAGGGTTTAACGGAGTTAGAGGAAGGGTTGAATCTAAAGCGCCGAATCATTTTAGAAGTGCTCTTGGTCAAATGGCGAATTTTTTAGGAATTTTACAGAGTGAGTGGGCAGGAGCTCAGGCATTTAGCAGTTTTGATACATATCTTGCCCCATATGTTTTTAAAGATAAACTTAATTTTGAAGAGATAAAAGAAGCAATTGAAAGTTTTGTATATAACCTTAATGTCCCTGCCCGCTGGGGGCAAAGTCCGTTTACTAATATAACGCTTGATTTTAAAGTGCCGGATGATCTTAAAGATCAAATCCCTACAAGAAACAACAGACATCTGTTTGAGGGAATAGAAGATGAAGAACTTTTAGAGAAACTAAAAAAAAGAAATCCTAAAATAAAAAATTTAACAGATGCCACTTACAAAGATTTTGAGCCTGAGATGCAAGAGATAATAAAAGCATTTTATCAGGTGATGACAGAGGGTGATGCCATAGATCAGCCTTTTACATTTCCAATTCCGACAGTAAATATAACAGAAGATTTTGACTGGGACTCTGAGGCTGCTAAGGCTTTATGGGAAAATACTGCAAAAATAGGCAGCAGTTATTTTCAAAATTTTATCGGAAGCCAGTATATGAGTGATGAAAACGGCAATAAAGTAAGAAATCCAAATGCTTATGAACCAGGAGCCGTTAGAAGTATGTGTTGTAGATTACAACTTGATCTTAGGGAACTTAAAAAAAGAGGCGGAGGACTTTTTGGGTCTGCTGAAATGACTGGAAGTATTGGGGTTGTAACTATAAATATGGCAAGACTTGGATATCTTTACAAAGGTGATAAAGAAGCTCTACTTGAGAGACTTGAATATTTAATGAATTTGGCTAAATCAACACTTGAGAAAAAAAGAAAATTTATAGAGACTATGTATGAGAGAGGGCTTTATCCATATACAAAAAGATATCTGCCAAATTTCAATAACCATTTTTCCACTATCGGCG
Organism: Nautiliaceae bacterium; assembly: GCA_027083695.1. Classification (GTDB taxonomy): domain Bacteria; phylum Campylobacterota; class Campylobacteria; order Campylobacterales; family Nautiliaceae; genus JALTBU01. Next base: position 2,924 of record JALWNI010000055.1, on the reverse strand, counting down.
TAAACGGAATGAATGAAATGATTAGAAATTTTACAGGAGATAGGGAAAATATAGCAACTCCTTGGGGAGTAGAGTTTGCAAAAGAAATTTTGGAATTTATGAGAAAAAAACTTATTGAATATCAAGAAGAGACAGGCAATTTATACAATCTTGAAGCAACTCCTGCTGAGGGCACAACATACAGATTTGCAAAAGAGGATAAAAAAAGATTTCCAAATATTATTCAGGCAGGTTTTCCTGATGCCCCTTATTATACAAACTCTTCTCATCTTCCGGTTGATTATACAGATGATCCTTTTGAAGCGCTTGAACTTCAAGATGAACTTCAAACTCTTTATACCGGTGGGACTGTTTTACATCTTTATATGAGCGAAAAATTAAGTTCCCCTGAGGCTGCTAAAAATTTGGTTAAAAAAGCAATTACTAATTTCAGACTTCCTTATATTTCAATTACACCTGTATTTAGCGTATGTCCAAAACACGGATATATTGCAGGTGAGCATGAATATTGCCCATATTGTGATGCTGAACTTTTGGAAAAAATAGAAAATGGAGAAATAAAAATTGATGAATAACATAGCAAAAATTAAAGGAGCAAAAATGGAAATAAAAGAATTAAATAAAAAAGAGATTTTAGAAAAACTAAAAGAAAAAAGACAAAAATGTATGGTATATACAAGGGTTATGGGATACCACAGACCCGTTGAGAGTTTTAATATAGGTAAAAAATCTGAACATAAAGAGAGGAAACATTTTAAAGAATGTTAGGTATTTATTCTTTCCAAAAATTCTCATCCCTTGATTTTCCTGGAAAACTTGCGGCGATTGTGTGGTTTAGCGGTTGTAATATGAGATGTAGTTATTGTTACAATAAAGATGTTGTGTTTGGCAAAAAAAGAATTGAAGAAGATGAGTTTTTGGAATTTTTAAAAAAGAGAGTAGGACTTCTTGATGGACTAACTTTTACAGGCGGATGTCCTACAATGTATCCGAATATAATCGATTTTGCCAAAAAAATTAAAAATATGGGATTTGAAATAAAGCTTGATACAAACGGGATAAATTTTGAAGTTATAAAAGAGATGGTTGAGAGGAAACTGGTTGATTACATTGCCCTTGATTTTAAAGCTCCAAAAGAAAAGTTTTATGAAATTACAAAAAATAAATACTATGAAAAATTCGAAAAAACTCTTGATTTTTTAATTAACTCTGATGTTAAGTTTGAAGTGCGCACAACTGTTCATACTGATTTACTTGATGAAGAGGATATTAATAAAATTATCGATGTTTTAGTAAAAAAAGGTTATAAAGGAACTTACTATATTCAAAACTTTTTTGAAACCGATAAAGAGACTATCGGAAATTTGCCTCCTCAAAAAAGAAAACTCGATATTTCAAAAATTAATAAATTAATCCCCGTTGAATTTAGAAATTTTTAAATCTGCTATAATTAATAAAAAGGCTTTAAATGCTATTTGATAATTTAGTTAAAGATTATGAGGAGTGGTTTGAAAAACATCCTGAAATTTATAAAGAAGAGATAAAAACCATAAAAGCCCTTTTGCCAAAAGGGAAAGGATTAGAAGTTGGGGTAGGTACCGGCAGGTTTGCCGCTCCGCTTGGAATAAAATTTGGAATTGAACCAAGCAAGGCTATGGCTGAGGTTGCAAAAAAAAGAGGTATTGAAGTAATTGAAATGAATGCCGAAGAGATGAACTTTGAAGAAGAGTTTGATTTTATTTTGATGGTAACTACCATATGTTTTGTAAATAACCCGTTTAAAACTATTCAAAAATGCTATAAAGCTCTTAAAAATGGAGGATATTTAGTTGTGGCATTTGTTGATTTAAATTCACCTCTTGGCAGGTTTTATGAAAAAAATAAAGAAAAATCAAAATTTTATAAATATGCCACATTTTTTACAAAAGATGATATTATTAACTTAATGAAAAAAGCCGGATTTGAAGAGTTTGAGTGCGTTGAAAATCTTTATGGCGAAAGCCTTGATGATTTAAAATTTGAAATTAAAAAGTGTAATGGTGGAGCTTTTAAAGTTATAAGGGGTAAAAAATGAGATTTTCTATAGTATTTGATAACTACATTGCAAATGAAAAGTTAGAGAGTTTTTGGGGATTTTCCTGTATGATAAATGATAATTTTTTATTTGATACAGGGAGCAACGGAAGGGTGCTTGTGAGGAATATGGTAAAGATGGGATTTGATATTGAAAAGCTTAAGTATCTTTTTATTTCCCATCCCCACTGGGACCATATAGGCGGTATTGATTCCGTTGTTGATGTAAACAGAAATTTAATTCTTTATTTGCCCGATAGTCTATCACAGCTTTATATCAGGGATTTAAAAAGACTTAGTAAAGAAGTAAAAGTGATAAATGAATATCCGAGAAAACTTTTTGATAATTTTTATTCCACAGGCGTAATGCATCCAATAGGAGAGCATAGTTTAGTAATAGATGAAGGAGAGTTTGGTATTGTTGTGGTGGGATGTTCTCATCCAGGGATTACAAATATAGTAAAAAGGGCAAAAGAGATTTTAAATAAACCTATCCTTTATGCAATAGGCGGATTTCATCTTATGAGAAGTAATGAAGAAGAGATAATTGAAATTGTAAAAGAGATGAAAAATTTAGGAGTTGAGTATGTGACTCCGACTCATTGCACAGGGGATTTGGCAATTGAAATATTTAGAGCTGAGTATGGAGAAAATTATATCCCGGGAGGCGTTGGAAGAATAATTGAATTTTAGGAGTAAATATGAAAAAATTGTTTTTAACAGTACTTGGTATTTTTATTTTTACGGGATGTGGTTCAAAGGTTATTATAAAAAAAGATAATTCAATTTATCAACAAAAACAAGATGCCAATAAGGCATGGAGGGATTTAGATAAAGAGCATTAATTTTTA
>JALWNI010000054.1 GCA_027083695.1 Nautiliaceae bacterium | reverse complement strand
CACATAGATTATTTGCTTTTATTAAGGCTTTTATTTTTATTTCATCCAAATCAAAAATTGTTTTTAAAATGGCAATTGCAAGTTTTCTATTTATCTCTTTTTCTTTTTGACGGCAAAGTTTTTTTTGTTCATATTTTGCCTTACTGGTTTTTAGAGCATTTATCCAAGTACATCTTGGGATAATTTCATTACCTGTTATTATTTTTACAATATCTCCTGTTTTTAGGTGATGAAGAAGAGAAACTTTTTCTTTATTTACATATGCTTCTTTTGCTCTGTTTCCTACATCAGAGTGTATGGCATAAGCAAAATCAAGAGCAGTTGCTTCACGAGGCAGGGTAATAGTATCAAATTTGGGAGTATATACAACTATATCTTCGCTAAAAAGGTCATTTTTTGCAAGTTCATAAAAATCATTAATATTTTTTTCATCAAAATTTAAATTTTCCAGCCATTTAACATCAGGAATTGCACTGTTTAATTTATATTTCCAATGAGCTGCTATTCCAAATTCAGCATTTTTATCCATATCAAATGTTCTTATCTGAGCTTCGATAATTGAATTTTTGTCATAAACTGTTGTATGTATTGTCTGATAGCCATTTTCTTTTGGTATTGCAATATAATCTTTAAATCTTGAAATTAAAGGTCTGAAATTTAAATGAATAATTCCCAAAACTTTATAACATTCAATAGGATTTTTTACAATAACTCTTATAGCTAATAAATCCAGAACTTCTTCTATTGAGATACCTTTCCTTTGCATTTTGAGATAAATGGAATAATAGTGTTTAATTCTTGATTTAATTTCAAATTCATTTTTTAAAAATCCATTTTCCAACATAAGATTTTCTACTTTTTGTATCATTGAATTTAATTTTAATTGAAAATCTTTTTTATGTTTTTGAATATATTCGTCAATTTTTTTATACTCTTGTGGAAGAAGATATTTAAAAGATAAATCTTCTAGAATATTTTTTATTTTTGCAATTCCAAGTCTATGAGCAATAGGAGCATAAACCACAAGTGTCTCTTCTGCTATTCTTTTTTGTTTATGTGTAGGCAGGGCATCAAGTGTTAGCATATTATGCAATCTATCGCATAATTTAATTAATAAAATTCTTATATCGCTTATTGAAGAAGTTAACATTTTTCTAAATGTTAGAGCTGATTTTGTAAGTTTTTCGTCTGAATGACTTGGAATTAATGAGTTATCTCTTATTTCAACTATTTTTGTCAGTCCTTCTACTAAATTAGCAACTTCTGCTCCGAATTCATCTTTTATATAATAAATGGTATATGGGGTGTCTTCTACAACATCATGTAAAATAGCAGCTACAATAACATCTTCTTCTTCATTGAAATAACTTGTAATAACAGCTACCAAAATTGGATGAATTACATAATCTTCACCGCTTTTTCTTTTTTGTCCTTGATGTGCTTTTATTGCAAAATCAAGAGCTTTTTTTATTTTTGGTGTAAAAATGCGAGAAAAAAGAAGAGATGAAGCCTCTTCAATATTTTTTATATTTTTAATTTTATTTAGTAGATTGTTAAAGTCACTCAAACTTCTTGAACCTTAATTAAGCCTTCTGCAATTTCTAAAATTGCAATTTCAGTAAATTGCATATTTTTTTTAGGTAAATCAATTAAAGGTTTTGCACCGTTTAACAGTTCATTTACTCTTTTTGCCACTGCTTGTGAGAGAAGAAATCTATCATAATTTGCTTTTTCTAATGCTTTTGCGTTAATTTGTTCAATTCTCATACTACTCCTTTACTATTGAATATTTTGCATCAGGATTATTTTGTAAAATTTTTAATAAATTACCTTTTTTGAACATATTGCATACTATTATCGGAAGTTTATTTTCTCTTGCAAGTGCAATAGCTGTATCATCCATAACTTTTATATTTTCTTTAAGTGCATTTTCATATGTTAGTTCTTTTAAAAGTTTTGCATCAGAAAATTTATTTGGATCTTTATCATAAATTCCATCAACTTTTGTTGCTTTAATAATTGTACTTGCTCTTACTTCACTGGCTCTTAAAACTCCCGCTGTATCAGTAGTAAAAAACGGATTACCAGTTCCTGCGGCAAATATTACAACTCTTCCTTTTTCAAGATGTCTAATTGCACGTCTTACAATGAAATTTTCGGCAATTTCTTCCATTTTTATTGCACTTTGAACTCTCACTGGCACGTTATCACTTTCAAGTGCTTCTTGCATTGCAACAGCGTTTATTACAGTTGCAAGCATTCCCATATAATCTCCACTAGTTCTTTTAATGATGCCATCTTTTGCTGCACTTACACCTCTTATGAAATTTCCTCCACCAATAACTATTGCTATTTCAAATCCTGCATTTTTTACTTCTTTTATTTCATCCGCAAGGTATTTTAAGACTTTTGTGTCGATTCCAAAACCATTGTCGGCTGCAAGAGCTTCGCCGGAAAATTTGATTAAAATTCTATTTTCTTTTCTTTTCATAAGAGTGCCTTTTTAAAATGTTATTTTACCATAAATTATCTTAATGAAATTACTTTTACAGGATTAATAGGTTTTTCTTTATATGTTACTTCAAATTCAAGAGTGTTTTTTACTCTTGCAATAATTTGTCCTCTTTTTACATAAGAGCCTTTTTTTAATATAGGAGAAATTTTTTCTAAATTAGCATAAATACTAAATAAATCATGTCTGTGTCTAATAACTATAATTTTTTTATCATTATTTTCGCCAATATATACAACTCTTCCACTTAAAATACTTCTTACTACACTATTTGGTCTTTTTGCTTTTATAGTTATTGAATCGTTGTAAATTCTTATTTTATAAACGGGATCAATATACGAACCAAATTTTTTAATTATTTTTCCTTGTAGAGGAGGAATTGTTTTTGGACCTCTGTAATTAGCTATTTGCGGTCTAAAATAGGCACTTCCTATTTTTTTTACATTAATTGGTTTTCGTTTTTTAATGATATTTAATTTTACAAGTCTATTTTGTAATTCTTTTTGTCGTTTAATTAAAGATTGTAATTTTTCTTTATATTTTATTTTTTTTAGTTTAAGTAATGCAAGTTCTTTTTTTTGTTGTTTTAAAAGAGAATAAAGTTGTCTTTTTTTTGTTTTTAGTTCTTTTTTTCTATGTAAAATTAAATTTATTTTATTATTCAGACTTTTTATTTGTAATAGAATATTTTTGTTTTGATTTATTAAAGAATTAATTTTATTGGAATATTTTTGTAAAATTTTTTCTGAAATTTCTTTATTTATTAAATCATTTACAGTTTCTGTTTTGATACTATTTATAAAATAATTTTCAGAAATAAAATTTGTAATTTGATTTTGTATTTCTTGTGCTTTATTCTCATATCCTTTTTTTAAATCATTGAAGTCAGATAACTTTTGATTTGAATTTTTTAATTCTTTTTCCAATATATTAATTTGCTTATTTAAATCTAATATTTGAGTGTTTATTTTTTTTAAATTTTTTTCTTTTTTATGAATTTCATATGCTAATGAATCTAGTCTTTTATTCATTTTGGATATATAAAAGTTTGTTCTTATTATCTCTTTTTTAGTATTTTTTAAATTTAAGGCAAAAGATAACGTAATTAATAATAAAAATAGTAAATTTCTCATTTTTTCCCTATAACAACTAATATTGAACTAATAGACGAAATAATAAAACTTATAAGAAATAATATTCCAAAATTATAAAAAATATCTGGTTGATAATTTATTCCTAGGTCATTAATTGTTTTTTGAAATAATGCTGAATTTGTAACGATAAAAATAAGCCCCAATGTAATAAAAAGAGAAATTAAAGAGTCTATAAATGCTATTTTGAAAAGTGCAGCTCCTCTAAACCAAAAAGGAGCACCAAAAAGTTCCATAATATACATTCTTTCATTATGTAAAAGTTTCCATACTTCAAGCTGTTTTAAAATAAGTAAAAATCCTAAAATTCCTATTAAATACATAAATGTTTTAGTCATAATTTCAAGCAACATTAAAAGATTATAAATTTTAGTTTGGGCAGAAGATTTCGTCATAACTTTTTTTATAAAAGGGGTATTTAATAACATTCTTTTTATATTTTCAAGTTGACTAGGAGATGGGAGTGAATGTAATTTTATTTTATAAAAATATGGTAATTGAATATTTGAAAAATCTATATTTTTATATTTCCTTTGTAATTGTTTTAATTCATTATTAATATCGATTTTTTCTAGTTTCCCAATATTATTTATATCAATAGCTGTCAATTTTTTAGTACTTACCACAACTATTGAATAGTTATCAATAATATTTTGTTTATATTTAAAAAGAATTTGTGAAAAAGTTTTAAATAAAAAAATACTAAAAAGTATTGAAATTAACGCTAAAATTAACGTTAAATGACTTTTAAGCGAGCTCATAAATTTTCCCTTTTTCTATGTGTAGTTGTCTAAAATCAATACCAAAATCAGTTGGAATAGTATGAGAAGCAATAATTATTGTTATTCCTTTTTTATTTGCTTTAATAAATAAATCCATAACAAGCGATGCGGAATATTCATCAAGACCAGAGATTGGCTCATCAGCTAAAATCATAACCGGATTATGAATTGTGGCTCTTGCAATTGCTGCTCTTTGCTGTTCCCCTCCACTAAGTTCTGCTGGATATTTATCAGCTTTGTGTGAAAGTTTGACTTGACTTAAATATTCTATTGCTAATTTCTCAGCTTCATTTTTATTAACCCCTGCTATTAAAAGAGGCAGCATTACATTTTTTAAAATATTCCATTCAGGAATTAATTTGAAATCCTGAAAAACAATACCTAAATGTTTTCTTAATATTGCAAGTTTTGATTTTTTTATGTTAAAAAGATTAAATTCTCCTACTCTTAAATCACCGCTATGGGGTTTTAATTCTCCATATAAAGATTTAATAATGGTTGTTTTACCGCTACCGCTTATACCTGTTAAAAATACAAAATCTCCGCTGTTTATCGTAAAATTTGCCGTTTTAATCACTTGATTGTTTTCATAGGTTAATGTTAAGTTATTTGCTATTACTAATTTGCCCATTAAAAAGCCTTTTTAATTCTATATGTGCTAAATAGTTATC
>JALWNI010000053.1 GCA_027083695.1 Nautiliaceae bacterium | reverse complement strand
CTATATCTGTTGTATTAAAGATGAACAAAATAAAAATATGTTAATTTATTATCTTTTAAAAAAAGGATATTCACCAAAAATTGCAGAAAATGAAAATGAAATCAATGAGGATGCCGTTATAATTAAAAATTCAGTAATTTTAAAAGTTTCAAATAGAATAGGAGCGGTTGTTAAAAATTCAATTGTCTATTTTTTCTTTGATGGTTTTTTGGATGCGAATTTATCAAATATGTTTGATATTGAATATTTTAGAAGAAATCTTTTAATTGGGTTTAAAATCTTTATTTTTGATATGAATGCAGTAAAAGGTCTTAATATACATGCTGTGAGATTTTTAAAAACACTTGGAGTGGAAGCTGCTGAATATGGAGCATTACTTGCTATTGTAGGACTTAATAAAAAAAATATTCAACCTCAGCTTATTGAAGATTTAAATGATATGGGATATATGTTTTTTGCCAATGAAGAAGAGTTGTTTAATTCAAAAGAATATGAAGAGGCGATAAATTCGAATGAAATAATTTATAAAAAAAGTAAAAAAATAACAAAAGAGTTTGTTAAACTTCTGCCTTATTTTGTTAATTCTACTATCTCAACTGTTCAATTAATGACAGGAGTAGAAGCAAGAAAAGAGGTTCCAAAAGTTACAGAAGTAAATATTGATACTTCAAAAAAATATGTTGCAAGTTCTATCGGATTTTATGGCGATATGGATGGAATGATGATTTTAATTTTAAGTGAAAATTTAACCAAAAAAATTTCAAAAATTCTTTTAGGGGAGGAATATCAAACAAAAGAGGAATTAAATGATTTAGTAAATGAGTTTGCCAATATAATTGTTGGTACCGTTAAAAGAGAAATTCAAAAGCATGATTTGAGAATAAATATTACACTTCCAAAAGTTTTTGATGAAATTGAAAATTTAAAAAATATAGTTGTAAATAGAAAAGGTGTAGAAGTGAAATTTTATTTTGAAAATGAAGAATTTTATTTTTATTTGGTGAGGTAGAAAATGTTATTTGCGATTTTTGGCAATCCGGTAAATCATTCAAAATCTCCTCTGATGCATAACTATTTTTTTAAAAAAATGGGATTTAATCATTGCTATGGTAGATATTTACTTGAAGATGGAAATGAGATTATTAAAAAGTTTAAAGAACTTAAAATAAAAGGAGCAAATGTAACAGTTCCTCATAAAGAATGGGCATTTAGGCTTGCTGATGAAGTAAGGGGAGTAGCAAAAGATATGGGAGCAGTAAATACATTGGTTTTAGAAAATGAAAAAATTATAGGATATAATACTGATGGTCCCGGTTTTATGGAAGTAATAAAAGAGTTTGATTATAAAAATCCTTTGATAATAGGTGCAGGCGGGACAGCAAGGGCTATTTCTTATCTTTTAAAAGCTGATATTGTAAATAGGAGTGAAAAAAGACTTAAATTTTTTAAAGAAAAAGGATTTAAAACATATACATGGGATACTTTCGAATTTAAAAATTATGATCTGATAATAAATACAACTTCTGCTGGACTTAAAGATGAGACGATTCCTATGCCTGAGGAGATGTTAAAAAGAGTATTTAAAAAAGCAAAATATGCAGTTGATGTGGTTTATGGTAAAAAAACACCTTTTTTGAAACTTGCACAAGAATATAAACTTGAAACAAGAGATGGATTATATCTTTTAGTTTATCAAGGAATTTTGGCAATGGAGTTCTTTTTAGGAATGAAAATTGATAAAAAAGAAGCGGAAAAAATATATTTCGAGATATTAAAAAACTAAGGTCTATCTTCTTGTAATATTTCCATATTTGCCCCAAGTTTTTTGAATTTTTCTACAAAATTTTCATATCCTCTAAATAGGTGATAGATTCTATGAACATTAGTCTCTCCCTTAGCAATAAGTCCTGCTAACACAAGTGCAGAACTTGCTCTTAGATCAGTTGCCATTACATCAGCACCTATTAAAGGTGTTGGCCCTGTGATTGTTGCAACTTTTCCATTTATGGAAATATTCGCTCCAAGTCTGTTAAGTTCAGGAACATGCATAAATCTATTTTCAAAAAGTCTCTCTTCAATTATACTCATACCCTCTGCTTGTGTGGCAATAGCCATAAATTGAGCTTGCATATCTGTTGGAAAACCCGGATATTCTGCTGTCGTTATTTTTACTGGTTCTATTTTTTTAGCCGGTAGAATAGTTAAATTATTATTATCTTCTTCAAAAGAAAATCCCATTTCTTTAAATTTAACTAAAATTCCTTCAAGATGTTCTGATATAACATTATTGAGAGTTATTTTACTTTTTGTAATTGCACCTGCTGCAAGATAAGTACCAGCTTCTATTCTGTCTGGAATTATTTGTGTTGGTTTGAATTCTAGTAATTCACCGTCACTTCCATATATAATAATTTCATCGCTTCCGATACCCTCAATATCAATTCCACTATTTTGGAGGATTTTACATAATTGTGTCACTTCTGGTTCTTTTGCGGCATTTATTATTCTTGTTTTTCCTTTTGCCAGAGCTGCTGCCATAATTATATTTTCACTGCCTGTGACAGTGATTTTATCAAATATAATATCACATCCTTTTAACTTTCCTTTTGCATTAATATAACCTTGTTCAATTGTTATATCAGCTCCCATTGATTTAAGAGCTTTTAAATGTAAATCAACGGGTCTTGCTCCAATAGCACATCCTCCCGGAAGCGAAACTTTACAATGCCCAAATCTAGCAAGAAGCGGACCAAGAACTAGTATTGAGGCTCTCATTGTTTTTACTATTTCATATACTGCGGTTGTATTATTGATTGAAGATGTGTCAATTTTTAAAGTATGATTTTCAAATTCAAACTCTGCCCCCAAATTTTTTAATAATTTGAGTAGGGTTTTTACATCTGCAACTTCTGGAACATTTGTCAGTTGTACTGGATTTTTAGAAAGGATAGTTGAAGTAATAATAGGAAGCGCGGCATTTTTTGCTCCACTTATTTCAATACTTCCAGAAAGTTTGGGAGAGTGGTAGATTTTTAAATATTTATACATCAAAACTCCTAAGAATTTTAATTTCTTCTTCCCATATTTCAGGGTCAATTGTTTCTAGTATAAGTGGAATATTATCTATTCTTTTATCTTGCATAATAAACTTAAATGCATCAATCCCTATTTCTCCTTTTCCGAGTGAATGGTGTCTATCAACGCGAGATGCAAATTTTGCTTTTGAATCATTTATATGCATACCTTTTAAATATTTAAAACCGACAATTTCATCAAATTCTTGCATGGTTTTTTCATAAGCCTCTTTTGTGCGTATGTCATATCCTGCTGCAAAAATATGTGCTGTATCTATGCATACCCCAATTCTTTCTTTATCGTTAACATTTTCTATAATATAAGCTAAATGTTCAAATTTATATCCAAGATTACTTCCTTGACCTGCTGTTGTTTCTATTACAAATATACAGCTATCAGTCTCTTTTATTGCTTTATTTAAACTATTGCATATAAGGTTAAGGCACTCTTCTTCACTTATTTTTCTAAGATGGCTTCCCGGATGAAAATTGAGATATTTTAGTCCTAATATTTCAACTCTTTTTGCTTCATCTATAAAAGATTTTAGAGACTTTTCTCTTTTTTCATCTTCTGGATGACCTAAGTTTATTAAATAACTGTCATGTGGAAGAATGGCATCAGCACTAAAATTGTGCTCATTCATATATTCTTTAAATTTTTCAATATTTTTTTCTGTCAAAGGTTTGGCAAACCACTGTCTTTGATTTTTTGTAAAAAGTGCAAATCCGTTGGCTCCTATTGCTACTGCATTTTTAACGGCATTTTCAACTCCACCTGCTGCACTAACATGTGCTCCTATATATTTCAATGCTTCTCCTTTAATTTTATACTAATTTAGGCCATTTAAGTTTGCCATTCGGATTTGAAACCATATGAATATGAATGTGAAAAACCTCTTGACCAGCACTTTTACCATTATTTGTAATTAATCTATAATCAGTTATATTAAGTTTTTTTGCAGTTTCTTTTATAAATTCAGCCATTTGTGCAAATAATTCGTTTGGAGTGTCGTCAAATTTTTCATAATGTTCTTTTGGAATTATTAAAACATGTATAGGTGCCACTGGATTAATATCATGAAAAGCAAGAAATTTATCATTTTCATTTACTTTTTTACTTGGAATGTCTCCTTTTACAATTTTACAAAAAATACAATCCATATCTGCTCCTTTTTTTGAGAATTATAACAAATGGATAGTGTTTTGAAAAAGAAAATTAATTTTGGTATCATTTTCAAAAATTTTAAGGAGTTTTGGTGGATTTAGACCAAATTAAAAAAGCTACTTCTCTTGAAGAGCTGGAAAAAATAAGAGTTTCGCTGCTTGGAAAAAACGGTATTATTACTAAAAAGTTTAAAGAACTTAAAAATTTAAGTGCGGAAGAGAAGAAAAAAGTTGCAAAAGAATTAAATGAATTAAAAGAAAAAGCTTTAAAACTTATATCAGAAAAAAAACTATCTCTTGAAGAAGAAATTTTAAATCAAAAATTAAAACTTGAAAGAATTGATGTAACTCTTTTTAATCCTAAGCCTACTGGTGCTATTCATCCTATTACTGATACTATGAATAAAATTATTGATTTTTTTACAAAACTTAATTTTTCTGTTGAAACAGGTCCTCTCATCGAAGACGATTTTCATAATTTTGAGGCATTAAATTTGCCGAAATATCACCCAGCAAGAGATATGCAAGACACTTTTTATTTTAAAGACGGATCACTGCTTAGAACACATACATCACCTGTTCAAATAAGAACTATGCTTAGCCAAAAGCCGCCAATCAGAATGATAAGTCCGGGGGCTGTTTTTAGAAGAGATTATGATTTGACTCATACTCCGATGTTTCATCAGGTTGAAGGGCTTGTTGTAGATGAAAATGGAAAAGTCAGCTTTGCAAATTTAAAATTTATTCTTGAAAGTTTTTTGATTCATATGTTTGGAGATGTCAAAGTTAGATTCAGACCTTCTTTTTTCCCTTTTACAGAGCCTAGTGCAGAAGTTGATATTAGTTGTATATTCTGTGAAGGAAAAGGGTGCAGGGTCTGTTCTCATACCGGATGGCTTGAAGTTCTTGGATGCGGAGTGGTAGATCCTAATGTATTTAAAGCAGTCGGATACGAAGATGTTAGCGGATATGCTTTTGGACTTGGAGTTGAGAGATTTGCAATGCTTTTAAATAGAATAAATGACCTAAG
>JALWNI010000052.1 GCA_027083695.1 Nautiliaceae bacterium | reverse complement strand
TCTTACAGCCACCCTCGGGTATGCTACTTATATCTAAACTCTCAATCATCTCCCCAAAATCCATCTCCCCGTTTTGGGATTGAAAGTATATTAAATTTTCACATAAATGTCAAATGTTTTTGTGAAAAATTTTAAAAAATTTTTGGTGAATAAAAGAAAATGAGAAAGAAGTCCCATGAATTCGAAGTTTTAAATTTCTAAAAATCTAATATTTTATATAATAATATTTTAATTCACAAAAAAGTTGAATCATTTATATCTATATGTGATTCTACCCTTATCTAAACTATATGGATTAATTTCGACTTTAACTTTGTCGCCTGGAACAATTTTTATATAGTTCATTCTTATTTTTCCTGAAATATGGCAAAGCACTTCTTTATTTAAACCATCTAATTTAACTTTGAACATTGCATTGGGAAGTGCTTCTGTAACAGTTCCATCTATTTCTAAAATGTCTTTTGCCATTTAATTCTCCTCTGTTAAAATTATAGCTTTATTATTTATAATTGCAACTTGATGTTCATAATGTACTCCAACACCTAAATCTTCACAATATACATCCCATCCATTATCTGCCAATATTGGCTCACCACTTTTTTGACAAATCATGGGTTCAAGACAAAAAACATGTCCATTTTTAACTTTTTCACCTTGATTTGGTTTTCCTTCTACATAATTTAATATTTGTGGTTCTTCATGAGGTTTTCTACCAATGCCATGTCCACTATAACCTTTTAAAGGAACAAAACCAAAACTTTTTATATAATCTTCTATTAATTTGGAAATTTGTTTATATCTCATTCCAGATTTTATATTTTCAATAGCATGATATAATGCACCTTTTGCAACTTCAATCATTTTCTCATATTTTTCATCAATTTTACCAATACCAACAGTAATCGCTGCATCTCCATACCATCCATTCATTTCCACACCTACATCAAAACCAACTATTTCACCTTCTTTTAAAGGTTCATCATTTGGAATTCCGTGTATTACAACTCCATTTCTACTTATACATACACTATTTGGAAAATCATATAAACCTTTAAAAGCAGGTCTGCCACCACTATTTCTTATAAATTCTTCTGCCATTTTATCTAGTTCCAAAGGTGTAATACCTGGTTTTGCATTTTCTCTTAATAATTTTAATGTCTTACCAACAATTTTTGCTGGAATTTTTATTTTTTCAATGTCAGAAGGTTTTCTGATAGGTATTGCCATTAATTAGTCTCCTATTTTATAATGAAAGGGCTCAAAGCCCTGTAACTGATAAAGTATCATATTTTTGCATTGTAAGCTGAGCTTGTATTTTTCTCATTGTATCAATTGCGACTTGAACTACAATAAGCACAGCAGTACCGCCAAAGTAAAAATTGATACCAATTAATTTTACTAAAAGCCAAGGAAGTACTGTAATAATTCCTAAATATAAAGCTCCCCAAAAAGTCAATCTATTAGCAACTTGATTTAAAAATTTAATAGTCTGCTCACCTGGTCTTATTCCTGGAATAAATCCACCTTGTCTTTTTAGATTTTCAGCAATTTCTTTTGCATTAAATACAATACTTGTATAAAAGTAAGCAAAAAATATTACTAATGCAAATAAGATAACATGATAAAGATATCCATTTGGATTTAAATAATCTTTTATAGTTACTAAAACAGGGTTTTGAACACTGTTTAATAAAGTTAATGGAAACATCAATATAGCACTTGCAAAAATTGGAGGAATCACACCACTGATATTCACTTTCACTGGAATATAATTCATTATTCTTTTGAATCTGTTTTGCATTAATACTTTTTTCTGATAAGAAATAGGAATTCTTCTCTCAGCAAGTTCAACATAAATAATAAATGTAACAGTAGCAATTATTATAAATAAAATAAATAATAAACCTATAACACTTAATTCTCCAACATCTACTAAGTTAATAGTTCCAATAATTCCAGTAGGAATAGCACTTACAATTCCTGCAAAGATTATTAAACTTATACCGTTTCCTATTCCTCTATCACTGATTTGTTCACCAATCCACACCAAAAACATAGTTCCTGCTGTCATTGTAATAGCTGTTAAAATAACAAAAGTTGTTGTGTTTATCATTACTGCACTCTCACCGCCTCTTCCAGTCATAGAAGTAAGTCCAATTGATATACCAATAGCTTGGATAAAAGCAATAGCTACTGTTGAATATTTAATAATTTTTAGATATTTTTGAAAACCTTGTGAGTCTTTTTTTAATTCACCAAGACTTGGAAAAGTAGCTGCTAAAAGTTCCATAATAATTGACGCAGTAATATATGGCATTACACCAAGTGCAATAATACTCATTCTTTTTACAGCATTCCCACTGAACATATTAAGCATTCCCAATGCGTCATGTTGATGCATGCTGAAAAAATCTTTTAATACATCCAAATTTACCCCTGGCACAGGCACATATGCAAGTATCCTATAAATTAAAAGAAAGCCAAGGGTAATTAAAATTTTCTTAGCTAATGGATTCATACCCTTACTTTCCAGAAGTAGTAATATTAGCGTCTTTTATTTTATCTTTAAGCTCTTTTGCTTTTGTGCCAATAAGTTTTACTTTTTTTGCTTTGATTTTTATAATATTTGCAAGAGTTTGCATTGTAATTTCTTCAAGCTCAGTAATCGCTGTAATTTTATCAACATTTATTGCTTGAGGTTTTTCAACTCTACTTTTGAAACCTACTTTTGGTAATCTTCTTTGAAGTGGAGTTTGACCACCTTCAAATCCTCTTTTTTTTGAATATCCAGTTCTACTTTTTTGTCCTTTTTGACCTCTTGCAGAAGTTTTTCCATATCCACTTCCTTGACCTCTACCAACTCTTTTCGTTTTATGAGTTGAACCACAAGCTGGTTTTAAATTATTAAGTGCCATGGTTACGCCTTTTTACTTTTAATCATTTGTAAAGCTTTAATAGTAGCTCTAACAAGGTTATGAGGTTCGTTTGAACCAAGTGATTTTGAAAGAATATCTTTAATACCTACAAGTTCAAGTACAGGCCTTACCGCACCACCTGCAATTAATCCTGTACCTTCACTAGCCGGTTTAAGTAAAATTTGTGATGCATTAAATTTAGCTTGAACATCATGGTTAATTGTATTACCATGAATACCTTCTATTCTTACAAGATTTTTAAATGCATCGTCAATTGCTTTTTTAATAGCATCAGGAACTTCTTTTGCTTTTCCAGTTCCTATTCCAACTATACCTTTTTTATTACCAACAACTACTAAGGCATTAAATCTAAATCTTCTACCACCTTTTACTACCTTAGTAATTCTACCAATATTTACAACTACTTCTTCAAATTCTTCTCTATTTATATCTTTAATTACTTCTCTTTTAGCCATTTGCCATTTCCTTTACAGTTTTATACCATTTTCTCTTAAATTGTCTGCAAATGCTGCAACTACACCATGATATTTATATCCATTTCTGTCAAAAGCCACTTTTTCTATATTAGCAGCTTTTAATTTCTCAGCAAATAATGCTGCTGCTTTTTTAGCTCCTTCAATATTAGAAGGAATTTTCTCTTCAAGATGCCCAGTATGTAAAAATACTAATGTATTTCCATTTGTATCATCAATTGCTTGAACTATTAAAAATCTATTAGATTTATAGATTGTAACTCTCGGCATTTCAGCTGTTCCGCTAATTCTACCTCTAATTTTTCTTTTTCTTTTAAGTCTTCTTAAATCTCTTTTAGCTAATGCTTTACTTCTTCTCATTGCTCACCCTTATTTTTTAGCTGTTTTACCAGCTTTTCTAATAATATGTTCGTCAACATATTTCACACCTTTTCCTTTATAAGGTTCAGGTTTTCTGAAACTTCTTATTTCAGCAGCAACTTGTCCTACTTGTTGTTTATCGCTACCTTTAACAGTAATAATATTTTTTTCAACAGTAATAGTAATTCCAGCAGGAATTTCATAATTAATAGGGTGTGAATAACCAAGTTGTAGTTCAAGCACATTATTTTTTACTTGTGCCCTATAACCAACTCCATTAACTTCTAATTTTTTTTCAAATCCTTTTGTAAGACCAATTACAGCATTATTTGTCAAAGCTCTAACTGTTCCCCACATCGCTTTTGCAAATTTACTGTCATCAACAGGTTCAAAAGAAATAGTATCACCGTTGATATTTACTTTAACAACACCTTTTGTATCTATTTCTTTTATATCTTGGCCTTTTTTTATAATTAATTTATTCCCTTCAAGTTTAGCTTCAAGGCCAGAAGCTAACTTTACGGGTTGCTTACCTATTCTACTCATTAACTTCTCCTTATTGTTATTACCATATGCTACAAATTACTTCGCCACCAACTTTAAGGCGGTAAGCTTCATCATTTGGTAAAACACCTTTGTTTGTTGAAACTACAAGTGTACCAAATCCATTTTTGAATCTTTTTATATCTTCATAACCTTTATAAACTCTTCTACCAGGTTTTGAAACTCTTTTTACTTCGTTAATTACAGAGTTTCCGTTTTCATCATATTTTAAAGTTACATTAATAAATTTTTTATTTCCATCTTCTATAACTTTAAAACTTTCAATATAACCTTTTTCTTCAAAAACTTTTAAAATATCTTCCATAAGTTTTGAATGATTAAGTTTAGTTACTTCCATTTTTCTTTGTGCAGCATTTCTGATTCTAGTTAATCCATCTGCAATAATATCGTTCATCATTCTAGCATCCTTTTACCAGCTTGCTTTTTTAACACCAGGGAGTAATCCCTCGTTTGCCATTTTTCTTAGGCAAATTCTACAAATACCAAAATCTCTATAAACAGAATGAACTCTTCCACAAATAGAGCATCTAGTATATGCTCTAACTTTATATTTTGGTTTTCTTTTTGCTTTTGCAATCATACTTTTTTTTGCCATTTTACTTTCCTTTTGTAAATGGGAATCCGATAAGTTCAAGCATTCTTTCAGCCATTTTATCGTTTTCAGTTGTTGTTGAAATATTAATATTCATACCATGAACTTTAATAATTGAATCGTAATCAACTTCTGTAAAAACAAGTTGTTCAGTTAAACCAAAGTTAAAATTACCTCTTCCATCAAAACCATTTCTATTTACACCTTTAAAATCTCTCACTCTTGGAAGAGCAATAGAAATTAGTTTTTGTAAAAAATTCCACATATAATCATTTCTAAGTGTAACTTTTACACCAACAGGCATACCTTCTCTTACTTTGAATCCTGCAACCGATTTTCTTGCAGGAGTAATTACGGCTTTTTGCCCAGTAATAATTGTTAAAGTATCAGCAACATTTTGAAGAAATTTTTTATCTCTACTTCCTTCACCAACACCTGCACTAACTACAATTTTTTCAAGATTAGGAATTAGCATCGGGTTTTTAATATCAAATTCTTCTACAAGTTTTGGTCTTACTTCTTTTATATATTTTTCTTTTACTTCAAACATAGCCCTAGCCTTCTACTTTTTTTACGTTTGAGATATGTATAGGTTTTTCAATTGTAATAAACCCACCTTTTGGGTTTTCCTCAGTAGGCTTAACAGCCTTTTTAACAATATTAACACCTTCTACAATAACTTTTGCTTCTTTTGGAAGCACTTTAATTACTTTACCAGTTTTACCTTTGTCATCACCAGTAATAACTTTTACTGTATCGCCTCTTTTAATTTTAAATTTTGGAGGCAAATTTTTTCTAGCTGCCATTATAACACCTCCGGTGCAAGTGATGTAATTTTTTGAAAACCTTCATATCTAACTTCTCTTGCAATCGGTCCAAAAATTCTTGTACCAATTGGCTCTTTTTTAGCATCAATGATAACTGCTGCGTTATCATCAAATCTAATTAGTGAGCCGTTTTCTCTTTGAATTTCTTTTTTTGTTCTAACTATTACAGCCTTAACAACTTGACCTTTTTTAATTTTACCATTTGGAAGGGCTTTTTTTACAGAGGCAACAATAATGTCACCTACTCTTGCATATCTTCTTTTAGACCCTCCCAATACTTTAATACACATAATTTCTTTTGCACCGCTATTGTCGGCCACTTTTAATCTTGTAAATGGTTGAATCATGTTTATTCTCCTCTCTCAACAATTTCTGTAAGAACAAACGTTTTTCTTTTAGAAATTGGTCTATGCTCAATTGCCCTTACAACATCACCAACATTTGCTTCATTTTTTTCGTCATGAACTAAATATTTTTTAAATTTTTTAACAATTTTATGATATTTAGGGTGTAAAACTTTTCTTTCAACTAAAACATTGATAGTCTTATCACCCGTTTTTTTAATAACTTTTCCTTGAATAACTCTTTTAGGCATTAGTTACCCCTTTTTTGTCTCATCGCAGTTTTAATTCTTGCGATGTCTTTTCTAATTTTAGAAACCAATGATGTATCTTGAAGCTGCATAGTTTTAAGTTTCATTCTAGTTTCAAAAAGTTCCATTTTTTTATTTTTTAAAAGTTCTTGTAACTCTGTTTCATTTTTTTGAAGTAATTCTTCAAAATTTAATTTAGTATAGCTCATTTTCACTCTCCATTGTAACTATTTTAGTTTTGAATGGTAATTTAGCAGCTGCAAGTTTAAGAGCTCTTAAAGCTGTTTCATTATCAACACCTGTAATTTCAAAAATTATTCTACCGGGTTTAATATTCATAACCCACTCTTCTACGCTACCTTTACCTTTACCCATTCTCACACCTACTGGTTTAGCTGTTAGAGGTTTATCAGGAAAAACTCTAATCCAAATTTTTCCAGTTCTTTTCATTGTCCTTGAAAGAGCAACCCTACCAGCTTCAATTTGTCTAGAATTGATTCTGCCAAGCTCAATTGCTTTAAGTCCATATGTTCCGAACGCTAAGGTATTGCCTCTATAAGCTTTACCTCTATTTCTACCTTTTTGCTGTTTTCTGTATTTAGTTCTTTTTGGCATTAACATTTCTGCGTCCTTTTCTTCTTCTTTGAGGTTTTCTTTCCTCTGTTGAAGATGATTCTACTTGATTATTTCTTCTTTGTAATACTTCACCTTTAAAAATCCAAACTTTAACTCCGATAATTCCATAAGTAGTTAAAGCTTCTGCAAAACCATAGTCAATTTTAGCTCTTAAAGTATGAAGCGGAACTCTTCCTTCAAGATACCATTCAGTTCTTGCCATTTCAGCGCCATTAAGTCTTCCTGAAACTTGAACTTTTATACCTTTTGCTCCTGCTTTTAGAGCATTTTGAATAACTTTTTTCATTGCTCTTCTAAATGCCACCCTTCTTTCAATTTGAGTAGCAACGTTTTCAGCAGCTAGTTGCGCTGAAATTTGAGGTTTTCTCTCTTCTTTAATATTTAAAATAAGTTCTTTATTTCCAAGCATTTTTTGAAGTTCTTTTTTAAGAGCTTCAACTTCACTACCACCTTTACCAATAATAATTCCAGGTTTTGCTGCAAAGATAGTAATTCTTACTTTTTTAGGTGTTCTTTCAATAACAATATCACTAACACCTGCATAATAAAGTTTTTTCTTTAAAAATTTTCTAAGTTCATAGTCGCTCAAAACATTCTCAGGCATAGTATTATAGTTAATAAACCATCTACTTCTCCAATTTCTATTAATCCCAAGTCTTAGTCCGATTGGATTTGTTTTTTGACCCATTAGCTTTCCTTTTCAACTTCTACATAGATATGAGCAGTTGGTTTTAAAATTTTACTTGCCATACCTCTTGCTCTTGGTCTAAATCTTTTAAGATATGGACCCCTGTCAACTCTGCATGATTTTACAACAACTTCATTAGCATCATAACCGCCGTTTGCAATAGCACTTGTTAATACTTTTGCAATTACTCTTGCCGCTTTATTTGGCATAAACTCTAATTTTGCAAGAGCTTCTTCACCGTTCATTCCCTGAATTTCTCTTGCAATAAGTCTTGCTTTTGTTGGTGAAAGTCTAATAAATCTTAATACTGCTTTACTCATCACCTATCCTTACTTACCTATTTTCTTTTGAACAGAACCTTTATGTCCTCTAAAAGTTCTTGTAGGTGCAAATTCACCAAGTTTAAATCCTACATGTCTTTCAGTAATATATACAGGTACAAAATCTCTACCATTATGAACATTGATAGTCAAACCTATCATCTCAGGTGTAATTGTACTTCTTCTTGACCACGTTTTAATAGGTTTTGGATTTTTCTCTTCTTTTGCTTTAAGCACTTTTTTCATTAAATGGTCGTCTACGAAAGGACCTTTTTTTAAACTTCTAGCCATGTCCTATCCTTATTTCTTTCTTCTTGAAATTATATATTTATCAGATTGTTTTTTCTTTCTAGTTTTATAACCCTTAGTCGGCATTCCCCAAGGTGTAACAGGATGATTACCTTTACTTCTACCTTCACCCCCACCGTGTGGATGATCTATTGGGTTCATTGCAATACCTCTTGTTTGAGGTCTGATTCCACGCCATCTACTTCTTCCAGCTTTTCCAATAGTAATGTTTTGGTAATCTGCGTTACCAACTGTACCAATAGTTGCCATACATTCACCAAGAATTTTTCTCATTTCTCCACTTGGTAGTCTAAGAATTACATATTTTCCTTCTCTACCCATAATTTGGCAACTATTTCCAGCACTTCTTGCTATTTGTCCACCTTTTCCAGGTTTCATTTCAATATTATGAACAACTGTACCAACTGGTATATTTTTAAGTTTCATTGCATTACCTGGTAAAATATCAAGCCCAGCTTCTGCTGCCATAACAGTATCACCAATTTTAATACCTTCTGGTTGGATAATATATCTTTTATCTCCATCAGCATAAGAAACCAAGCAAATTCTACAATTTCTATACGGATCATATTCAATTGTAACAACTTTGCCAGGTATACCAAATTTATTTCTTTTGAAATCAATAATTCTATAAAGTTTTTTATGTCCAGCTTCTCTATGGCGAGAAGTAATTCTTCCCATATTGTTTCTACCAGCTTTTGCTGGAAGTTTAATTAAAAGTTTTTTAACCGTCGGCTTAGAAGTTATATCACTATTATCAAGTGTACTCATAAATCTTCTTGACGGTGTATATGGTTTATATGTTTTAATTCCCATTGTCTATCCTTATACACTTAGGCTTTCAAGTTTTGCATCTTCAGGTAATTTAACATAGAATTTTTTATAATCTGGTCTTTTACCTTCAATTCCTCTAAATCTTTTCACTTTTCCTTTTTGTCTGAGTGAATTAATTTTTATTGGTGTAACACCGAAATATTCCTTAAAAATTTGTTTAAGTTGAGTTTTAGTAACTTTTGGTGTTGTTTGAACCACCAAATATCCTTCTTCTTGAAGGTTCAATGCTTTTTCTGTATAAACAATTGATTTAATATCTGTAATATCTGCCATAGCTTAGCCCTTTATAACTTTATCAAAAGCTTTTTTATCAAATATTATGCTATGAAATACACTTGCATAATATGCATTTAATTCTTCTGGTGTAATAATATATACATTAGGAATATTTCTAAATGCTAAAAAAGTTTTTTCATCCATTTCATCAACTACTATTAAATAGTCTCTTTGATTAATTTCATTCAAGAATTTAACCGCATCTTTTGTTTTACCTGATTCAATTTGGATTGAATCAACTATAAAAAGTTTACCATTTTCTGCTTTTTCATTAAGTGCATATTTTAATGCTACTCTTTTTTGTTTTTTATTAAGTTTTTGAGACCAGTCTCTTTCGTTTCTTGGTCCGTGAGCTACACCACCACCAACAAAATGAGGTGCTCTGATACTACCTTGTCTAGCTCTTCCTAGACCTTTTTGTCTAAATGGTTTTTTACCACCACCGCTAACTTCACTTCTTGTTTTTGTATGAGCAGTACCTGCTCTTTGATTAGCAAGATATGCTTTTACATAAAGATATAAGTTGTGCGGATTTATTCCTTGAAAATCCTCAGGTAACTGATTAATTACTTCATACTTTACACTCATTTTACAATCCTTACTTTACCAAGACTTCCATTGCTTCCAGGAACACTGCCTTTAATTACCAAAACTCCCATATCCGGGTCAAATTCAACTACTTCGGCATTTACTGTTACATTTTTATTTCCATAATGTCCTGGCATTTTTTTACCTAACATTACACGACCTGGAAATTCACAGTTACCAATTGAACCTGGTGCTCTATGAAATCTAGAACCGTGTGCCCCAGGACCACCAGCAAAACCATGTCTTTTTACAACACCAGCAAAACCTCTACCTTTGCTTTTAAAAGTAATTTTTACTTTTTTTGCTTCATTTAATGGAGATAAATCTAAATCTCCTGCTTCATTATTTGCAACTGTAAGTTCAACAAATCTATTGAATTCTTTGCTAAGTCCATATTTTTTTTGCATACCTTCAATAGGTTTATTTATTTTTTTCCCTTGCGCATAAGCAACTAATGCTTTATTGTTTTCTTTAATTTCACAAACTTTTGCCGGTACGATTTTTAATAAAGTAACCGGAACGCTTGGAATTCCTACCGTCCTACTCATTCCTATTTTTTCAACTATAAATTCCATTCAATTCTCCTTAACTTAATGCCCTAACTTCTACATCTACCTCTGGTGCCAACTCTAATTTCATTAGTTGGTCAACAGTATCAGGCAATGCATTTACAACATCAATAATTCTTCTATGAATTCTTATTTCAAATTGTTCTCTACTATCTTTATTGATGTGAGGTGATCTAAGCACTGTATATCTTCTAATTTTTGTAGGTAATGGAATAGGTCCTTTTACTTCCGCTCCAGTTCTTTTAATAGCTTCTGTAATAATTCCTACCGCTTTATCAAGCACTCTGTGATCATATGCTTGAAGTTTGATTCTGATTTTTTCCATTTGCATCCTTTTTAAAGAACTCGTGGTTTTCCACGCTTTTAGGACTGAAATTATATGTAATTTCAT
This sequence comes from Nautiliaceae bacterium, assembly GCA_027083695.1. GTDB lineage: Bacteria > Campylobacterota > Campylobacteria > Campylobacterales > Nautiliaceae > JALTBU01. The sequence goes on along the minus strand of JALWNI010000052.1, from coordinate 9,132 downwards.
TGCAATATGCAAGAATAAAATGGAGGATTTTTTCCTTTAAAGAAGGAAAAAGAGATATTATTGTTTGTTAATGATATTAGGTTTTATCGCATTTTGATAAATATAATTTACTACTTCATCAACACTATCTGTAACAATGAATAAATTCAAATCTTCTTTTTCAATATGTTGATATTCAAGCATTTTATCAAAAAATTTCAATAAAGGCTCATAATACTCTTTTCCAAAAAATACAATTGGAATTTTAGTCATTCTTCTTGTTTGAACAAGTGTTAAAACTTCACTCAATTCATCAAGAGTCCCAAAACCTCCCGGCATCATTACTGTACCTACTGAATATTTAAGAAATGTAACTTTTCTTGTAAAGAAATATTTAAATTTAAGAGGTATTTTTACATATGGATTGGTTTTTTGTTCGTGAGGAAGCAAAATATTAAGCCCAACACTGATTTTTGCTCCTTTATTAGCAGCTTCCATAATCCCAGGACCTCCGCCTGTAATAATTGCATAACCTTTATCACTAAGCCCTTTTGAAATTTCTGTTGCTTTTTCATAATAATATTGTCCAGGTTTTTCCCTTGCACTACCAAAGATGGAAATTGCAGGAGGCAAGTCTTCAAGTTCTTCAAAAGCATCTGTAAAATCACTAATAACCCTAAACATTCTCCACAAATCTTTTGTAGGATTTCTGTTATCTAAAAATTCTTTTTGTATATCTTTCATTAGTCCCTCCAACTTTTAAATATTAAAACTATTGCTAATACAAAAGCAAAAACATATCCAATTATACCAAAGAGCGATACATTATAAAAAAGAGGTGGAATATGCGAACTTAACAACATTGAAGAACCAATTAAAATAGAAGCTATTATTATCGCCAAAGATAATCTATGAGAAGCAGTTTTTATTACATCTTCAAATTCTTCAAGGCCAACATGTTCAAATTCTATTTTTAATTTTCCATTTTTAATTTTTTTTATAATTTCATAAAAATCATTAGGAAAATGCAAAAAAAATTCAATTAAATTTTGATTGTAATCTCCAAATTCTTTAAAAATAGCTTTTGGAGAATAAATTTTTTTTACTAGTTTTGTAACATATGGTTTGAGAGCTTCAATCACATTAAACTCAGGATCTAAATTTTTTCCTACACCTTCATAAGTTACAATTGTTTTTGCCAACAAATATTGGTCTTCTTTAAAATAAACTTTATATTTTTTCATAACTCTAATCAAATCATCAAAAAATTTTTGTAAATTAATATTTTTTAATGGTTGATACAAATATGTAGAAATAATATCAGCAGTTTCTTTTTTGAGCATTTCAATATCATTATCATCGCTTATTCTTGAAAGTCTTAGAACATATTCCGAAGCTTTTTCCTCATCTTTGTGTGCTACATAATAGACTAATTTAAGTAAAGAATTTCTATCTTCTCTACTAATAGTACCTACTATTCCAAAATCTAAAAAAACAATCTTACCTTTATAAACCATTAAATTTCCGGGGTGTGGATCAGCATGAAAAAATCTATGCACAAAAATTTGCTCTGCAACTAACTCAACTCCTATTTTTGCAATCTCTTTTACATTATATAATTTACTTAATTCTTCTTTATTGCTAATTTTGATACCATTTATGAATTCAAGAGTTAAAATTTTGCTAGTTGATAAATTTTCATAAATCTTTGGTACTTTTACTTTGGAATTATTTTTAAAATTTGTTTTAAATCTTTTTAAATTTAAACTCTCTATGTTAAAATCAAGTTCTTTTTTAATGCTTTTTGCAAATTCTTCTATAATTTTTACACTATCAATACCATATACCAATAATCTTTCTCTAACCAGTTTAGCTAATCTTTCTAAAATAAATATATCAGCATAAATTATTTCTTCAATTTTAGGTTTTAGAATTTTAACTGCTACTTTATCTCCATTGAAAAGTGTAGTTTTATACACCTGACCAATCGAAGCAGAAGCCAATAATTCAAAATCACCTTTAAAATATCTTTTATAATCCCCAAATTCATCAATTAAAACTTTTTCCATTTCTTTAAATGGAAGTGGTTTCACTTTATCTTGAAGTTTTTCAAGTTCTTTTGCAAGTTCCAGAGGTATTAAATCCGGCCTTAGAGAAAGAAGTTGGGCTAATTTTATAAAAGTTGGGCCAAGTTCTTCAATAGTTTTTCTGATTCTTTCACTTTTGCTTAAATTACTCTCTTTTTTAAAAGGCACTGGAATTCCTAATGCTTCAACAATACCTCCAAAACCATTTTTGGCTAAAATAAAAATTATCTCTTTTGTTCTTTTTAATTCATATATGCTATTTTTCATTTTTATTCCTATATTTTTAAAATAATCTTCCTATTTTTCTATAACCAATATAAAACAATATTACGGCCATTAAAAATTCAGCTCCAAAATAAGGTAATAAATCCACAAAGCCACTTCCTCTAAAAAATATATCCTGAGTAGCTTGAATATAATATCTAAGAGGTGAAAAGTAGCTTAAAAACTGAATAAAAGGACTCATGGAACTTAAAGGGGTCCAAGCTCCACTTAAAAAAATAAGAGGCAACATAATTACGATTGTCAAATGAGCCACTTCAAGTATTGTTTTAGAAATAGCTGCAATTACAAGTGCAATTCCACCTATCGCAAATGAAAATAAAAAACTTATAAGATAAAAATCAAATAAGCTTCCGTTAATTGGAGTATTAAAAATTCCAAAAATTATCAATCCAACACTTATTGTTATACCAACCATTAATATTAACACCTGTGATAAAATTTTTGAAAAAATTATAATGCTGCCCTTTACAGGCATTAAAAGCATTATATCCCATGTTCCATTTTCTTTTTCTCTTACAAAAACAACAGCTATTAAAATAAGCCCGAGCATTGTAATATTACTCATAAGCTCACTTAAACTCATAAACCATTTTGTATTTGAATTTGGGTTAAACAACTTAATTATATCAATATTAGCTGGTATTTTTATTTTATGTTCAAAATTCATTAAAATATTTTGAAGATAAATCAGTGTAACCTCAGCCTGTGCAGCCGCCGTTGAATCTATTAAAACTTGAAGTTTTGCAACTTTACCTGAAATTAAATTTTTAACAAATTCTTTACTAAAAACGATTCCAACCATAATTTTTCTATTATAAATTGCATTTTTCAAAGCCTTTTCACTTAAAAATAATTTCGGCTTTTTAAATTGAGGTGAATGAAAATGACTTATTATTTTATTTACAATTAAATTATCCGCTTCATTTACGTAACCAATTGATACATGTCTTGGAGTAACTTTAATACCTTTTCCAGCAATATAAATATCTAATGTAAAAGCATATAAAATAAACATCACAAGACCAATATTTCTAAAAAAAACTAAAAATTCCTTTTTTAAAATTGCACTCATTTTCATTTTATGGCCTTTTTAACAAGAGATGTTCCCAATACAATCAAAGCCACAGCATAAATACATAAAATAATAAAATATAAAACATTTTCATTTGATTTAAATCCTTGACCGACTAAAAAACTATCGTAAATAATATGATTATAATACATAACAGGAAAAATATGCGCTTCAATATAACTTTCTTTATCCATTGAAGAAATCGGCATCAAAATACCTGAATATAAAAATCCCGGAATCACAGTAATTATCACTGATAAAACAAGAGCAGCCACTTGTGTTGAAGTAATGATAGATACTAAAAGACCAATTCCTACACTTATTAAAATATAAATTTCACTCACAAGCCAAAAAATAAAAAAATTACCTCTAAAAGGTACATTAAATAAATATAAAGTCCATAATAACAAAATAAAAATATTTAATGAATGAAATAAAAAAGGCGGAATAAGTTTGGCTATAATAAATTCAACTTTTTTAATAGGAGCCGAATAAAAATTAAAAATAGTTCCTACTTCCTTTTCTTTTACTATAATAATAGCGGCAAGAGATGCAGGAACTACTAAAAATATGAGTCCAAAAAGTCCAGGAACCACTGCATTATAATCTCTCATTGATTCATTAAAAAAATTTCTGTTTTCAATTTTTATAGGAAGTTTTATATTAAATCCATGAATTAATAACTTTTCTACATAACCTTGAAGAGTTACAGCTCTCAAAGGAAAACTTCCATCAATAAAAACACCAATTTCAGCACCTTTATAAAGATTTTTTGAAAAAGAAGGAGGAATTATTACTATCATATCTGCCTGATTTGTTTGAATTTTATGAAGAGCTTGCTTATATGTTAAATTTTTTACTTTAACATCAAAATATTTAGTATGAGAAAATTTATTTATTATTTCAAGTGAAAGTTTAGAGTGGTCATGATCAATAATTATAGTTCTTGTATGAGTAACTTCAAGTTTTATTCCATAACCAAATAAAATCAAAATCATTGTAGGTATTAAATAAGTTAAAATTATCATTTTATTTCTTATTAAATCTATAAATTCTTTTTTTAGATATGCCCTTATTACATTTAATTTCAAATCCCCCTCCTTTTATTTTTTAACTTTTTTTATTTGTTTTGTTTCTCTTTATAAATATTTAAAAATATATCTTCAAAATCTAATCCCGGATATTTTTTATGTAAATTTTCTACCTTATCGTCAACTATTTTAACCCCTCTTTTCAAAACTGCAACTCTATCGCAATACTCTGCTTCACTCATATAATGTGTTGTAATTAAAATAGATATTCCCATATTTGCTTTTAATTTTCTAATTAATTTCCAAAAAGCGCTTCTTGCAACTGTATCTACTCCACTAGTTGGCTCATCTAAAAACAAAACAACTGGTTCATGTAAAAGCGCTGCTGCAACTGAAAATCTTTGATTAATTCCAAGAGGAACTTCTTTTGGAAAATTATCCATATATTCTTCAAATCCTAACATTTGAGAATATTCTTTTATTTTTTTAGAACTCTCACTCATATTTAATCCGTGCATTTTTGCAAAATATTCTAAATTTTCTCTAATAGTCAAATCTTTATAAAGAGCAAACTTTTGGGAGACATATCCAATTTTACTTTTAAGCTCGATTCTATCTTCATAAGATTTTATTCTTTTGCCAAGCAAATAAAGTTCCCCTTCATCAATAGGATATAATCCAAGAAGCATTTTTATAAGAGTTGTTTTACCAGCCCCATTAGCTCCAAGAAGTCCTAAAATTTCTCCTTTTTTAAGTTCAAGATTTATACAGTTATCAGCTATGAAAGCACCGAATTTTTTTGTTAAACACTTAGCTTCTACAATTATATTTGGAATATCTATCTGTTTTTTAGGTATTTCAAAAATTATTGGTTTTTTGCCTTTTTTCAAAGCATTTACAAAAAACACTCCTTCTAATGTTGGGGTCGCTTTTTTTAAATTTAAAGGTTTTAAACAATATGTCCTTTTATTGAATGAAAAACATTCCTTACTTTCAATTTCTCCTTCATAAGTATAATCTTTTATATTTTCAATTAGCTCATCAGCTCTTCCACTTGCAATAATCTCACCTTCATCAAAAAGCATAATCCTATCCATTTTAGAAGCTTCTGACATATATGCTGTGGAAATTATCGCACTCATTCCTTCTTCTCTCATTTCATTTACAATATCCCAAAGCTCAGCCCTACTGATAGGATCAACACCTGTTGTAGGTTCATCAAGAATTAAAAGTTTTGGTCTAGCAAGGAGAGATAAAATTAAAGAGAGTTTTTGTCTCATACCACCGCTTAAATTTCCGGCAAGTCTGTCTTGAAATTCATAAAGCCCAGCCATTTTAAGAAGTCTTTTTTCATATTCTTCGTCTTTTTTTAGTCCTCTAAGGTCCCTAAAAAAATCAAAATGCTCTTTTACACTCAAAAAATCATACAGCACAAGCCCAAGTCCCTGCGGCATAAGTGAAATTTCATTTTTTATTTTTTCCGCTTCTTTTGGAGAATGATAGGTATAATTTTTATAAATTATCTCACCATCAAAACTTACAACACCTGCAATTGCATGCAAAAGAGAGCTTTTACCAGCTCCATCTGCTCCGATAAATCCCAGTATTTCTTGATCCTTTAAAGAAAATGAAGCATTTTTAATTGCTATTTTTTTGCCATAGCTTACACTTACATTTTTAACTTTTAATATCTCCACTTAAAGCTCCGGTAATTCATTTAAACTTTTTGGAAGTTTTCCATTGCCAATTAACACGACACCTGTTGCCGGAAGTCCAAGTTTAAGTAAAGGATTTGGTTTTAGAGGTTTAAGTCTTACTTCATAAACTCTTGTAATTCTATCTGCCCTTACCGCTACTTCTTTTGGAGTAAATTCAGCCTTTTTTGCAATTTTACTAACAACTGCTTTTATTGGTCTGTTTGGATAAGCATCAAGAAAAATTTCTGCTTTATCTCCAAGTTTTATTTTTCCAGTATAAATTGTATTTACATAAATTTTCAGATATAAACTTTTTGGATTAATCAAAGTAGCTATTGGCATACCCGCACCGAGAACCTCTCCGATATTTGCAATTTTTGTATCTACATAACCACTAATTGGAGATTGTATTTTAAGTTCATTTAAAACCACTTTTACCTCGTCTCTTTTTTGTTTTAAAGCATTAATTGCATTTTTTAATGCTTTTATATTCTCTCTTGCTTTAAGCGCAATTTCATATTTTTGTTTGTAAATTTCAATTTCTTTATTTAAAGCATCTTTTTTTGCTATAAGCGCTTTTAATTTATCTATATCTGTATTTGTTTTGAGTTGAGCAAGTTCAAGCTTATGGTGTTTTTCTATCTTTCTTTTCACAAGAACAGCTATTCTATTTTCATCTCTTTTATCTTGATCTATTATCTTTTTTAAAGCATCAATATCTGCATTTAACGCATTTAATTCATTCTTTTTGGCAATATAAGCATTTTTTGCAATTTCAATATTTTTTAAAATTTTTGCAGTTGTAAAATTTAATTCATCCTCTTTTGCCTTTATTTCAAAATTAAGAGCATCAAGTTTTTTAATATATTCTTTATCATCAAGTCTGGCAATAATCTCCCCTTTTTTTACTTTATCACCTGTATCAATATTTAAAGCTATAATTCTACCGGGATATTTGGTATTTAAATTTATTAAATCTCCATCTACAACTCCAACAGCTTCCACCAAGTATGGAGGTAATTTTTTTCCATTGATTTTTTTATAAATCAAAACTCCACTAATTATTAATAAAATAACAATTAAAACAGCCAGTATATTTTTTTTCATTTTTAATTCTCCCTTCTTACATTTTTCCATTAATTATTTTTTTTTATTTATTCACAACTAATTTCCTCCATCAATATTTGCTTTTATTGTATAAAAGAAAATTTGGGATTTTATATAATCTTTTTTTGCTTTTGCTGAGGCTAATTTTGCAATTGCACTGTTTAAATCAGTTACATCAGCCAAACCTTCATTAAATTTTGCCCTTATATATTCATAATAACTTTTTCTAGCCGCAATTTCTTTATTTGCTGAAAACAGTCTTTTGTTTAATGCAACAATATTTAATATGTCATTTTTATAATTTGTTTTTACTTTATTTAAATAATCTCTAAAATAAATATAAGCTTTTATTTTATTTAATTTTGCTTCTTGTATTTTTGCCTTATCTGCACCTCCATTGAAAATATTATATTGTAAAGACAACGCAATATAAGAATTATTTACATTCTTATAGTTATTATTATTTAAAGTAACATCCGTAGCTTCTTCTTTTAATCCCATTTGAAAAAATATTTTAGGATAAAACAAAGACTTTTGAATATTAATATTTCTTGAAGCTATTTTTAAAGTTTTTTTAATCTCTTTTATATCTGGTCTGTTTAAAAATTTAGGTTTTAAAAGTTTTATTTTTGGAATAGAAGAGATTGAAGTTATCTTTTTATTTAGAATATAACTTAATGTATTAAAAAGAGATTTCTTTTTAACTGTAACATCATCAACTTGTGCTTGAATTTCAAAATATTTTGCATCTATTTCATCAACTGTCGATTTGTTAATAAGACCTTCTTTATATAAAGCGTTTGCCTTTTCTTTTGCACTAAGAAGAGCTTTTTGAGCTTCTTTTAAAGCATAAATTTTTTTAGTTAATGCATAAATACCCGCATAAATCTGAGCAACTTGAATTTTTAAATTTCTTTTTAAATTTTGTAATTTTAATTTAGATTTTATTAAATTTAATTTCTCTATATCTATAAAATTTGTAATTGCATATCCAGTAAATATAGGGTAAGAATATTTTAATTCACCTGCAAAATTATTCTTTTTACCCGCAATTATTGTTGTTTTTATGTTTTTATAAATTAAAGGATAATATGGAGCACTAGTTCCTAAATTTTCGGCTGCTACCGGCTGAGGAGAATTTAATTTTAATTGTGGCCTGTCAAAAAGATGTATATAATCATATTCCACATCAAGTTTACCATAATTTTTAGCTTTTGCCTCTTTTAACTTTTCTTTTTGAATTTCAATATTTTTTTGATAAATTTTTACAATATTGGAATTATTTATTAATTTAACAAGCTGATTATAATTTTCAGCATTTAATAAACCTATACCCAACCCTAAAAATAAAATTTTTAATCTCATTTTGAATCCTTCTTTAATAAATTATACATAAGTTTTAATTCGTCTTGAAACTCTTGCTGAGGATTGTCATTTACATATGTAACTTCATTTTCCAAAAAAAATCCCTCAGCCATATTATAAAGTACTTTTGTATAATTAATAGCTTCTTTTTTTAATTCATTTTTTTTAACACCCTCTTTTAAAATATTTTCCAATATTTCATAATAAATTTTCTTATTTTTTGTAGCAAAATTTTTCATTTCATCGTTTTGAATCGTTAAAGTAATAACTAAAAATTCCTTATATATTTTTTTTAATTCTTCATAATTATTATAAAAAAACTCAAAAAAAACTAAAAGTTTCTTATATATTCCGTCAATCTTATTTAGCTTTGTATATAATTCATCATTAAATTCTTCTATTAAAATATTTAAAATTTCGAAAACTATATCTTCTTTGTTTTTGAAATATTTGTAATTAGTTCTTTTGTCTATTTCTGCAGCTTGGTATAGTTCTAAAAACATTACTTT
>JALWNI010000051.1 GCA_027083695.1 Nautiliaceae bacterium | reverse complement strand
AAAAAAAAAAATAGAAGAATATATTATTGTAAAAATTTTAAATACAAAGGAATTCAAAAAATATATTACAATAAAAGGTAAAGATTTTTCAGGAGGTTATAAATCTGTTACCACCAAATTGATTAAAGATTTTCCTTTGATTTATAAGCATTATTAACCATTCCCATCTCTTTCGGATATCCTCTTTTTTGAGCTATTTTAGTTGCAAATTCATCTACTTCTTCTTTTATTATTTTTGGCAAGATTTCCGGGTGTTTATCACAGTTTTTTAGTTTTTTTAATATCTCTTCACTCATGGCAAAAACACTTGAAGCTTTTACTATTTCACATCGTGCATAATCTTCCCCAAAGCTAACCTCAGCCGCACGCAGTGTTTCATCATTTCCCGGGATTTGCTGAGCACCAAAAAGTGGTTTGAAATACTCTTTTGAGTTAAATTCAGGAATAAATTGATTTAGATGTTTAACTGCTTTTAAGGTTCTTTCTTTAACTGTATTTTCATCCCAGTTTTTTTCTATATAATTTATATATCTTTCAGGTAATTTTGGCTGAGATGAATTTTTGGTTTTTACAAGTCCGTCATTAAACAGGGTGATATCTTTTGTCATTGCGTGAAGCTGGACATATCCTCCAAAATACGGGGTAAACTGTCCCATTCCCTGAGGTGTGCCTCTTGTGCCGTGGAAAATGATTTCCGGCCAGTTTTTATCTACTTTATCCCATTTTGTAACATATGCCGCTTTAAACTCTACAAATCTTTCTCGCTTATATCCTAAATCATTATCAATTTTTCCACTTTCAAATCCGGCTGCGTTTATTACATAGTCGAATTCTTTTGTGAAAATTTTCCCGTTTTCTTTGTAAGTTATAGTAAACTTATTCTCTTTTTTTTGAGTTTTTATAACTTCGGTATCAAGATGAAGTTTTGCGTTTTTAAGTCTGTTTAGCATCAAATTTGCCATAGCGCTTATTCTAAATACATTAAGACCGTATTCCTGAACTAAAAGGAGAGGGTATTTGATTTTGTCCAAATCAACATTTTCCACAAACGGAATCATCCATTTATCATTTTTATCTTTAATTTCACCTTTTTTAATTCTTTCCAAATCTTCTTTGTTATAAACTTTATAATAATTTTCAGGCTCTCCTAAAACTTTGTTTGAAGGGTCGAGTTCAATTAATTTTTTATATTCGTTTTTTAAAATTTCAAGTTTTTTTATCTGATTTTTTGGATCGTCCTCATCAGTTACCGGTGTGGCGATTACAGTCGGTCTTTTATCTATTGCGTGAGGGTAAAGTTTGATTAAATCAATTGATTCTTTAAGTAGCTGGATGCATTGATTTACAGAAATTTCCCTGTATAAATTTCCTCCTGCGTGCAAATGACACATCGGAGGACCTTCTACAAGAGAAGGTTTTTTCTCAAAAAGCTCAACTTCAATTCCTTCTTTGGCAAGATACAAAGCCGCAGAGCTTCCGGCAACTCCTCCTCCGATAATAGCTACTTTACAATTCATTTATAATATCCTTTATTTCTTTAAGTGAATGAACTATAAAATCCGGCTTAAATTCATTTATATCTACACCTTGATTATATCCATGAGTTAATGCAATAGATTTAATTCCAGCATTTTTGGCAGCCAATATATCGTTTTTTGAATCTCCAATCATTATTGCTTCATCTGGATTTATATTGAAGTACTCTAAGGCTCTTAAAAGTGGAACAGGAGATGGCTTTTTATATTCAAAATCTCCACCTAAAATAAAATCAAACACATCAATATCAAATTTTTGCAAAATCGGCTTTATATATTCATCAGGCTTGTTTGTAACAAGAGCTAAATTATAGTCTCTTAATTCATCTAAAAGCTCTTTTGCAAAAGGGTAAAGGATGGTTTTTTTAGCGTTTGAGTGTTTGTATTTTTCTTTAAAGTTTTTATGGGCTTTTTCTAAAAAATATTTATCATCAATACCGTTATATTTTAATGCTCTCTCAACAAGTTTTAACGAGCCGTTTCCTATCCATTTGACAGCTTCATCAAAAGGTGCCTCTTTTAAATTCAACTCTTTTAGCATTTCATTGATACTGTCTACCAAATCAGGAGCGGAATCAATTAATGTTCCGTCAAAATCAAAAATTATAAGTTTCAAGTAAGACCTTTTTTAAAAATATAATTAAATTTTGTTAAAATTTAATTAAAACTTATCACTTCGATTATTTCGTTTATATTAGCCATAGGATTTAGTGCTACGCTTCTTATATATTCTTTTTTATTCGGTTTGCATTTTGAAAAACTCCTTTTGGAATTTTATTTAAAAATTCATCAACATCAATCTTTTTATGTCTAAAAAGAGTTATACCTGTGATCGGCTTTGTAAAAACTTCGATATTTTTAATTTTTAGAAGTTCATTATAAAATTTACAAGCATTATCCATAGAAGTATTGATTAAATTTTCAATTCCTTTTTTCCCGAAATAAAGAAATGTTGCTAGTAAAATCACTCCGTTTGCTCCTTTTGAACCTTGAATACCGACATTTGAGTCATTTAGATATGAACTTCCAAAACTCATTATATCTTTTGCTTCATTATAATTTTTAAATAACACAATAGCACTGTCTTTTGGCTGGTAAAGCCATTTGTGCGTTGATAAAGAAATGGAATCGGCCTTTTCAATTCCATTTAATAAATTTGAGTATTTTGGAGAAAGTTTCAAAGCCGCTGCATATGCTCCGTCGACATGAGTCCATTTTGCTTGTGAAATTAGGTCTAGATTATCAATAGCGCCTGTGCAGGTTGTTCCTACATTAAGGATTAAAAGTGCGTTTTTTAGATTTGGTAATAAATTTATGTTAATCGAACCGTCAGATTTAGTATCAATTTTTATAAGTTTCATATTTAATATTTTTGCTGCTTTATCTATACTGATATGGGATGCTTTTGAAGCCACTACCGTATTAATTCCTTTTAAATCTCTTGCAACCCACAATGCGGTTAAATTAGCAATAGTCGAACCGCTACATAAATGACCTCCGTCCATATTAAAATAGTCTTTAATCCATTCTATAACTAGTTTTTCGGCTTTTGTTGCAAACGGTGAAAGTTCATTGTGTAAAAGGTTTTGATTGAGTCTTGCATTCCAAAGAGCCATAATCCAGCTTATCCATGGTGTAGGAGGGTCCATATGGGCAAAAGAGATTGGTGTATCCAAATATGTTGCATTGCCTAAAACATTTGAAGCCATTATTTCCATTACCTGCTCACCTATACCTTCGTTTGGGAATTTATCTGGGATATTTATATTTTTAAAATGTTTTTCTTTTAAAAAATCAACAGCTTTATATAAATTTTGATTAAATTTAAAATCATCCATATGCTACTCCTGTAAATGTATAAATAATTATATTTTTTATTAAACCAAGTTTTAGAAAATTTTCCAATGATTTTTTATGAGTTATTTTTAGAAGCTGTTTTAATGCGAGCTAAATATTGATTTTATACTCCTTTTGAAGTATAATAGTAAAAAAAAGGGTTTGATATGAGAATGCAAACAAGTATAAGAGTAGAAAAAGAGTTTTATGAAGAAGCAAAAAAAGTATTTAATCAATTGGGACTTACTTTTGGAGATGCCGTAAATGTCTTTTTGGCGAAAGTGGCGATGGAGAAAGGTATACCTTTTGAATTAAAACTCCCAAGTAAAGAATTGAAAAAAAGAATTGATAACGTTGAAAAAAACAAAAACATAAAAACATATTCAAATTCAAAAGAACTGTTTGATGATTTAGGTATTTGAAGTGTTAAAAATTAAAATTGAAAAATCTTTTAAAAAAGATATTGAAAGAGCTAAAAAAAGTGGAAATTATTCAAATAAGGATTTTGAACTTTTAAAAAAAATTATTGAAAATTTAGAAAATGGAAAAGATATTGCGCCTAAATATAAAAGACATCCATTAAAAGGAAATATGAAAGGCTATGAAGCAATTCATATAAAACCTGAGTGGATATTGGTATTTAAAATTGATAAAGAATATTTATATTTAATTATGCTTGGCAAACATACACAGGTTTATCAAAAGTTTAAATAAGTTTGTTAAAAATTATATAAAAGGAGATTTTATGTCAGTTCTTGTAGAATTTGCTATGTTTCCGACTGATAAGGGTGAGAGTGTGAGTGAGTATGTAAGCAGAATAATAAAAATGTTTAAAGAGAGTGATGTGCCTTTTCAATTAACACCAATGGGTACTATTTTTGAAGTAGAGACAATTGAGGAGGCTACAAATATAATAAATAATGCGTATAAACTTTTAGAGCCGGACTGTAACAGGGTATATACGACAATTAAGATGGATATAAGAAAAAACAAGTCAAACAGAATGAAACAAAAGATTGAATCTGTTATGAAAAGGATTGAAGAGTAAGATTATTATGTTAAGTTTTGAGGTGTAATAATTCAATTAAAATATATTAATTGTTATTTTTTTAAAACAACTAAAAAACAATGAAAAATATTTGAAGTTTTTTCACGAATAAAATTTAAAGGTTTTATATGGAGAGATTATATGCGCCGTGGAGAAGAGAGTATCATGTTAATAATAAAAAAATAAATGAAAAATGCGTTTTTTGCTCAATTGCCGTTTCACCTGAATACGATGACGAAAACCAGGTTTTTTACAGGGATAATATATGCTTTTTTGTAATGAACAGATTCCCATATAATCCGGGGCATTTTATGATTATTCCAAACAGACACGTAGGGGAATATGAAGATTTGAATGAAGAAGAAGTTACTCATATAGCTAAAATGGCACAAAAAGGATGTAAGATACTTAAAGATTTTGGGGCTGATGGGATTAATATGGGATGGAACTTAGGATTTGATGCCGGAGCCGGGATACCGGGGCATATTCATCTTCATATGGTGCCTAGATTTAAAAGAGATACGAATATGATGACGACAGTCTTTAATACAAGAGTATACAGCGCTGATTTTGACAGGGTTTTTGAAGAGATAAAAAAGATATCAAAAAACTACCTTTGATAAACTATATCAACATTTTTTGGGTAATTTGGAATAAAAAGTTTATTATTTAAAGAAGTGTTTTTTTGATTGAAAAATTTTATTTCTACTAAATTACCTATTTTATTTTTGTATTTTAAAAATTGAATGAATTTTTTTAATTTAAATATAATCTTTGTATTATTTATTATAGCTATATTTTACTTATATATAACTTATTTTTATTTTTTTTTGATAAAATACAATCAAGTTAGATAAAATCTAACGTAAAAGGAGGAAATAAAATGAAAAAAATAATGTTAGGTGCTTTTTGTGCTGCACAATTAATGACACAAGTTTATGCTGGTGGAGATATTGAGGTAGTTGAAAATACGGTAGTTGAAAATGAGGTTTCTGAACATTCAGAATCTAATTTTTATATTGTTGCTAAAGGTTTATATACAATAGGAACAGATGTTGAGCATGGTGAAGCTATTCTTAATAGT
>JALWNI010000050.1 GCA_027083695.1 Nautiliaceae bacterium | reverse complement strand
AATGAAATAAACTCTTTTTGTATAATAGAAGGTGCAAATTTGGCTCTAACCAACAAAGCCAGATATGAATATGCTCTTAAAGGAGGAAAAATCAATCTTGATGCAATAGACAATTCGGCAGGAGTCAATATCAGTGATTATGAAGTTAATCTTAAAATTGTCTTAAATCAGTTAGTTGAAAAAAATATAATAGATGAAAAAAGAAAAAGGGAAATTTTATATGAATTAAAAGATGAAGTAATAAAAAAAGTCCTGATAAACAACAAAAAACACTCTTTAATTATTTCACTTGATTCCAAAAGTGTCTATAAAGAAAAACTTATAAAAATAATAGACCTTTTAGAAAAAGAAACAGAGTTTAAAAGAGAATATTATTCGATTCCGAAAAACGATGAAATTGAATTTTTTTACAATAAGGATGAATTAATAAGACCGCTTAGCGCTTTACTAATGCTCTATTCCAAAATTTTTTTGAAAAAATATATAGTAAAAAATTTGAATTTAGATAATTTTACAGAATATCTATCAGAATATTTCGCTAAAAATTTTGATTATTATCAAAATCATCTGTTAAAAAAAGAAATTATCGCTACACAAATCACAAATAAACTGATAAATCATTTTGGAATAGGATTTTTAAGTGATTTTAATAAAAAAACTTTTAAATTTAAAATAATTTCTTACTTGTTTTTATTTAAAATTTACAATATAGAAAAACTTTTTGAAGAAGCCGAAAAACTGCCACCTAAAAATAAATACAAAACATTAATAGAAATTCAAAAAACTGTAAAATTCAGCAATAGAATCTTTTATAAACTTATAAAACAGGAAAATTTAAATATAGAACAATTACTAGATTTTAATAAATTCGATATTGATTTAGAATTTTTTAAAAGAAATAAAACCTTTATACATTTTATCCCTTTTATGCTCTACTTAAATTATAAAAACTATGATATTGACTTTTTAACAAGACTGCTAAATAAAATTATTAAAAATTTTAAAATATCTTCACTCTTAAATGAAATAAATTCCATTAAGCCACAATCAGAAATTGAAAAAAATTTAAAAGAAGAATGTGAAGAAATGCTTGAATATTTTGTAATATCGCTGACAAAAAAAGTTTTAAATATAAAAAACAAAGAAATAAACAAAGCGCTTAAAGAATATCAGGATGTTTTAAAAGAAGTTTTGAATAAAAAAAGAAAAAAAGATATTTTGGAATTAACCCATACGGTTAATTCAATGGTCCTTGCTTTAAATTGATTTGATTATTTTATTAGCTAACCCCATATCGACATCACCTCTTTGTTTTAATCTTTTCATTATTTCACCGATGTTTTTTCCGCCTATTTCATTTATAATACTTTGAATGATTTTTTTTGTCTCTTCTTCACTAAGCATTTTTGGCAAAAACTGTTTATAAATTTCAAGCTCTTTTTTTGCTTCTTCCATGCCGGCATCAATTGATTCTTTTGCCATTTTTGCAAGTTTTTTAGCTGCATTAACGATATGTTTTTCACTTACTTCTTCATTTTTTTCTTTTGCTATTTTTTGGGCACTGTCAACAAGCATCATTAAAGCGTTTGCTTTTGTTTTATCTTCTTTTTTTGCTTTCATCATCATTTTTTTAAGTTCCAATATAGTCATTTTCACTCCTTTAAAATTTATTTACCTACACAAAAACTTCCAAACATCTTATCAAGCATTTCATCATACTCAAAAGGTTTGGTAATTGAAGAAATTTCTTTTATTGCATTTTGTATATTATAGCTGAAAAGTTCAAGCTCTCCCGTATTTAAAAACTCCTCACCATTTTCTATTTCTCTTAATGCATTTTCAACGGCATGAACCTGTCTTGCGGAAATAAGGACATAATTATCTTCAGTATTGTATGTATCTAAAATCTCTTCTATTTTTTTTGTAAGAGGAGATATATCGTCTTTTGCACTGATTTTGACAATTGGAAAATCTTTAAATTTATTCAAGTCTATATTGATTCCTTTGTCTATTTTATTGATTACAACAATTACATCTTTATCCTGAGATTTAATCAAATCAAGAATTTTTTGGTCTTCTTCATTAAAAAAAGTTGCATCAAACACGGCTAAGATAATATCGCTTTTTTCAATCGCTTCTTTACTTCTTATTACACCTATTTTCTCTATTTCGTCTTTTGCTTCTCTGATTCCAGCGGTATCGACAATTCTTATAAGATGCTGTCCAATTTGAATGTCTTCTTCAATTGTATCCCTTGTTGTTCCGGCTATATCGCTAACAATTGCTCTGTTGGTATTTAAAAGCGCATTTAAAAGCGAACTTTTACCTACATTTGGCTTACCGACTATTGCCACTTTATATCCACTAAGCATCCCTTCTCTTCTTTTAGATGCTTCAAGGGTTTTTTCTAAAAGTTTTTTTATACTGCTTAATCTCTCTTTAATATCCTCATCCATCGTCTCAGGCAGATCTTCCTCAGCATAATCTATAAAAACTTCGGCATAAGCCATAATTTCAATAAGTTTCTCTCTTACATCCTCAACAAATTTTTGAAGCTCGCCTTCAAGCTGTTTTGAAAGCAGTTTTGCACCCTCTTTTGACCTTGTTTCTATAAGTTTTGCAATTGCTTCTGCCTGAGATGCGTCAATTTTACCATTTAAAAACGCTCTTTTTGTAAACTCCCCGGGCTCAGCAGGTTTTACTCCGTATTTAAAAAGAGTATCAAGTATAAGCTTTGAGACGGCATATCCACCGTGACACTGAAACTCTACAACATCTTCGCCTGTAAAAGAATGCGGAGCTTTAAAATATATTACAAGACCTATATCAATAAGTTCATTATTATAATCATAAAGCTTTGAAAGTGTTGCATACCTTGGTTTTAGATCTTTTTTTGTAAGTTTTTTAGCAATTTCTAATGCATTTTCACCCGAGAGTCTTACTATTGAAATGGCACCGACACCCTTAGGTGTCGCTATTGCCGCTATTGTATTCATATCTGTCTCCAACTATTATATATTTTTCTCCGTTTCTTTCTTTAATACCCACATATTTATCAGGAAGTTTTTCCCTAAGAAATTCTAATGCCAAAAATACTAAAATTCCATTTAAAGGTTTAGTCCTGCCATATCCTCTTTTTTTTATTTTATCTTCTATAAAGAAATCGATATATTCTTCAAGTTTTTCTTTTTGATTTTTTATAAATTCAGCTATTTCTAATTTTGTTTTAAATCCATATTTTTGATGAACATAATTATAAATCATATGATTTAATGCATTATATCTAAATCCTTCTTTCCCTATTAAAAGTGCTGCATCTTCTCCATCTAAATGAATAAATATAGTTTCTTCATCATATTTTGATACATTTACAACGGAAATTTTAAAACATGACTTTTCAAAAAGAGAGTTTAATTCATTTTTTATTTTTTCTATAACTTTTTCAATATCATAAATTTCTTCAACTTCAATAATAGCAGGTTTTGCAAATAATCCTAGTATCCCTTTTGAAGGATACTGAATAACTTCTGCTTCGAGTTCTGATACAGAACATTTTAAAATATTAGCAGCTTTTTCATAAGCCTCTTCTAATGTTTTCGCTTCTACTCTCAAGCCTTAGCCTTTTTTTTACTTTCCATTATTTTATTAATTATTAACTGTTGTAATATAGATAAAATATTGTTTGTTGTCCAATAAAGAACCAAACCTGCCGGGAATGTTGCCATCATAAAAGTAAAGATTAATGGTAAAAATTTAAAGATTTTCTCTTGCATTTTATCTTGGAAATTCGTAGGAGTCAATCTTTGATGTATATACATACTCACACCCATAAGTACAGGTAGAATAAAATACGGATCCATTGCACTTAAATCTTTAATCCATAGAAAATGGGCACCTTTTAATTCAATTGAATAAAGTAAAAGTTTATAAATTCCGTAAAAAATCGGAATTTGAATTAAAAGAGGCAGACAACCACCAAGAGGATTTGCATTATGTTCCTTATAAAGCTTCATCATATGCATCTGCATTTTTTGAGGGTCTTTTTTGTATTTAAGCTGAATTTCTTTCATTTTAGGGGCAAGCTCTTTTAATTTATACATACTTACCATGCCCTTATAAGTTAGAGGGAATAAGATAAGTCTTACAATTATAACTAAGAATATAATTGCAATACCCCAATTGCCGACTATTTTATGCAAAAAGTCTAATAAAAGGAATAAATTTCTTGCAAAAAATGTTCCAACACCATATTGAACAACATCTACTAGTTCTTTGTTAATTGATTTTAATGTATCAACATATTTAGGACCGATATATCCTATTAAATTTATATTTTTATTATCTTCAATATAAAGAACAGGATTTTTTTCTTCATCAGGTACCACAATTACTTTAAACGGTTTTTCACTAAATAATAAAGTGGTATAATATCTATCAAATCCTGCTGCAATTATTGCATTTTTAATAATCTGATGTTTAGCATCCTTATCTTCAATAATATCTAGCGTCCCATCTTTTCTTTTGATTAAGGCTCCATGGACTGTTAATCTATCAACCGCAACAGATGGCCTGTATCCGGGAGAAAGAAAATATTTTGCGTTTTTTGAAAGTTCTAATTTTAAATCATATCTTCCATTTGGATAAAAAGTAATAATTTTTTTAATAATAAATCCATTCAAATTTTGTGTCAATGTTAATGATTGAGGTTTGTTTTTAATAATTAGTTTTTTCTTATCAGTTTTTACAGGAATAGAAAATTCAAGTTTATTTAATTTTTTGTCTTCAAATCTTAATTCAAGAGGTTTAGGAAGTTTTTGAGAAACAAGATTTATCTCTTTTCCTTTTTCATTAAATTTCTTTTCTCTAAGAATAAACGAACTAATCCTTCCAAACTCGTCAATTTTAATATCAAAATCTTTTGATTGTACCTCAGCTACTATTTTTGCATTTTTTATACTTTCATTTATTTTTTGTGTTTTTTCTTTTTTAACAACAGCTGTTTTTTTTGCTGTTTCTGCTTTCTTAGCCTGTGGCTGTAAAACAAAATAATCATATGCAACAAAAAAGACAAATGATATTACCGTTGCTATTATTATTCTTCTTAAATTGTCTTTACCGTTCATTATATGCCTTTATAATAATATATTTATCTTTTTCTTTTGGTATTAACCAATATTTAATTTTTAATTTTTTGCCATAAATTGGATTGATTTTTTTTTTCACAACTGGATAATCAATACCACCCTTAAAAAGTTGATTACATCTCAATATTCTTAAAACTGATTTAAAAAAAGCAATTAAAACATTTTCATTTTCTATTTCCCATATTGCATATTCACTGCATGTCGGATGGTATCTACAATTATTCCCAAGTGCCGGACTTATAAAATATTGATAAAATTTAACAGGTTTTGTTAATAATTTTTTTAAAGTCATTTTTAAGTTTTTCAAAATTTGTATTTGATATATCTTTTTTAACAACAATTAGATATTTACCATTATATAATAATTC
>JALWNI010000049.1:8157-20666 GCA_027083695.1 Nautiliaceae bacterium | reverse complement strand
GTAAAAAATATTAATAATTTAGAAAAAAAATTAGACTTTTTGATTTCTCTTAAACCTTTAATAGATAATTTTTTTGATAATGTAATGGTAAATGTAAAAGATGAAAAAATAAAACATAATAGAAAAAGCTTAATTTCTTCTATTTATAAAGAGTTTCTAGACATAGCAGATATTAAAGAAATTACTATTTAGGAGATAAAATGAGTATAAAAATTAAAATAAATGGTATTGAAAAGGAGATACCTAAAAATACAACAATAAAAGAACTACTCTCTTCTTTGGGTGTTCTTGATAAAACAATGGCTGTTGCTGTAAATATGAAGATTATAAAAAAAGATGACTGGGATAAATATTTTTTAAATGATGGAGATAAAATTGAAGCTCTTAATTTTGTAGGAGGCGGCTAGGACTTAAAGTCCACAACCACAATTTCCGCTTCCACAATGTTTTTGTGTGCCTCCTACTTGTCCTGTTAAAGCTTCTTCTGGTGTAGCTTCTCTTTTTGATACTACTTTTACTTCGAAAGTTAAATCTTCACCTGCTAATGGGTGATTGTAATCAATTGTTACTTTTTGATCATCGAAATCTTTTACTGTAACTGCAACTGTTTGACCATCAGGAGTTTGCCCATAAAGTGTCATACCTTTTTGAAGGTCAATTCCTTGAAACTGATCTCTTGGAAGTTCTTGTGTCATCTCTGGATTATATTCTCCATAAGCTTCTGCTGCTGGAACAGTAACAGTTTTTTCTTCTCCTGTTTCCATATTTTCTACTTCTTTTTCAAGTCCAGGAATAATTTGACCCTTCCCTGCTACAAATTCTAATGGAGCTTGTCCTTTATTAGAATCTATAACTTCACCTTTTGAATTTTTTACTGTATATTCAATACCATATACATTTGCCATTTTCATATCCTTTGTAATTTAATAACTTTTAGTATAACAAATTATTTAATTTTTTCCAACTCTTTTTTTGCAAAATTTGCATATTTAGATTTTGGAAAATCATTAATTAATTTTTCAAATGTTAATTTTGCAGCTTTTTTATTACCCAATTGTAAAAATGATATTCCTGTATGATATAAAAGTATAGGGGTAAAAGAAGTTTTGTTAGGATAAAATTCTATACTTTTTTTATAATATGCCAAAGCTTCTTTATATTTTCCCTTTTTATATGAAATCTCACCTAAATAATATGAGGATGTAGCAGGTAAATATCTTTTTTCCATTGATAATAAAAATAAATTTTTAGCTCTATTTAATTTACCAGAAAAAAAATATCTTTTAGCTTTAATAAAAGCTTGTTTTGCTGAAAGAGGTTTATTCGATTTTTGAATAGACTGAATAGTTATAGATATTTTTTCTATTGCATTTTTTAAAATATTAAAATTTTCATTTTGAATTTTTGATATTTCTTTTAAAGAAGTTTTAACAGCACTAAGATTATTTTCCAAAGAATTTATTTTTTGTTTTAATTTTTTTATTTCTTCTTTTTGTTGTTGGCATTCACTATTTAATATTGCAACACTGTTTTTAGTGCTATTTAATTCATTTAATATAGTTGAAAAAGCAGCTAATTTTTGATTAACAATATCATTATAATTTGATAGATTAAGTTTAACTTGTGATATTTGATTATTGAGATAGTCTAATTCAGATTTAAGCTTAACTATTTCTTTTTTATTTTGTAAAATCGCTTTTTCCTGTGGTGTTAATCCATAAGGATTATTGGAATTTAAGTTACCAGCACCAAAAGGATTTATATCTGCCCATATAAAAATAGGGATTAAAAAAAATAATTTTTTCATACAATTCCTTTTTTAAAGGAATTGTACCTAAAATATATTAAATTATGGAAGATATGTAAAATTATCTCTTCTGTTTAATCTCCAACACCATTTTGCATGTGCTGTACATACAGGATTTAATTCACCATAACTTATAACAGTGAGTTTTTTAGGGTCAACACCTAATTGAACTAATGCATTTTTTACACTATTTGCTCTTTTAAGACCCAAAGCATAATTATATTCTTCTGTACCCCACTCATCACAATTACCTTCAATTCTAATTGTATAATTTGCAGAATTTGATTTAATTAATTTTGCAAGTTTTTCTACTTTTGGCCATTGATCTTTTCTTATATTATATTTATCAAAATTAAAATATATTACGATTTTTGATAATTTTTTAGCAAAATTTTTATTGCCAACTGTTATAGTAGTGCCTTGTATTGTTTGAGTTTGAACGTTTGCATTTGTGGTATTTACACTACCATTTTGTAAGTTTGTATTTTGCTGTGTTGTCATATTTTGCTCTGTTTGCTGAGCATTTTCCAAATTAGGCTGTTTTGAACATCCTGTAATTAATAATAATCCTCCAATAGCTGTAAAAAGTAATTTTTTATTCATGATTTGCTCCTTTTTTTATTTTACCAATCAAACGACTGTAAAATTTTCGGTAATTTGTAATAAAAAATTTTATTTTCGTTTAATCGTATTATACCAATTTTACTAAAAAAATTCTCTCTTTTTATAAACATTATTGAAGATCCGTCAACAGAAAAATTTGGAAACATATTTTGACCTTTAAATGTTAATCTTTTAAGAGAATCATCTTGTTGATTAACTAGGAAAAGATTAAAAGTATTTGGTGCAAACGCATTGCTAGTTTCCCTTGAACTGATAACCATTTTATTTTTATATGTATCCATTCCTACTTGATTTTTTCCTTGATATAAAACTCTTGTTACCATTCCTGTTTTAAGATTTTTTACAAATACATAAGGCGTTCCATATCTATCAGAAATAAAAGCAATTTTATTTTTACCCCAGAATTTACCATTTACATCAATACCGGGATAATTTGTAATTTTAATTAATTGTTTTTTTCTTAAAAGATAAACATCAGGATTGCCATGAGGAGCTAGTGTTAAGAGAATATCACCGTTCTTATTCACATCAGAAACTACCAACATTCCTTGTGTTGACATAATTTTTTTCATTTTACCGGTATAAATATTATACATATATAATGTAGGTAATCTGTCCATTTTTGTAAAAAATATTGTTGTTTGTTTACTGTCTGCCCATTTTGGAAATATATTTAATCCTCCGCTAATTAATAATTTTTTATATGACAAGGTATAATCAGCAAGATAAATATTTGCTTCTTTTGGTGCAACAAGCAAAGAATATACCACTTTTCTTATTAAAAATTTTGCATCTGGCATATTAAAATATTTATTTATATCATAAACAGCATGATGCACTAAAAATGGAAAGAATGAATATGTGGAAGATTTGTATTTTTTTATTAAGTTAACATTGCCACTTTTTATATATTTGACACTTAAAACATGATTATTCTTATTGTAAGTTATATTAAAGTCCATTACACTTTTATTTGTTTCATTATAATCTACTTTAAAATGATCTAAAACAGTAAAATCCATTTTTAATATTTTTTCTACATCTTTTGGACCTTTAAAATTTATATTTATAATTGGTTTATTTTCTATATATTTTGTTATAACAATCTCTTTCGAAAAAGAAAATGTACCTATAAAAATCATTAAAAATATTAGTAATTTTTTCATTTATTCACCTTTGTTTGAAATTTTATCGTTATATTTATATTTTTATCAAATTTTATATTTTGTAATTTTTCTATTAATAATTTCTGTTTTTCAATATTTAAATTAGTATTTAATATATATACATTTATATTTCCATTATTATTTACAAAATTGATTATAGCGTATTCACCCGGTATATTAGAAATTTCATACCAGATTTCACCTATTTTTTTTATTAATAAATTAATTTTTTCTTTTTTTATATTTGATGTTGTGCTAAAAGATATATTTACATTTATATTTTTAACTTTTTTTAACTCTTTTATAATATTATCAGCCTTAAATCTACTTAAAACATTCTGTTTTTTTAATTTTACTTTTTTTGTAGGAATATTATAATTAACATTTTTAAAGATATCATTAAAATTTACTTTACCACCTTGTGTTAAATTTGATTTTGAGCCAGTTTTTTTTATATTTTTTTTAACTTTTTTCTCAATTTTTGGAATGTTTTTAATTTTGTTTTTTATTGATTTTTTAATATTTTGAATTTGAGGAGTTATTATTGCTGTATGTATTAAAACTTCCTTTTCTTGTGGCATTTTTCTTAACAATGCAAAATATAAAAAAGAAATAATTAAAAAATATACTAAAATTGTTAGTAAAAAAGAGATAAAAAATCTCATTTAGTCAGTAACCCTATCTGTCGAAATCCTGTTTTAACTACCGCTGCATAAACTTTCATAAACAGTCCATATTTAATATTTTTATCAGCTGCAATATACACTAATGCATTTTTATTATAATTTCCATATTTTAAATTAAAACTTTCCAAAAAATTATTTATAGGAAATTCTTCGTGATTCACTAAAACAACGCCATCTTTTTTAATTGTAATATTAATTGTAGCCTTTTTTATAGCAGGTGTACTTTCGCTTCCCTTTGGCAAATCAACAGTCTTTTCTTGATATGTGCTTACTGTTACTGATACCATTAAAATAGCCAATAACACAAGCATTATATCAACAAAAGGTGTTATATTTAATTCAGGCTTTTTCATTTGCTTAAATACATATCTCTTTGCATTTTTAAAGTAGAGATAAGATTATCCACTTTTGCTGATAATATTTGATGAAAAGAATAAGCTGGAACTGCTACAATAATCCCCACAGCTGTTGCTATAAGTGCATCAGCAATAGCAGGTGCAATCATATTAATTGTAGTTACGCTTTTCATACCGTTAAAAGCTGTTAAAATTCCTATAACTGTTCCAAACAATCCAATAAACGGTGCAGTTGATGCTACAACACTTAAAAAAGTTAAACCGCTATTTGCTTTTTTTTTCGCAGCTTCAATACACGCATCAAATGTTAATTTATTGATTTTTTCACTTTTATCTATACAATTTTTTAATATCGATGAAACAGGAAAGACTTCACTCATTAATATCGATTTAAAAGCGTTTTCTTCTTTTTTTATCCAGGAGTTTAATGAAAAATATTTATAAAAAAATATAAAAAAAACAAAGAAAAGATAAATCCCCAGCCATCCTAAAACAATTATGTTTATAGGATTGCCAAGAATTTTAGATATTTCTGGCAGCACTTTCAATCTTTGAAGCAACAGTTGCAACAAGTGCATCACTGTCACTAGCGTCTTTAATTAATTGTTTTGCTTTTTCAATTGCTTTTGCAATTTCACTTTCAGTGCTTCCACTAACTGGTACAGCACCGTCTGCTAAAACATTAATATGATCAGGTGTTACTTCAACATAACCCCAGTTAACTGCAATTACTTCTTCTTTACCATTTTCTTTTTTTATTGTAATTACACCAGGTTGTAAATTTGTTATTAATGGAGAGTGGCCATCAAGAACACCAAACTCTCCTTCAACACCCGGAAATGTTGCTTCTTTTATTTCACCTTCGTATATTTTACCAAAAGGTGTTACAATACTTAATTTCATTTTATAAGCCTTTATTTACTTTGCATCTTTTTAGCTTTTTCGATAGCTTCATCTAAATCACCAACCATATAAAATGCATTTTCAGGTAAATCATCAACTTTACCTTCAAGAATTGCTTTAAATCCTTCAATTGTTTTTTCAAGTTCAACATATCTTCCATCTGCACCTGTAAATACTTTTGCAACGAAGAATGGTTGAGATAAGAATTTTTCAATTTTTCTTGCTCTTTCAACAGTTAATTTATCTTCTTCACTTAATTCATCCATACCAAGAATAGCAATAATATCTTGTAAATCTTTGTATTTTTGAAGAACTTCTTGCACACCTCTTGCAACTTTATAATGCTCTTCTCCTACGATTTGCGGATCAAGAATTCTACTTGTTGAATCAAGTGGGTCAACTGCTGGATAAATACCTTTTTCAGCAATTTTTCTATTAAGAACTGTTGTTGCATCCAAATGTGCAAAAACACTTGCTGGTGCAGGGTCAGTTAAGTCATCAGCAGGAACATACACTGCTTGAATTGAAGTAATACTTCCTTTTTTAGTTGATGTAATTCTTTCTTGAAGTCTACCCATTTCAGTAGCCAATGTTGGTTGATATCCAACCGCACTAGGTATCCTTCCAAGTAATGCAGACATTTCAGCACCTGCTTGTGCAAATCTGAATATGTTATCTATAAACATTAACACATCTCTATTTTCTACATCTCTGAAATATTCCGCCATTGTAAGACCAGTCATTGCAACTCTATTTCTACATCCAGGAGGTTCGTTCATTTGTCCATAACAAAGAGCAACTTTATCAAGTACTCCACTCTCTTTCATTTCATTATAAAGGTCGTTTCCTTCTCTTGTTCTCTCACCAACACCAGCAAATACAGAATATCCGCTATGTTTATAAGCAACGTTATGAATTAACTCCATAATAATAACAGTTTTACCAACACCAGCCCCTCCAAATAGACCAGTTTTACCACCTTTCATATAAGGACATAATAAATCAACTACTTTAATACCTGTTTCAAAAATTTCCATTTTCGTAGATTGTTCTTCAAAAGGAGGTGCGTCTCTATGAATTGACCATCTTTCAACATTTTCTGGTAATGGCTCACCCTCATCTATAACATCACCAATAACATTGAATATTCTTCCAAGTACAGCTTCACCAACTGGAACTTTAATTGGACCACCTGTTGCGATTACTTTTGTCCCTCTTGTAAGACCATCAGTTAAATCCATTGCAATAGTTCTTACAATATTATCACCAATTTGTGCTGCTACTTCTAAAACAACTTTTCTTTTTTCACCTTCTGCTTCAAATTCTACTATCAAAGCTTCATTTATTTCAGGAACTTTATCTCCGTCAAATTCTACATCGATAACAGGACCTAAAACTTGTATTACTTTACCTTCCATAGTTCTCCTTTATTTTTTCTTCATTGCTTCAATTGCTGTTACAATTTCTATAAGTTCTCTTGTTACAGCTTCTTGTCTTGCTTTATTAAATTGTAAAGTTAATTGATGTACCATTTCTTTCGCATTATTTGTAGCTGCATCCATTGCTTGCATTCTTGCACTATGTTCACCAGCTAAAGAATCTAATAAAGTATAATACATGATATATTCAATGTATTTTTTTACTAAACTTTCTAATACAGTTTCATAATCATCAGTTGGCTCAACTTCTAAAAATTCATTTGTTTCGTTTTGCTTTTTTACTTCAATTGGAAGTAATTCTTTTACATGTATTTTTTGAACCAGTTTATTAACATATCCGTTATAGATAATAATTATATTATCAATTTCTTCATTTACAAAATCATTATAAGATTTTTCAATTAGTTCTGCCGCTTTTTCATAATTAGGTGCAGAAGTTAAACCTTCTATCGCTTCATACATTTCTATACCTACAAACCTAAAATATTCAATAGCTTTTTTGCCTACTACAACTAATCTGATTTTTATATTTTGTGATTTTAATTCTTCTATTTTTTTAAGAGTAGTTTTTATTGTTTGATGATTAAATCCACCGCATAAACCTTTATCAGCTGTAACAACAATTAAATCTACTTTTTTTACTTGTTTAATATTAGAAAAAGCCCTAATATTAATACTCTCTTTTATAGAACTTAATTTTAAAGAAATCTCATTAGTAACTTCTTCTATTTTTTTTGCATATTGTCTTGATAACAACAATGCCTCTTCTGCTCTTTTTAATTTAGCAGTTGACACGAGCTTCATTGCGCGTGTCGTTTTTTGAGTGTTTTTAACACTGTTTATTTTTGTTTTTAATTCTTTTAAAGTTGCCATTTAACTATCCTTCTGGATTAAACTGTGCCTTAAATTCTTCTAATGCTTTTTTCAGTAATTCTTCTGTATCAGAATCTAATTGTTTTTTAGTTCTAATATTTTCGAAAATTTGAGGATATTTTGTTTCTATGAAAGGATAAAATTCATCTTCAAATTTTCTTATTGATTTTATAGGTAAATCATCTAAATATCCTCTTGTTCCGGCATAAATTATTACAACTTGCTTTTCAACAGGTAATGGTTGATTAGCTGGTTGTTTTAAAATTTCAACAAGTCTTTGTCCTCTTTCAAGTTGTGCTCTACTTGCTTCATCAAGGTCACTAGCAAATTGTGCAAATGCTTCGAGTTCTCTATATTGTGCAAGTTCAAGTCTTAGTGTACCCGCAACTTGTTTCATAGCTTTAATCTGTGCTGCACCACCAACTCTTGATACTGAAAGACCTACATTTATCGCTGGTCTGATACCTTTATTAAAAAGTCCGGTTTCAAGGAAAATTTGCCCATCAGTAATTGAAATAACGTTTGTTGGAATGTAAGCTGCAACATCCCCACCTTTTGTTTCAATAATTGGAAGCGCTGTCAAACTTCCTGCTCCAAGTTTATCGTTTAGTTTTGCTGCTCTTTCAAGAAGTCTTGAATGAAGATAGAAAACATCTCCCGGATATGCTTCTCTTCCCGGTGGTCTTCTAAGTAAAAGTGACATTTCTCTATATGCATCTGCATGTTTACTTAAATCATCATATACTATTAGTGCGTGTCTTCCATTATCTCTGAAATATTCACCCATTGTAACACCAGCGTAAGGTGCTAAGAATTTAAGCGAAGCCGCTTCACTAGCAGAAGCATTTACAACAATAGTATAATCCATAGCTCCATGTTCTTCAAGAATTCTAACAACATTAGCAACAGTAGAATTTTTTTGACCTATTGCAACATAAATACAAACTACATCTTGACCTTTTTGATTAAGAATTGTATCAATAGCAACAGTCGTTTTACCAGTTTGTCTATCACCAATAATAAGCTCTCTTTGTCCTCTTCCAATTGGAACTAATGCATCAATAGCTTTAATACCAGTTTGAAGTGGCTCATGAACAGATTTTCTAGCCATAATTCCAGGTGCTTTTTCTTCTACATATTTATATTCTACCGCTTCTATTTCACCTTTTCCATCTATTGGTTCACCAAGTGCATTTACAACTCTTCCTATTAAGGCATCTCCTACTGGAACAGAAATTAATTTACCAAGTCTTTTTACAGTACTACCTTCTGTAATATCAGTCCCTTTTCCTAATACAACAACACCAACATTGTCTGTTTCGAGGTTAAATACAAGACCTTTTTCGCCAGTTTCAAATTCAACCATCTCACCAGCCATTGCATTTGTTAAACCATAAACCTTTGCTATACCATCTGCTGAATAAATTACTTTTCCAACTTCTTCTACGTCAATTTTTAAGTCGTAATTTTCTATTCTTTCTTTTATTATCGATGTAATTTCTTGTACCACTTAAACTCCTTTCTTTAAATTGCTTTTAATATTTGTGTAATTAAATCTTGTTTAATTCTCTCTTCAACTAATGCAAATTCAACATTCAAAACATCAACAAAGACTTTGATTCCATTTATGTCTTTCTCCTTTAAATATAATTTAATAGTTGCATCAAATTTTTTCGCTAATTTATCTTCTAATGCTTGTAAAGTTTCATTACTTATTTTACCTTCAACAAAACCTGCATATGTATTCTTAATTTCACTTACTTTTGCATATAATCTTTTATGAATGTCTTTTAATGAGTCAATTCTTTTATTTTCTAGTATAATTTTCATAAAATTTATAAACTTTGGATTTTTACAATCAGCAATTTCAGCCAATATTTTTATTTTTTCATCTATATTCAATAAAGGAGATTTAACTAATAAAATAAATTTTGGATCTTTTGAAATTAATGCTATTTTTGCGACAGCCTCATAAACTTTTACCAATTCATCTTCATTTAGCGACTGTATTAAAGCTTTTGAATACTTTTCTACTATCATTATGCTACCTTTAATATTAATTTAGCTGCATCTTCGCTAGTTATATGTACATCTTTTAATGTTTCTTTTAAAAACATTTCAATAACTTCTTTTTTTGCTTTTTGTGTTTCGTATTTTTTGAACTCTTCAAATTGTTTTTGCAGAATTTTAATCTCTTCTTCTGTTTGTTCTTTTATTTTAACTTCAAGTAATTCTGCTTCTTTTTTTGCATTTTCAATTATCTCTTTTGCTTTGATTTTTGCATTTTCAAGTTCTGCTTTTAATGCCTCTTTTCTTGCTTTTGACTCTTTAAGCTTTTCTTCTATCTCTTGAAATTGTTTTGCAATTTTTTCTTTTCTTTGTTTGAAAAAATTAACTAATTTATTTCCACCTACATACCATAAAATTGCTACGAATATCAAAAAGTTAATAGTTCTAGGTATAAAATCAGTATGAGTAATTGAATAATCGCCACTAGCAAATGCAAAAGCACTAAATAAACCTAATAATAAAGCTATTTTTTTCATGCTGCATCCCTTATTTTCTTTTCAATTAATAATTTTATTTCTTCTTTTTCAGGAAGTAATTGATTTAATAAATCTTTTTTCTCTTTTTCGAGCATTAATTTTAAACTTTCTTTTGCCTCTTCTATTTCTCTTTGTTTTACAGCTTTTATTTTTTCTGCTTCTTCAACTGCTTTTAATCTTGCTTCATTTATTATTCTTGAAGCATCTTCTCTTGCTAATTTCAAAATTTCTTTAATTTCTTCTTCAATAATTTTAGTTTCTTCTGAATTTTCAGAAATCATTTTAAGTTCTTCTTGAAGTCTTTTTTCCCTTTCATCCATAAATTTTACCAACGGATCAAATAACCATATCTTCAATAACACCAATGTAATAAAAAATATTCCGGCGATAATAAGCATTACGCCAAAATTTATATTAAGCATAAAATCTCCTTTTTGTGAAATTTTAACATAAAATTAATTTAATTTATTAATAAATTCACTCATTTTTTTTAAATCTGTTTCATTTCTAAACTTTATTTTCAAATAATCTTTTCCTATTTCAATTTTGAAGCCCAGTTTTTTTAATTTTAAAGCCATTTCCAAAATTTCTTCTTTAATCTCTTCGTTGTTTTTTTCATTTTTTTTATTTTTAAATTTCTTTATAAATTTTTCTGTTTCTCTAACATTCATATTTTCTTTTTCAATTTTTTCAATAGTTTCATTAATTTGATTCTCATTAAGCCCAATCAAAACTTTTGCATGACCATAACTAATTTTATTTTGTGATAATTTCTCTTTGACATTATCTGGTAATGTCAGAAGTCTTAGCATATTACTAATATAAGTTCTACTTTTTCCAATATTTTTAGCAAGTTCTTCATGAGTAAAACCAAATTCATCAACTAATGATTTAAGTGAAAGTGCAATTTCAAGTGCATTTAAATCTTCTCTTTGAATATTTTCTATTAATGCATATTCTCTTAAATCTTTTAATGTAATATCACTGATTATAGCTTTTATTGTACTTTTTCCAAGTTTTTTAGCCGCTCTAACTCTTCTCTCACCTGCAACTAAAATATATTTATCTTTATCTTCATTATCTTCTATTACAATAATTGGTTGCATCAAACCATGTTTTTTTATAGAACTTGCAAGTTCATCAATAGACTCTTCATCAAAATTTTTTCTTGGCTGATAAGGATTTGTTTTTATTTTGTTTATATCAATCTCTTGTATAGTTTTTTGAGGTATACTTTTTAAATAACCCGCTTCTACATCATCAAGAATTGCACCAAGTCCTCTACCTAATTTTTTCATTCAGCACTCTCCAAAATTTTTTTAGCTAAAACCTCATAAGCTTCCGCTCCCTTACTTTTTATATCATAAAGCATAACAGGCATTCCAAAACTTGGAGCCTCAGCTAGTTTTATATTTCTAGGTATTATAATTATTCCATTATCTATTCTAAATAATTTATCATTAAAATATCTTTTTAAATCTTGTAAAACCTGTTTTGAAAGATTATTTTGTTTAGTATACATTGTAGGCAAAATTCCTTTAATTTTGAGTTTTGGATTTGTAGTATGTTGTAAAAGTCTAATTGTACTACGAAGTTGTGCAAGACCTTCTAGTGCGAAATATTCAGTTTGTACAGGAATAATTACACTATCACTTGCATTTAGTGCATTAATAGTTATTATTCCAAGCGTTGGAGGAGTATCAATAATAATATAATCATATTCATCTTTTATAGGTTCTAATACTTTTTTCATTACTAGTTTATCAACTTCTGGATCAAACTCTTTTTCTATTCCTACAAGTCCTATATTTGAAGGAATCAAATCTAATGTAGGCAACTTAGTTTTAAGTTTTACATCGTTTATATTTTTAGCACCGATTAATACATGATAAAAATTAAATTCATAATCGTTTTTATATACACCAAGCGATGTAGTTCCATTTGCTTGTGGGTCAGCATCTATAAACATTACTTTTTTATCTGCAATAGCAAGTGATGCTGCCAGATTTACGGCTGTTGTAGTTTTTCCTACTCCACCTTTTTGATTTGCCACAGTTATAATTTCAGCCATTTTTTTGTCACCCTTTTAAACTTGCATCTTTATTTAAT
>JALWNI010000049.1:0-8147 GCA_027083695.1 Nautiliaceae bacterium | reverse complement strand
TTTACTTTTTTATTTATATTTAAATATTTTTTACTTTTTTCAAATATCTGTGCATATTCTAAAAAAATTTTCTCCCACCGCTCTTTTTTTTCAACATTCAACAAAATTTCTTTTACAATTTTATCATTTTTTATCTTTATATCCAAACAACCACTTTCGTATTCATTTTGTATTAATGGATTATATTTCGTATTAATGCCAATTCCGCAAATAATCTTTTTTTTCTTTATATTAACTAAAATACCTGCTATTTTTTTTGGTCTATCCTCCAATAAAAAAATATCATTAGGCCATTTAATTATCAAATTATTTTTATATTTTTTTAATACCTTATATGTCAAAAACGAATAATAAACACTAAGACTTTGTAATGGTATAAAATTAAATTCATTTAAATCTATAACAAAAGAAATAAAAATATTACCTTTTTTACCATTCCATTTTCTACCTTTTGTACCTATTCCGTCTGTTTGATATTCACTCCAAACACAATAATAATTTAAATTTTCTTTTTCTATTTTTTTTAATAAATATTTTTGAGTAGAGTCTATTTCATCAAAATATTCTATCTTCCACATTATTCTAAAATATTATCTCCTATTTTTAATCTTTTGCCATTTAGATAACTGATAACATCTACCGGTTTTTTCCCCGGAATTTGAATAGTTTTTAATACAACACTTCCTTTTTTACATCCTACAATCACACCTTCTTTATCTATTTTTAAAATTTCACCTTTTTTATTGAATGACTCTATATCATAAAGTATCATATCATTAATTTTAAACTTATTACAAAAAATTCCGGGCCATGGCTGAAAAGCTCTAAATTTTCTATCCATAATTAATGCATTTTCAAAATCAACATATCCATTTTCTTTTTTTATTTTGGGAGAATAAGTAGCCATTAAATCATTTTGTTTTAAAGGTTTTATTTTATCAAAATTATTAAGTGTATATATAATCTGTTTAGCTGCCATATCTCCTAATTCATTAAAAAGCTCAATACTAGTTTTATTATCAACATCTGTATAATCCCAGCATAATATATCCCCCGTATCAAGTCCCTCATCCATAAGCATAGAAGTTACACCTGTGTATTTATCTCCATTTAAAATAGCACTTTGAATCGGAGAAGCACCTCTGTATTTTGGCAATAATGAAGCGTGAAGGTTAATACAAGGAGCTGTTGTTAAAATATTTTTTGGAAGCAAAAGCCCATAAGCAGCTACAACAATAAAATCAGGATTAAAGCGTGAAATATCCTCTTGTTTTAAACTGCTTGGAGTAAAGACTTTCAAATTATTTTCCAAAGCATATTTTTTTACAGGTGTAGAAGTTAAAACTTTTTTTCTTCCTACCGGTTTATCCGGTTGCGTATAAACAGCGGTAATTTCAAAATTTTTATTTAATGTATCTAATATTTTTACCGCATATTCTGGACTTCCCATAAAAACAATTTTCATTACTATCCTTTTATTTTTTCAATTTTCTCTTTTAATTTTTCAAAATTTTTATCCATATCTTCAACTATTACTGATATTTTTTCCAAAGTAGAAATTAATTTTTCACTCTCTCTTACATTTAAATTTATCTCATTGATAAAGTTTTTTGAGACATCTTTTATTTTTTTGACACTTAATTCAATTTCTTTTGTTGATTCATGTGACTTTTCAGCTAAATTTCTTACTTCATCTGCAACAACAGCAAATCCCCTTCCATGTTCTCCTGCACGAGCGGCTTCAATTGCAGCATTTAATGCTAATAAATTCGTCTGTTCTGATATGTCTTGTATCATTGAAATCATATTTTCTATCTCTTTTACTGCTTCATCCAATTTTTTTGTTATTTCTAAAAGATTTTCTTGTTTTTCTTTAAAATCAGTATCTGCCCATTTTGTTATTGCTAAAATTTCATTCTTAGCAATTTCATATTTTTCATCAACTTTATCAGTACTTGCATTTATACCATAATAAATTTCATCAAGAGTATTAAGTAAATTATTTATGGCAATTTTTAATTTTTCAAGAGGATCTTTTTCATCTACATCCATAATAAACTTAGATAAAAGTTTAACTACATTATTTATTGTGTTTTGTATTTTTTGTTGTAGTTTTACTTCGTTACTTCTATCTCTTAATGTTATGTATATTCTTAATATATCGTTATTCTTCACAATGGGAATTACATAAACATAAACAGGAATAATATTACCATCTTTCGTATATATTTCTGCAACACCATCAAGAGAATTTTTTGAATTAATAGATTTTGCTACAATTTTACAAACTTTACATTCACTTGGTTTAATAGACCATAAAATCTTTGATCCAACTTTTATTCTCGAAATTTCCTCATATGAATATCCTGTTATTTCTTCAAATTTTTTATTCCATTCTAATAAATTTTTATTTTTATCTATTGCAAAAATACCTACCGGAAAAAAATATTTAAATTGTTTCCATATATACAATTCTTCACCAATAGCATCTTTTATGTCTTTATTTTTATCCACTACATATTCTTTTAAATCTTCAAAATTACACTCTTCTTTTTCTACTGTTATTTCATTATTTTTTTTATTAAAAAACATAAATACTCCTTATTTAACATTGATTAAACTAATATATTTAAAAAATCGCCTTTTTTATATTTTTCTTGATAAAGTTTCATTATTGCTTGATTTTCAATTCTCTCAGCAGTTGCGGCAACTTTTAAATCCTGAGGAGATGGATCGGATGGGGCAAGTGCAGCAGCTTTAACCTGTTCCATATTAGAAATTGTTTGTTTTGGAGTATTTCCTTTTTTTATAGAGATGGGGACTTCTCCTGCTATGGCATATTTTTTCCCATCAGGACCTGTTACATAAGTATAATGTGGCATTCCTGCTAAACTGCCACCCACTGCTTTATGTGCTGCTTCATGAGCTTTTACATGTGCATCTGTTTCTTTTAATTTTGTTATTTCTTCTTGGATTTTAAAATTTTGTAGATTTTGAGAAGAGATAAAGTTTATATTATTTGGAGAAACAATCATTTTCTCCTCTTTTTTTATATATTATATAAAATTTTAACCAAATTTTCCAGCAATATAATCAGCAGTTCGTTTCTCTTTTGGATTTAAGAAAATTTGCTCAGTCGGACCAAATTCTATAAGTTCGCCTAAATACATAAAAGCAGTATAATCACTTACTCTGCTTGCTTGTTGCATATTATGAGTAACAATGGCAATTGTTACTTTATATTTGAGTTTTGCAACGAGTTCTTCAATTGCAATAGTTGAAATAGGATCAAGTGCACTTGTAGGTTCATCCATAAGCAAAACTTCTGGTTCAACAGCAATTGCTCTGGCAATACAAAGTCTTTGCTGCTGACCTCCGCTAAGGCCTCTCGCATCATCTTTTAATCTATCTTTAACTTCATCCCACAAAGCTGCCCCTTTTAGAGCTTCTTCTACTTTTTCTTCAAGAGTTTTCTTATCTTTTTTCCCCATAAGTCTAAGACCATAGGCAATATTATCATAAATACTCATTGGAAAAGGTGTAGGCTTTTGAAAAATCATCCCAACTCTTTGACGAAGTTTGATTAATTCATTCTCTTTTTTATATTTAAGAATATTTTCCATCTCACCAGTTTCTAAATTTTTAAGAAAAATTTCACCTTCATATTTATTGCCCGGATATAAATCATGAATTCTGTTAAGACTTCTTAGTAATGTAGATTTACCGCATCCGCTAGGTCCTATAAGCGCTGTAACTTTTTTTTCGTATATTGGCAAATTTATATTTTTAAGACTTGGTTTATCGGCTCCTGCATATGTAAAATAAAAATTTTTTATATCCATTACTTTTTTTAATGGATGATTTTTTGTATTCTCCTGCATCGATTTCATTTTTTATCCTTTATAATATATCTTCCTAATAAATTTATAACCAAAACAAAAAAAGTCAATATAAAAGCTCCCGCCCATGCAATATCAACCAAATGTTTATCAGGCATTGTAGCAAGATTATAAATTGCTACTGTTAAACTTGGAAATTCATGATTTAAATTCAATGTAAAGTATTGAGAATTGCCACTAGTAAAAAGAAGTGGTGCTGTTTCACCTATTATTCTTGCAAAAGCAAGAAGTAAACCTGTCATAATACCAACTTTTGCAGCTTTTATTATAATATCAAAAATAACTCTATATTTTGGTGCTCCAATTGCCACTCCTGCTTCTCTGAGCTCTTTTGGAACAAGTCCCAACATATCATCAGTAGTCCTGACAACAATTGGAAGCATTAAAATAGCTAATGCCACTGCTCCCGCCCATCCGTTCATATGACCAATTGGATTAACTAAAATAGCATAAACAAATGTTCCAATAACAATTGAAGGAGCTGACATCATTACATCACTTAAATTTCTTATAAATAAAGCAAATTTATTATTAAAAGAGTATTCTTGCAAATATATACCTGCAACCATTCCAATAGGAACACCGATAACTATTGCTATTAAAGACAATACAAATTGTCCTATAAGTAAATTTCTAAGACCATTCTCTACTAAATCGTGTGTAAAAATATATAAATTAACCGATTTTATTCCTTTAATAGTAAGAGTTATCAATATCCAAAATAAAAAAATCAAACCTAATACTGCTGCAAGTGTGGATAGAAAAAGAATAATTTTATTTATTATAAGTCTCATTTTTTATCCCTTAAAAAATAAAATTTCGCAAAAGAGATAACTATAAAAGAAATTACAAACAAAATTAGAGCTAAATAAAACAATGCAGCAAGACTAAGCCCTGAACTTTCAGCAAAATTATTTGCAAGTACTACTGGAATAGAAACAGTTGGATCTGTAAGTTTGTGAGGAAAATTAAACACTCCACCAATTACAAAAGCCACTGCCATTGTTTCCCCAAGAGCTCTTCCCAGTGCTAAAATCATGCTTCCTACTATTCCTTTTTTAGCATAAGGAAAAATAACATCTTTAATTACTTCAAATTTTGTAGCTCCCATAGCATAAGCAGATTCTTTTAAAATATTTGGAGTAGTTTTCATACTATCTCTTGTAAGAGATGCCATAAAAGGTATTATCATTACACCCAATACAAGTCCTGCCACTAGCAAATTTACACTACTTCCTCCAAAAATTTTGGCAATAAACGGGCCAAAATAAAAAAGTCCCCACATACCATAAATAATACTTGGAATTGCCGCTAATAGTTCTATCGCAATTCCTACCGGCTTTGAAAGAAAAGGAGGAGCGATTTCAGCAAGAAATATAGAAATTCCCATTGCAATAGGAACGGCAAAAATCATTGCAATTATCGTTGAAAGTATTGTACCTACAATAGGAATAAGACCTCCGTAAACAACATTTGATTTTTTCTCCTGAGAAGGAGATAAAGCACCAATAGCGGCTAAAACATCATCATCCTCTACTTGAATTCCTCCAACATCAGAATTTGCAACAGAGTTTTTTGCAACATTTGGCGTATTGTTCTTTTGAACAGTTACACCCCATCTTGGGTCAACTAAAAAATGAATACCATATTTTTTTATTGCTGGTTTAGCTTGTATATACAATACGACAAATATTGCTGATAATATCAAAAGTATAGTAGTGGCACTTAACTGAGAGAGGGATTTAAAAATTTTCTCCATACAACACCTTTAAATTTAATTATTATAATTCTAAAAAAATAACAAGAGGATTTCAAGTCCTCTTTTATTATTTTGCAGGAGCTATACCTTTTTCTTTCCAGTATTCTCTAATCATTGCTTTTACATTATTTGGTAACGGAATGTATCCTAATTTACTTGCAGCATTATCACCATTTGTATATGCCCAGTTGAAAAATGCTGTAACTTCTTTGTCTTTTGTAGTTTTTTCTTGTGGAACCAAAATAAAAGTTGCCGCTATAATAGGATATCCGTGTTTTGGATAAGCAATAACTTTATAAAAATCCATTTTAGGATTAAATCCTGCAAATTTAGCACCTTCTGAGAAATTTTTTGGTGTTGGAGCATAAAATTTACCGTCTCTACCCTGAATTGTCGCCATATTTAAACCATTCTTTAATGCATCAGCATAATCAACATATCCGATTGAATATGGATTTGTTTTAATAGCAGCACTAACACCAAAATTTCCTTTACCGGCTACACCTCTTCCTTGTGCATCTGTCGGCCAATTGATTAATTTTCTTGCACCATAATTTTTTCTCCAAGTAGAACACATTTTACTTAAATAATATGTAAAGTTAAAAGTTGTCCCTGAT
Organism: Nautiliaceae bacterium; assembly: GCA_027083695.1. GTDB lineage: Bacteria > Campylobacterota > Campylobacteria > Campylobacterales > Nautiliaceae > JALTBU01. The sequence continues at coordinate 1,872 of JALWNI010000049.1, read as the reverse complement.
TTATCACTTCTATGAACAAAAATTATTTTTTTATGAGGCAACTTTTCATTTGGATTGTATTTTACAATTACAGGATTGTCCCAATATTTAATTTTTCCAAGCACTATTCCTTTAATAGCCGCTTCACTCAATTTTAAACTATGCACACCTGGAATATTATAACCAAGAACAATTCCACCAACTACTGTTGGAAATTGATATAATTTAGCAATTTTTAAAATTCTTGGACTTAAAGGTTTATCACTTCCACCAAAATTCACATGTCTTTGTGCAACTTCTTTGATACCCGTACCTGAACCTGTCCCCGTATAATTTACTTGATTGCCAGTTTGGTTATAAAAACCTGTTATCCATTTCTTATATACTGGATAAGGAAAAGTAGCACCGGTTCCATTAATTGTCCATGCAAAACTACTCACCGCCGCTAATGTCAAACCAGCTATAAATTTTTTCATTCTGTCTCCTTTTGTTTTTTATTGCAAAATTATAAAATATAAAAATAACAAAACAATAACATATATTATTTTACCATATAAATAATTTATTATATAATTATTCAAATTTCAAAATTCAAATACAAAGGGTAAAAATGCTTATAGAAAAACATTTGGAAAAATTAAACAACACATTTTATAAAATAGTAAGCGTAATTGAAGAGTCCCTTCAAAAAAAAGAATTAACAGATGAGTTTTTTTTAATTGATTTAAAAGAATTTGATAATGAAATAATTAAAGTTTTAGCACTTTACCATCCACAAGGAGAATTTTTAAGAGAAACCATTGCTTATTTAAAAATAACATCTTTTCTTTATAAAATCAAAAAATCTGTAAAAAGTTTTATAAAAAAATACAAAACCAAAAATGATAAAATAGACGCACTATATCAAAATGCATTAAGTTCTATTACAACATTAAAATTAGCAATAAACAGTGAAAACATTGAAGATGCTTATTCAACAATAATAAGTTATGAAAAAATAGCGGATGATATTTATAAAGAATTAGTAAAAGATATTAAAAAAATTGAAGATATTGATGAAATATTAAAAACTTTAAATATTGCAAAAAAACTTGAAAGAATTACCGATTCTGTAAAAACAATATCAAAATATCTTCTATTTGCAAAAGAAGGTGTCGATATCTAGGAGAGCAAAATGTTAATAGCTATTATAGAAGATGAAGAGGATTTGTTAGAGCTTCTTGAATTTAATTTATTGCAAGAAGGTTACGACATAGTAGGTTTTTTGAATACTAAAAAAGTAAAAGATTTTATTATTGAAGAAAATCCCGATTTACTTATAGTAGATAGAAATTTACCAAAAGTTGAAGGAGTAAATTTCATAAAAGAACTTAAAAAAGAAGGATTTAATATACCAGTGATATTTCTTACAGCCAAAAACAGTGAAGAGGATATTTTAGAAGGTTTCGAAGCAGGAGCCGATGATTATATTACAAAACCTTTTAGTATGGCAGAGCTGAAAGCAAGAATAAAAGCCGTATTAAAAAGAAACAATAAATTTTCTTCTTTTCTTTCATATAAAAATTATAAACTTGATTTAAACAATAAAAAACTTATAGTAGAAAACCAAGAAATAGATCTTACAAATAATGAATTTAATCTGCTTAAAATATTTTTTGAAAATCCTAAAAGGGTTATCAGCAGAAACGAAATATCTGAAATTTTTGAAATTAACGAAAAGAGCGTAAATGTAGCAGTTAATAGATTAAACCATAAAGTTAATTTATTAAAAGCTGTAAGAGGAATAGGATATAAACTTGATTAAAAAACTAATTTGCAAAAATGAAAAGGAAGAGATAGAAAAATTAAAATCAGAACTTAAAAAACTCAAAAAAGAAAATAAAAAACTTAAAA
>JALWNI010000048.1 GCA_027083695.1 Nautiliaceae bacterium | reverse complement strand
AAAGGCATTAATTTTTATCTTTGAATTTCCCCTATGCTTTTTTTAGGTCTTAGTATATTTTTATATCAAAATATATTTATGCTTTTTTATTCAATTTTTGAAATTTTTTTATTTTTATTTTTGATTTTACTATATAAACTCTCATCTGTTAAAGAGAGCTTAAAAATTGAATTTATTATTCTTTTAATTTCCTTGCCGTTTGTTGTTTTGCTGTTTTTATTTTCTCCTAGAAAAGGTTATTATAATTTCTCAATTGGATTTCATCAAAATTATGTAATAAGTGGATTTAGTAATATTTTAAAGGTTGATGATAAATCAGTTATAAACTCTAATCAGATTGTAATGGAAGTCGGATTTAAAAAAAAGCCAAAAGAGTACTATTTCAGAGGTGATGTTTTATACAAAAATTATGGTAAATTTTGGGGTGAGAGTTTAGCCGCTCCAAGAGATATATTAATCAGAAAATCCAATAAAATTGATTATGTCTTAAAAATGTATCCTACAAATAAAAGATATTTTTTTGCTCTTGATTTGCCTATAAAAGCTTTTAAGGGTGCTTATTTAACAAAATATTTTACAATTAAATTAAAAAAGCCTCTTAAAAAACCAATTGAAGTTAAATTAACATCATATACAAATTATACGTTAAAACTTCCTTTTATTCCAAAAGTTTCTTTGGAAGTTAATAAAAAAAATAATAAATTAACACAAAATGCAATAAAAGATATAGTAAAAATAAAAGATAAAAATAAGAGATTAAAAGAATTAATTAAATTTTTTATTTCAAAAAAAGTAAAATATACTCTAAATCCTTCAAAAATCGACCCTTATAATATAGTTGATGAACTTTTGTTTCATAAAAAAAGCGGATATTGTACTCATTTTGCTTCTGCTTTTGCTATCCTTTCAAGACTTGCAAATCTTCCAAGCAGGGTAGTTACAGGATTTGTAGGTAATGAGTTTTATAAAGATTATATGGTAATAAGAGCAAAAGACGCGCATGCATGGGTTGAGGTTTATACAGATAAATGGATTAGAATAGACCCGGTGAAATATGCATATTCATCAAAAAAAAATAACATAAATATTAACTTGCAAAATAAAGAGTTAAAAGAGAATAAAAATCTTTTTTTAATGTATATTAGATTTAAAATTGATGAATGGATTTTGTATTATAATACTTATACCCAAAAAAAATTTATTAAATTTATCAAAACCCATTTAAAAGAGGTTATAATTTTTATATTGATAATATTAAGTTCTATTATATTGTTGATATATTATCTGCTTAGATGTAAAGATTATGAATGCCAAATGCAAAAACTATTAAGAAAACTTGAAAAAAGAAAAAAAAGAGAAAACACAATTTATGAATATCTAAAAAGTTTTAATAATGAGAAGTTAAATGAGATAAATAATTTATATCATAAAATAAAGTTTTATAAAAAAGACAAAAGAGAAATTAAAAAACTTATAAAAAAAATAAAAGGCTTCAAATGAATTTAAAAAATTATTTTCTATTTAAAAATTTAGACGATAAAGATATTAATGAAATTAAAAAATTCACAATAGTAAAAAAATTAAAAAAAGACGAAATTGTATTTTATGAAAAAGAACAGCCAAGTTATCTTCATCTTCTCATTGAAGGGAGTGCAAGGGTTTATAAAATTGACAATAAAGGAAATGAACTTATAATTCATAAATTCAGACCAGTATCTTTAATAGCAGAACTTGCCAATTTTGAAAATATGCCTTATCCCGCAAACTGTGCGATGGAGAGTGATGGGATTATTTTAAAAATTGAATTTGAAAAATTTAAAAAATTTATGCAAAAAGGCGATGTGTGTATGCAGATAATGAGCTCACTTCTAAGGAAAATGAAATATCTTGACGGGATAATTCAGGATAATCTTATTTTTGATACTGAAACAAAAATTGCCAAATTTATTTATGATAATCCGGAAGCTTTTGAGGATTTAAAACAGCATTCAATTGCCGCTCTTTTACATATAAAGCCTGAAACTTTAAGCAGAAAACTTAAAAAATTTAAAGAATTAGAAATTATTAAAAATGAAGGTTCTAAATTAAAAGTGATTGATATTGAAAAAATAAAAGAGTATTACAGCTGGTAATAATATGAGGCAAAGCCTCAAAGGAGGGCTTATGTGTTTTATCCGGCTTGAAGTTCTTTTCCGAAGTCTTTGTGAATATCTCCTGAAATAATTCCAAGATTAAAGTTTTCAACCAAGAAATTAACAATATCTTCATTTGCAAACTGAGGAGCGTTTGGCCCGATATAGATATCTTTGATTCCAAGGCTAAGCAGTGCTAAAAGAATAATAATCGCTTTTTGTTCCATCCACATTAGTGCGATTGAAACTGGAAGTTCATTTACATCTTCCACACCAAGAGCCTGAGCCACTGCAAGTGCAATATGAACGGCACCGTTAGAGTCATTGCATTGTCCAAGGTCAATATATCTTGGAATATCAGTTCCCGGAATAGTTCCAAAATCAACATCATTGAATCTGAATTTACCACAGCTACTTGTAATGATTAAATGGTCTTTTGGAACTGCAAGTGCAAGTTCTCTGAAATAGTTTCTTTTTTTACCAGGCGCGTCACATCCTGCGATTACCCATACTCTTTTTAGTTTTCCTTCTTTAATTGCATCAAGAACTTTTGCTCCGTATGCTTCAAGTACAGTTTTGTAATGATGTCCTGTAACAATTTTTTCATCACTGTCAAACCCTGTAATATCAGGAAGTTCAAGTGTATGGTCAATTAGCGGATCGAAATTATCATTTTCAATTTTTTTAGCTCCTTCTACACCTGTGATTTTATAAGTATATAGTCTGTCGATGTAGTTTTTAACTTTTGGAGATTTTTCAGGAGGAACAATACAGTTAGTGTTTACAACACAAGTTCCGTTCCATTTGCTGAATATATCAGTTTGGTCAAACCATGCTTTACCGATATTTCCTTTTAGGTTTTTGTATTTTTTAAGATGAGGATATCCGTGAGCCGGAAGCATTTCTGAGTGAGTGTATACATTGATTTTGTCACTTAGACCTCTCTCTTCTATTCTTTTTAGAAGTTTTTCAAGCATATCAAGGTTGTGACCTGATACTAAGATACCTTTTCCTTCTGCTTTGTTTTGAGTAACTTCAACAGGTGCCGGAATTCCAAGTGCTCTTGTGTGCAGGTCACTGAGTAAATCCATAACTTTTACACCCGCATTTCCTACTTTCATAAGTTGATTAATATGCTCCTCAAAATTGAAGTTTACATTTGTAAGTGTAAAGTAGAGTGTTTCAGAATTTACATCATCAACTTCTTTTAATCTTTTGTAATCTTCTTCTGTTTCAATAAGTTCGTTTGCGTGTTCTCTGTATGCACTAAGTCCTCTTAGTCCGTAAGTCATCAAATCTTGAAGTCTTGCTTTTGTAGCATCTTTACCACACACACCTTTGCTCTCACCATGGCTACCACATCCACCAGGTGCACTCATTTCACATTGCCAGCAAAGGAATGGTAAGTCACAAGCCTGAGGTTTTTGTGGTTTTTCATTTTTTCCGAATAATCCGAACATTTATTTCTCCTTTGTTTTGTTTTGAAGTATTTTAAAGATTATTTGGATTTAATTCATTGATTATAATCAAGAAGATAATATTTTTGTAAAATTTAGGAAAAAAGAAGCAAAATGAAGTCTTTAAAGCTTATATAAAAAATAATTATTCAAATTTTCCAATAAAAGTAAAGCTTCAAAATTATGATTTTTGATATCATTAGTAAAAAAGGAAATTTGATGCTTCCTGCAATATATAAAAACAGATGCCCGAACTGCGGTGGGGATATAAGCTCGTCTAGGCTTTCAAAAGGTCTTTTTTGCAAAAAATGTATGGAAGAAAATGAAAATAAATGCGAAATTGAACTTAAAAATTATGAAAAATTCTGCATTGCGGATGAAAAACTCTCTTTATTTAACGCTTTTTTTAAAGAAAAAACAGGAAGTGAGCTTAGTTCAATTCAAAAAATGTGGGCTAAGAGGTTTTTTTTAGGAAATTCATTTGCACTTCTTGCTCCGACCGGAATAGGAAAAACCACTTTTGGACTTTTACTAAGCGCATTTGTAAAAAATTCATATATCCTCTTTCCAACAAAACTACTTGTTATGCAGGCAGTTGAGAGATTTAAAAAGTGGGGTGTTGAAGTTTTGGCATATAAGGGCAAAAAAGAAGAAAAAGAAAAAATTTTAAAAGGAGAAGGTGAAATAATAATCACCACTACCCAGTTTCTTTACAAAAATATTGATAATATCAAAAGGGAATTTGAACTTGTTTTTATAGATGATGTGGATTCGATACTTAAATCAGGAAAAAAAATTGATACTGTATTAAAGCTTTTGGGATTTAGTGAAGAAGAGATACAAAAAGCGCTTGAATATATAAATAATAAAGAGTATGACAAAATAAAAAATATTTCCAAAAAGAAAAAAGGAGAACTTATCGTATCAAGCGCCACGGCAAATCCTAGGTCGAAAAGGGTATATCTTTTCAGATTCTTGCTCGGATTTGAAATAAGCAGACCAAATCTTACTTTAAGAGAAGTGATTGACTCTTATGATGAAGAGTATTCATGGGAAAAATCGGTTGAATGGATAAAAAAACTCGGCAAAGGAGGACTTTTATTTTTGCCGGGTAATGAAACAAAAGAGAGATTAAACGAATATATCGGGTTTTTAAATTCAAAGGCTATTAAAGCCTATTCATATGAAGAATTTAACGAACATATAGAAGAGTTTAAAAAGGGTGATTGTTATTTTGTGGGATTTGCAAGTTACCGTAATCCTCTGGCAAGAGGTATTGATTTGCCAGAAGCTATCAGATATACGCTTTTTGTGGGTGTGCCTAAGATGGAGTTTAGTTTAAAAACGGATGATTACCGCTCAATGTATTTTATTGCGATTTCACTTTATCCTTTCTTTGCCAAAAAACTTGATTTTAAAGCTCTTCTTGAATATCAGCATAATATAAATTTTATGAAAAAATATGTCTTTTTTGCAACACTTCATCCAAAAGTTGAAGAAAAACTTCAAAAGATAAAAGAGTATATTTTTGATTTGATTAACTTTTACGGTGATGAAATTAAAAATTCTCCTGAAATCAGTTTTGACGGGGAAAAAATTATTACAGCGGATATTACGGGATATATTCAGGCAAGCGGAAGGTCAAGCAGATTTTATAAAGGGCATCTGACAAAGGGGTTGGGGCTTGTGTTGGTGGATAGTCAAAAAGCTTTTTTTTCGCTTCAAAAGAAACTCAAATGGTTTACTCAGAGTGAATTTGTAAATATTAAAGAGTTAGATATTGATGAAGTGTTAAAAGAGATAGACAAAAGCAGAAATGAAAGTAAAAAAGTCGATATAAAAACAACTTTTGTTGTAGTCGAATCTCCTACAAAAGCAAAAACAATAAGCTCATTTTTCGGTAATCCAAGCAGAAGGGTGATTGATGATGTAATTGTATATGAAATCTTGATGGAAGAGAGAAATTTAATTATTACGGCAAGTATCGGACATGATTTTGATTTGGATGAAAACGAAGGAAAATGGGGAGTGGTTGAAAAATATATTCCTGTATTTAAAGTATTGGAAAATAAAGATAATATTTTAAAAGCACTAAATATTGAAAGCTTTGAAGTTGATGAAATTTTTATTGCAACAGACCCTGACAGGGAAGGGGAGAAAATTGCATTTGATCTGACATTAAACAATAAGCCTTTTAATTTAAACATTAAAAGAGCCGAATTTCACGAAATTACCAGATACGCTTTTGAAGAGGCTATTAAAAATCCAAGAGATATCGACATAAATCTTGTAGGTGCGCAGTTTGTAAGAAGAATAGCTGATAGATGGATAGGTTTTTTAATATCACAAATTATTCAAAAAATGCTTAAAAATCCTCATCTCTCAGCCGGAAGAGTCCAAACACCGGTACTTAAATGGATTGCAAAAAGAACGGAAAGTTTAAAAGAGAAAATTTATGTTGTAAGTGTGAGAATTGATAATTTAAGAGTAGAATTTGATTTTGAAAATGAAGATGAGGCTAAAAAGTTTTACGAGAATATACCTGATAAAATAGAGCTTAAAATTATATCCTCAAAAGAAGAAAAGCTTTTTGAAAAACCTTTTAACACATCTGAACTTTTAAAAGATGCAGCTGTTAAACTAAGATATTCACCTCAGCAGACAATGACTCTGGCTCAGGAGCTGTTTGAGAGCGGATTTATTACATATCACAGAACCGATTCGCACAGAATTTCACCGCTTGGTATATCTATTGCCAAAGATTATATTGCTGAAAAGTTTGGAGAAGATTATTTTAAAGCCAGAAGTTTTGAAGAAGGAGGAGCGCATGAAGCCATAAGGGCTACAACATCTATGGATTTGGAAGAGCTTAAAAGTTTTTGTATGGTTAAAGGTATAAAATTAACTTATAAACATTTCAGACTTTATGATTTGATTTTTAGAAAATTTATTGCTTCACAAATGAAAGAAGCGGTTGTAAAAAAAGAGACTTTTAATATTCTTGGCAAAGAAGTAGAAATTATTACCTCAATTTTAAAAGACGGTTTTAATCTTATCTATCCTATAAATGTTTATAATTTAAAAAACGGAGTTTATGAAATAATTAAAAATTTATACAAAAAATCAAAAATTTCACCTTACACATATGCAGAGGTAATTGAAGAGATGAAAAATAGAGGAATAGGAAGACCTTCAACATATGCAATTACAATAGAAAAACTGATTGAGAGAAAATATATAGTGGAAAAAAACGGTTATTTATTTGCAACACATCTTGGTTTCAAAGTTCTTAAAATTATTGAAAATTTAAAATATAAAACGTTTGTTGAAGAAGAATTTACAGCAAAACTTGAAAGTATTATGGATGAAATAGAAAATGGAAAAAGAGATTATAAAAAAGAGCTTATTTGGCTTTTTTCTTTACTTTTTTGAGTTTTTCTATTCCTTTTAAATCGTCTTCATTCCATTGATAATAAGTACCAAAAACCCTGTCCCAAAAATCAGTTGTAATACCGTGATTTAATTTTGGTTTTTTATGGTGAACGAAGTGGAATTCTTGCATATATCTCCAATATTTTGAATTAAATTCAGTTCTATGCATAATATGATGCATAATTCCGTAGTTAAAATATCCAAGAGCCATACCGCCTACTATTGCAAGTGCATCGCCAAGAGGCATAATATAATGAAGCAACCATGCAAAAAAAGTTGCAATTACCGCACTCATAAAAAATGGCATTGCATCATAACTGAACGGATTTTGATGATGATGCGCATGTCCTTCAATAAATACTTTTAGGGGATGGTTTTCATGAAACAGCCATGCATGTACTGCATATTCCAAAAATGTAAAAAATATTACTCCCACTACAAATAATGCAATACTTGCCCAAATGTCTTTTGCATAAATTATACTTAAAACTAAAAATACAACTGCCGTTAAAAAGTCAGTTGCAAGTGATAAATAATAATTCCATTTACTTGCTGTGATTTTTAAAATAAAATCTTTCATTGCCCCTCCTTAAATAAGGCTTATAATGATTATAATATATAATTATAACATAATTTTACATTATTTTGATATAATTTAACAAAAAGGATAATGATGTTATTTAAAAATAGGATTGAAGCTGGTAAAGAACTAGCTAAAAGGCTAAAAGAGCTTAATTTAAAAAATCCTTTGGTTTTAGCTTTGCCAAGAGGAGGGGTACCGGTTGGATATGAAATAGCAAAAGAGCTTAATGCATCACTTGACATTTTATTTATTAAGAAAATTCCATCACCTGCAAATGAAGAGGCTGCTATTGGAAGTGTAAGTGAGAGTGGTCTTGTTTTTGTAAATAAAGAAGCTCTTGATATGTTAAATCAAAAAGGAATTTTGGTAGATGAAAAATATATACAAGAAAAAGCAATAGAAAAAATTCAAGAAATGGCAAGAAAAAGAGAAAAATATAATATAGAACCTATTCCGATTGAAGATAAAGATGTGATAATTGTTGATGATGGTATTGCGACTGGGGCTAGTATGTATTTGGCTGCAAATACTGTAATTAGGGAGTATCCGAATTCAATTACAATTGCAGCACCTGTTGCTCCGGGTGATGAAAAAGTATTAGATATGCTTAGGAAAGTAAGTAATAATCTTGTAATTTTACATACTCCTCCTATGTTTATGAGTGTCGGTCAGTGGTATGAAGATTTTCATCAACTGAGTGATGAAGAAGTAATTGAATATCTTAAAAAGGCTAGAAATTAGCCTTTATCTCTTTTTTATCAGTGATTATGGGTTTAATACCATATATTTCTAAATTATCAAGCATTCCCTCTCCAAATTTTAAACCATAAAACACATCAACATTATATTCTTTTAATAATTTAGGAAGTATTTTACCTGTTTCAAGACCATTTTCACCACAATCTCTGATTTCTTTTAAATGCATAGCTTCTTCAAATACAGGGTTTTCAAGTAAAATTTTTTCATTTGTATCAGTGTCTATAATTAAAATATATTTTGAAAATCCTATTTTTTCGTTTATAGTTTTTTGATTGTTTGTTGGAAAAGCTGCTCTCATTTTTTTCCTTTTTAATAATTATACTCTAATTTTATTAGATAACATAATATAATATTTTAATATTATCCTAACATTGACAATATAATTAATTTGAGTTATAATAACTAAAATATATTAAAGGAGGGAGAAATGGCAAAATTAACACCATTTGAACAAGAAGTAATAGAGAAATTTAAAGAAGCAACAGAATTTAATAAAGAAAAACCGGGTCTTGGAAATATAGATATTCACAAAACAAGAGAACTTATTAAAGATGCAGGTGCAATATTGCTTGATGTGACTTTACCAAATTTAGTTGAAGGAGAAAATGCAGAAGAAGCTGGAATTCCGACAGCATATTTTACTCCTTATCCTGAATTTACAGAGTATATGGATATATTGCCAGATGATAAAACTCAGCCGATTGTAGTAGCGTGTAGGAAAGCTTTTTTTGCTAACAGGGTAAAAGGTTTGCTTGATGTATTGGGATATAAAAATGTTTATGTTTTAGCTGATGATATTAAATACCTTATCGAAGCTCACAAAGCTCATACAGAGGGGTAATCCCTCTTTAATGTTAAATTGAAAATGGATTATATAAATTTAATGATTTAAAATCTTATTAGAAAAACAGTGTCAAAGGCTTTATAAAAACAAAAAATTAAAAGAGGGAATTATTTTTTCCCTCTTACATAACCTTCAATTATAAATCTTAATGCGTTAAGCTTAATAAACCCTTCTGCGTCTTTTTGATTGTAAACTTTATCTTCTTCAAATGTTGCAAATTCAGGACTGAAAAGTGATTTTGGTGATTTTCTACCAACAACACTTACATTTCCTTTATAAAGTTTAAGTCTCACAGTCCCTTCACAGTTTTCCTGAGTTTTATTGATTAACTCTTGAAGTGCAACTCTCTCAGGTGCAAACCAGAATCCGTTGTAAATAAGTTCAGCGTATTTTGGCATGATTTCATCTTTAAGATGAGCTTCACCTTTATCAAGGGTAATTGATTCTATTGCCCTGTGTGCTTTAAGTAAGATAGTTCCGCCGGGAGTTTCGTAACAGCCTCTGCTTTTCATACCTACAAATCTGTTTTCGACAAGGTCTATTCTTCCTATACCATGTTTTTTGCCATATTCATTTAATGTTTCAAGGATTTGTGCCGGTGTCATTCTGCTGCCGTTTATTGCAACCGCATCACCTTTTTCAAAATCAATTTCGATATATTCAGGCTTATCAGGTGCTTTTTCAGGAGCAACCGTCCATCTCCACATATCTTCCTCAGGTTCTGCCCAAGGATCTTCCAAAATTCCGCCTTCATATGAAATATGAAGAAGATTTGCATCCATAGAATAAGGTGATTTTTTACCGTGCTTTTGAATTGGAATACCGTGTTTTTCAGCGTAAGCTAAAAGTTTTTCTCTACTGTTTAAATCCCACTCTCTCCATGGTGCAATAACTTTTATATCAGGTTTTAGAGCATAATATCCAAGCTCAAATCTTACTTGATCGTTTCCTTTCCCGGTAGCACCGTGAGCTACGGCTTCGGCACCTACCTGATTTGCTATTTCAATCTGTCTTTTTGCTATTAAAGGTCTCGCGATTGATGTCCCAAGAAGGTATTCGCCCTCATAAATTGCATTTGCCCTAAACATTGGGAAAACATAATCTTTTACAAATTCTTCCCTTAGATCTTCTATAAAAATATTTTCTGGCTTTACTCCAAGTTTTAGAGCTTTTTCCCTTGCTTCTTCAACTTCTTCACCCTGACCGATATCAGCTGTGAATGTTACAACTTCCGCATTGTATTTATCTTGAAGCCATTTCAAAATAACACTTGTATCAAGTCCGCCTGAGTAAGCTAAAACAACTTTCATTCAAATCCTTTTTTATTGCAATTATAGTATAATTTTGTTAAAAAGGAATTGTGTGAGAATAGATAAGTTTTTAAATAGTGTAAATATCGTTAAACGACGCTCTATTGCAGATGAAATGTGCAAAGAAGGTGTCGTGTTTTTAAACGGTAAAAAAGCAAAGCCCGCAAAAGAAGTAAAAGTAGGGGACAAAATAGAAATACATTATTTAAGCGGTGTTAAAAAATATGAAGTTTTAAAACTTCCGGAAACTAAAACAATTCCTAAAAGTAAAAAGAATGAATATGTTAAGGAGATTTGATGAGATGGAGTAGATTTTTTTTATATACACTTAAAGAAACGCCAAAAGATGCTGTAACACCAAGTCATATTTATTTGGTCAGAGGTGGATATATTAAACAGGTGGCAGCAGGTATATATGATTTTACGCCTATTGGAAAAATGGTTTTAGACAATATTCGTGAAATAATAAAAAAAGAGATGGATAATGCAGGTGCTCAGGAAGTAATGCTAAGTTTCGTAACACCTTATGAGCTTTGGGAAGAGACCGGAAGGGCTAAAAAATACGGTGACGAGCTTTTAAGGATTGAAGACAGGAAAGGTCAAAAGTTTGTTCTCTCACCTACAAATGAAGAAAGTGTTGTTGATTTGGTCAGAAGCTATGTAAAGAGTTACAAACAGCTGCCTGTTAATCTTTATCAAATTAATTTGAAATTCAGAGATGAAGCTAGGCCGAGATTCGGGCTTCTTAGAGGTCGTGAATTTATAATGAAAGATGCTTACTCTTTCCATGCCACAAAAGAAGACCTTGATAGGGAATTTAATCTTATGCAAGAAACTTATGAAAAGATATTTGCCAAAATGGGACTTGATTTCAGAGTCGTTGAAGCTGACAGCGGTGCGATAGGAGGAAGCGGAAGCCGCGAATTTATGGTACTTGCAAATACAGGAGAAGATGATATTGTAGTTTGCAGTGAGTGTAATTATTCTGCAAATATTGAAGTGGCTACAAGAAAACATATTAAAAAAGAAAATCCCGTAAAAACGGAAATTATAGAAGAAGTTTATACTCCCGAGAAAAAAACGATAGAAGAAGTGTGTGAATTTTTGAGAATTGATCCATATTTCAGTATAAAAGCCGTTGTTAAAAAGGCTATATTTGATGAAGGTGAAGAAATAGTGGTATTTTTTGTAAGAGGCACTGACAGCTTAGAGGAGACAAAAGCAAAAAATGCAATAGGTGCTATTGATTTGGTTGATGCAAGCGAAGAAGAGATTGAAAAAGCGGGTCTTGTGCCGGGATTCATAGGGCCTTTTGGAATACCGAGCAATATTAAGTATGTAATTGATGATGATTTAAGAATGGCAGAAGAGCTTGTATGTGGGGCAAACAAAAAAGATTATCATATAAAAGGTGCTGGACTTCTTGATGCGAATTTATTAGGGAATCTTACAATTTACAGGGATATTGCCGCTGTTAAAGAAGGGGATTTGTGTCCTAAGTGCGGAAAACCTCTTAAAATTACAAAAGGTATAGAAGTAGGACATATTTTCAAACTAGGAACTGTTTATTCTGAGCCTATGAATGCGACATTCCTTGATGAAAACGGTAAGGCAAAACCTTTTATTATGGGATGTTATGGTATTGGAGTTAGCCGTCTTATAGCTGCGGCAATTGAACAAAACCATGACGAAAAAGGAATAATCTGGCCAAAAGAGATAGCTCCGTTTTTGGTTGATATAATTGTCAGTGATGTTAAAAAAGAAGAACAATTAACTTTTGCTGAGGATTTATATGAAGAGCTAAAAAAAGCGGGTGCAAAACCTATTCTTGATGATAGAAGTGAGAGATTTGGTCCTAAAATTGCGGATTTTGAGCTTGTAGGATTTCCTGTTTGTGTGATTATAGGTAAGAAGTTAAAGAATGGAAAAGTAGAAATCAGAAACAGAAAAACAGGTGAAAAGATTGAAGTAAATAAAGAAGAAGCGTTTGAGAGAGTTTTAGAGGTTTTGAATAAGTGAAAAATCCGGTGGATTTTTTAGTAGAAGTTATTATGAGATTAAACAAAAAAAATAATTTTTGATTTATCTAAAAAATATTTTGGAAATAAAACAAGAGTTTATGTTTTTGGAAGCAGGCTTATTGATAAAAAGGTTGCGATATGGGTCTGTATATAGGACCTGAAAAATATAATTTAAAAAAAACTACTTTTAAATTTAAAGTGAAAGAAGTTCTTTTTAAGCCTGTTGATGTTGTTTTTGATAAAAAAGAGATAGATGATATGAAAGAAATAACAAATAAATAATAAATAGTAAATAAATTTAAATTTATTTTGAAAAGAGGTTTGATATGGGACTGATTTATTTTTTGGTTTATCTTTTCTTAGAGATAGTTTTCAGTTATGAATTTATGAAGATTTTTACTCCACTGGGATTTTTTATAGAAATATTAATCAGTGCGGTTGCGGGTGTATACATCATAAAAAACATTCATTTTTCACTGAATGAAAATATGATGAAAGTTTTAAGAAGGGAAATCAGCGAGGAAGAGTTTATTTCAATTGGACTTTTTAAATTTATAGGGGCAGTTTTGCTTATAATTCCCGGATTTTTCAGTGATGTTTTGGGTGTGTTGTTTTTATTTGAGCCTTTTGCAAGATGGATTGCAAAAAAATTTCTTCCTTCAAAAACAGTATACACGCATAATAAATTTTACGACGATGATGATATAATTGATGTGGAAATAATAGAGGAAATCCCTAAAAAATAGGGATTATTTAAGTTTTTTCGCTATGTCTTGGACAGCTTGATAAGCGTGGTTGAATGCAAGTGCTATACTTCCGGCACTTGTTACAACATCACCTATTGTATATAGACCCTCAACGTTTGTTTCCATTGTTTCTTCGTTGTGTTCAGGCTCACCCCATTCGTTTAGATTGATTCCGCAGTTTTTAAGGAAATCAACAGGACTTGTTCCACCAAGTGCATATACAACTCTGTCAAAAACATCTGTTGTTCCGTCTTTATAAAATACTTTTACTCTTGGAGGAGTTACATCGTCATTTTCAACTGGTTCCACTTTTTCGATATCGACTCCGAGTTTTGAGTGAATTTTTCCTTCTTTAAAATATTTTTCAACAATTTCTTTGTTTGTCGGGTTCATTCTTGTAATTTCCGCTCTTCTGTAATTTAAAGTAACATCGCATCCGATATCCATATCTACAAGTCCGTATGCATATTCACCGGCAGTGTCACCTCCACCTACTACAAGAACTTTTTCACCAGGCTTAACTTTATCAAGGTTGAAATTAAGTCTTGGTCTGATTTTTGGTGGAAATTTATATCCCGGTTTATTAGGTTTACCCATTCTACCGATTGCTACAATTACTTTTTTTGCTTGAATTACGCCAATTTCATGGTCTGAACCAATTTCGAAGATACCATCAGAATTTTTTTCTACTCCATAAACATGATGATTATATTTAAATTTATCTTCAACTCCGTTATCTTTTATTTTTTTATCCATTTGCTCCAAATACTCTTCTTTTAAGCACTCTTCAAATGTCACATTCCCTATAAATTCGAATTTTTTTCCTTGCCAGTCTTTATCTACTCTTTTTCCTGGTTTATAAAATTTTCTAATCATATCATGATGATTATCTGATTTTTCAAGACATATGACTTTATCAATTCCCGCAAGTTTCGCTTCAATTACACTTGCAACTCCGCCAGGACCTGCACCGATTATTGCTATATCAAATACTTTATCAAGTGACATTTAATCTCCTTTTTTCTAAAATTATGCCAAGTATTTTGAAAAAATGTAACATTTAGTAATGAATTTATATTTATTACAGTGAAAAAAAGTAACACTTTTATGATAAAATATCTTAAAAAAAGGGGAATTAATGGAAGAAATATTAAAAAAAGTAAAAGAATCCAGTCGAATTATTGCTACATTAAATGGTGAAATTAAAAGAAAAATTTTAAATGAAATGGCTAATAGACTAGAAAAATATACAGATGAGATAATTATAGAAAATAAAAAAGATTTAGAGTTTGCAAAAGAGAATAATTTAAGCTCTGCACTTATTGACAGACTTCTTCTTGATGAAAAAAGAGTAAAATCAATGGCTGATGCACTAAGGGATATTGCAAAATTAAAAGACCCGGTAGGAAGAGTGATTGATGGATGGAAAATAGATAATGGGCTCACAATACAAAAAGTAAAAATTCCAATAGGTGTTATCGGTATTATTTATGAATCAAGACCAAATGTTACAAGTGACGCAGCGGGGCTTTGTTTTATGAGCGGTAATGCATGTATTCTTAAAGGAGGAAAAGAGGCTTATCATTCAAACAGTATAATTATCGAAATATTGAGATATGTACTTGAAAAAAACCATCTTCCGGCAGATGCCGTTTCAATACTGCCTGATTATTCAAGAAGCGGAGTTGAGTGGCTTATTAAACAAGATAAATATGTTGATTTAATTATTCCAAGAGGAGGTGAAAAACTTATTAGATTTGTGAGTGAAAATTCAAAAGTGCCGGTTGTAAAACATGATAAAGGGCTTTGTCATGTATATGTGCACAAAGATGCTGATTTGGATAAAGCTGTCAATATTGCAATAAACGCAAAAGTTCAAAGACCAGGTGTTTGTAACGCAATGGAAACACTGTTAGTTGACAAGGCTATGGCAGGTGAATTTTTGCCAAAAATAAAAGAAGAGATGGAAAAAAACGAAGTGGAGCTTAGAGGATGTGAGATAACACTTGAATATATAGATATAAAACCTGCAAATGAGGAAGACTGGCATACAGAATATCTTGATAAAATTCTTTCAATAAGAGTTGTTGATGATTTAGAAGATGCAATAGAACATATTGAAACTTATGGAAGCGGGCACAGTGACAGTATTGTTACAGAAAATTATTCAGCAGCAGAAGAGTTTCTAAATAGAGTTGACAGTGCTTGCGTATATGTAAATGCTTCTACAAGATTTACAGATGGAGGAGTATTTGGCTTTGGTGCGGAAGTGGGTATTTCTACAAACAAACTTCATGCAAGAGGTCCTATGGGAATTGATGATTTGACAACTTATAAATATATAATATTAGGAAACGGACAGGTTAGAGAGTAGGAAGTAGGAAGTAGGGATAAGGGTGTGGATGAGTAGATGTGTGGATGTGTGTATGGGTGAATGGATGTGTAAATTTACCTATTTACCACTATACTATACTCATCTACCCATAAACCCATCTGCCCATTTACAAATTAATATAAAGGAAATAAATGATAGGAATTGATCTGGGAAGCAATACGATTAGGATAGTTAAAATAGACTGTAAAACAGGACAAAAACTAGCAGAGTTTGAAAAGATAGTAAGAACGGCCGATAAACTTGTTCAAACAAAAGTAATAAGTGAAGATGCAATACAAAGAATTATTGATGCAATAAAAGAGGCAAAAAAGAAAATTGATTTTAATGATAAAATTAAAGCAGTAGCAACTCAGGCTCTAAGAATTGCAAAAAATAAAGATATGGTTATACAAAAAATAAAAGAACAAACCGGGGTTGAATTTCAGATAATTTCTCCTGAGGAAGAGGCAACTTTTACAGCTTTTGCTGTTGAGAATTGCTTGGAAAAAAAATGTGAAATTGATGCAAAAAGTTTTTTTCTTGTTGATATAGGAGGAGGAAGCACTGAGCTTATTATCAAACATAAAGAGCAGATAATATCTAAAAGTTTTCCAATAGGAATAGTTACTTTTACTCAAAAATATAAAACTCCTGATGCTATTAAATATGCGGTAAGAAAAGAAGCTAGGAAATTTAAAGAGTTTATAGATTTTGCATTCAGCGCATATAAAAAACCAAAAATTTTTACAGCAAGCAGCGGTACTCCCACATCAATAGCGGCTTTGAAAAAGGGACTTAATTACAATACTTATAATCCAGAAATTGTAAATTGTACGAAAATTACACCGGATGACCTTGATTTTTGGCTTGATAAACTTATGAAAATGGAAATGAAAAAAAGAGAAGAGCTTGTTGGAGTTGGAAGAGGAGATTTGATTTTTACAGGTATTTATATTTATAAAGAGATTTTTAGACTTACAAAATATGAGGAATGTGTTGTATGTGATGATGGTGTTAGAGAAGGAGCAGCTATTAGCGGTTGTAAAGAAAATTAAAAAGTTTGATATAATTCGCAAAAAAGGCTTTTTATGAAAATGACAGGAGCTAGGATAGTAATAGAGAGTTTGATTAAAGAGAATGTTGAGGTTGTTTTCGGATATCCGGGCGGGGCTATTATGAATGTTTACGATGAACTTTATAAACAAGATAAATTTAAACATATTTTGGCAAAGCATGAACAAGGTGCCGTACATATGGCGGACGGATATGCAAGGGCTACCGGAAAAGTAGGTGTTGCAATGGTAACAAGCGGTCCGGGGCTTACCAATGCGGTAACAGGTATAGCTACTGCCTATACCGATTCAATTCCTATGGTTGTTATTTCTGGTCAAGTTCCTACAACTGCAATCGGTACCGATGCATTTCAGGAAGTTGATGCCGTAGGAGTTACAAGACCTATTACAAAACATAATTTTTTAGTAAAAGATGTTAATGATTTGGCTTTTATTATTAAAGAGGCGTTTTATCTTGCAAAATCGGGAAGACCGGGACCTGTTCATATAGATATTCCAAAAGATGTGACTGTTGCAAAAACTACATTTAATTATCCTGAAAAAATTGAGCTTAAAACATACAAACCTACATACAAAGGAAATAAAAGAGCTATAAAAAGGGCTGTTGAGGCTATCAAAAAGGCAAAAAGACCTGTATTTTACATAGGAGGAGGAAGTGTTTTAAGCGGAGCGAGTGAAATTATCAGAGAAATTGTTAAATTTACAAAAATTCCAAGTGTTGAGACTCTTATGGCAAGGGGAGTTTTAAAATATGACTGCCCTTATCTTTACGGGATGGTTGGTATGCATGGGACATTTTCCGCAAATATGGCGATGAACGATGCTGATTTGATTATATCTCTTGGTGCAAGGTTTGATGATAGAGTAACCGGTAAAATTGACGAATTTGCAAAAAATGCGGATATTGTTCATATTGATATAGACCCAAGCCAAATTGGGAAAGTTGTTGAGACAAAATATCCGATAGTAGGGGATGTAAAACTTGTGCTTGAAGAGATGATGCCTTTGCTTTTTGACGGAATAGACACCGAAAGATACAAAGAATGGAGAGATATTTTAGACAGATACCAAGAACTTTATCCTTTAAAATATGCCGATAGTGATGAAGTTATAAAACCTCAATGGGTAATTGAAAGAACAGGTCATCTCGTGCCTGAGAATGCGATAATTACGACAGATGTAGGTCAGCATCAGATGTGGGCGGCTCAGTTTTATCCTTTTACATATCCAAGACAGCTTATTACAAGCGGTGGTCTTGGGACTATGGGATTTGGGTTTCCTGCTGCACTTGGAGCAAAAGAAGGCATGAAAGAAAGGGTTGTTATAAACTTTACGGGTGATGGAAGTATTATGATGAATATTCAAGAAGTACTTGCTGGGTATAAATATAATCTTCCGGTGGTTAATATTATTTTAAATAACAATTATCTTGGAATGGTTAGACAATGGCAGACAATGTTTTATGAAGACAGACTATCTGAAACAGACCTCAGCGATGTCCAGCCTGATTTTGTAAAATTAGCCGAGAGTATGGGTGGTATAGGATTTAGGGTAAGTAAAAAAAGAGAGTTTGAAAAAGCTCTAAAAGAAGCTATTAAATCAAAAAAAGTAGCTTTTATAGATGTTCAGGTAGACAGACGTGAAGATGTTCTTCCTATGGTTCCACCAAACAGCCCTCTTAAAAATATGCTTGTATTTAAGGAAGACAAATGAAAAGAGTAATATCAGTAATAGTTGAAAACGAACACGGTGTATTAGCAAGGATTGTAAATATGTTTGCTGCAAGAGGTTATAATATAACTTCACTCACAGTAGCTCCAATACCAAATTCAGAATTTAGCCGAATGACGATTATGAGTGAGGGAGATCCGAAGGTATTTGAGCAGATCGTAAAACAGCTTTATAAACTGATTCCCGTTTATAAAGTTATCGAAAGTGATGATTTTATACAAAAAGAGATGGCAATGGTTAAATTTCCTTTAAAAGAAGTAAAAAATAATCTTGCCGATATTGATGCAATTGCGAAATGTTATAATGGTAAAATCAGTAATGTAAATGATAAACATATAGTAGTAAGCGTTGTTGACAGACCTGATAGGATTGATAACTTTTTAAAAGCAATGAGTGTAAAATATAAAAATCTTGAAATTGTTAGAAGCGGGGTTAGTGTAATTGAGAGATAACGGAGAATTAAAATGGAAAATGTAAAATGCAAAATAAAAACACAAAAAAAAGAAATCAGTTTAAAAGAGATATGTCGGTATTTGGATATAGAGTGTCCAGATGTTGATAAAAAAATTACCGGTATAAACACATTGACAGACGCAAATGAAAATGAAATCAGTTTTTTGGAAAATAAAAAGTATGAAAAATATCTCAAAAATACAAAAGCCGCTGCGGTTTTAATAAGAAATGAAGATGCATCTAAGCTTCCAGAAGGTGTTATTGCACTGATAACGGACGAACCGTATTTAAAACTCGCACTTCTTACAAAACTTTTTGTAAATCCCGCGTGGGAAGATGGAGGATATCAGATAAACACATCTGCAAAAGTCCATCCAAGCTCTGTTATAGGAAAAGGTGCGAAAATAGGCGCAAATGTAGAAATTATGCCAAATGTTACAATTGGACCTTTTGTAGAAATAGAAGAAGGAAGTGTTATTTATCCGAATGTGACAATTTACAGAGACACTAAAATCGGTAAAAACGTAAAAATTCATGCCGGAAGTGTAATAGGAAGCGACGGATTTGGATATGCTCACGATAAAGAAGGAAAACATATAAAAATTTATCATTTAGGAAGAGTTGTAATTGAAGATGATGTTGAGATTGGGGCTAATACTACAATTGACAGGGCTGTTTTTGGAAAGACTATAATTAAAAAAGGAAGCAAAATAGACAATCTAGTACAAATAGGACATAATTGTGAAATTGGGGAATATTCTATTTTGGTTTCACAAGTTGGACTATCTGGTTCTACAAAACTTGGAAGAAATGTAGTTATGGGGGGACAAAGCGCAACTGCCGGACATCTTGAAATAGCTCCTTTTACTACGATAGCCGCAAGGGGAGGAGTGACAAAAACAATAAAAGAGTCTGGAATTTACAGCGGATTTCCTCTAATGCCTCATAAAACATGGCTTAAACTCCAAGGGCTTTTAAGCAGACTTCTTAAAAAATCTTAATTTAATATTAATTTTTCTTTTTTTGTTGTATAATTGTTTAGTTAATGTTTTTTGAAAGGTATATTATGAATTATGTACAGATAATCGAAAAAAATTTAAAAAACATAATAGATGAACTGCACGAAGAACTCAAAAAAGATTCTACAATTTATCAATTTATTGACTCAGATTTCACTCTTGAAAAATTATTTGAAATCCAAAAGCTTCTTGCAAAAGAATATTTATTTGAAATAGAAAATGACAATATTAATGAAAAAAGACTTTATCAATTTTATAATGAAACAGATGTTGTCTATCCTGTGATTTACAAATGTATGTCTGCATTAAAGGTAAAAATATTAACTTATTTGAATATGTATGATATTTCAAAAGATGATATTTTAGAATTTGCAAAAAAATTTGATTTATTTAACAATCTTCTTGCAAAAATATATATTAAAAAAGATATAAGTATTTTATATGATTTAAAAGATTCACCTTTTAAAAAATATCTTATGTATAAGACGCATATAAAATGGATAGAAAAAATTATATATGCTCTTGAAAATGACAAATTAGAAGAGTATCCTTTAATTGACCCAAAAGAGTGTGAATTTAATAAAATCTTAAATTATCCTGAGAGTTTGATGGTTTGTATTGATATGAATAAATGCAGTTATTTACATGATTTACATAATCTTCTTCATAAAAGTGCAAATTCTGTGTATCTGTTGTATTTAAAACAAGAGTATGTTCAGGCATATATGGTATTCAAGGAGTTAAAAGAGCAGACTCTAAAATTTATTGCTACAATAAATGAGCTTTATTTTATTGCATATTCAGATTTGGAAAATGTGTTTTTTAATTTTTTGACACTTGTTGGTGAACAAAGAAATTTTTATGTAAGTTTAATTGATTTTAGAAATT
>JALWNI010000047.1 GCA_027083695.1 Nautiliaceae bacterium | reverse complement strand
CTATAATTGCACAGGCTCAAAAAGATGGGGGAATTGCTGCATTTATTGATGCAGAACATGCGTTTGACCCTATTTATGCAAGAAATATCGGTGTTGATATTGATAATTTGCTCGTTTCTCAGCCAGACTATGGAGAGCAAGCACTTGAAATAGTAGAAACGCTTGCAAGAAGCGGAGCGGTTGATATTATTGTTGTGGATTCAGTGGCTGCTCTTACTCCAAAAGCTGAGATTGAAGGAAATATGGGGGATGCACAGGTTGGTGTGCAAGCAAGACTTATGTCTCAGGCTCTAAGAAAACTTACAGCGGCAATTCACAAAATGAATACAACAGTTGTATTTATCAACCAAATAAGAATGAAAATAGGAATGATGGGTTATGGATCTCCTGAAACTACGACAGGTGGTAACGCACTCAAATTCTATTCATCAGTGAGACTTGATGTTAGAAGAATAGCGACACTTAAACAAAGTGATAAGGAAGTTGGTAACAGGGTAAAAGTAAAAGTTGTTAAAAACAAAGTTGCCCCACCATTTAGAATTGCTGAATTTGATATTATGTTTGGTAAAGGTATAAGCAGAGAAGGTGAAATTTTAGATTATGGTGTAAAACTTGATATAATTGACAAATCAGGTGCTTGGTTTAGTTATGGAGCAACAAGACTTGGTCAAGGTAAAGAGAATGCTAAAAATTACCTAAAAGACCATCCGGAATTAGCTCGTGAAATAGAGCAAAAAATTAAAGAAGCGCTAGGTGTGGAACTTTCACATATGATAGATGCTATTGAAAAAAAAGAAGAAGACGAGCTAAATTTAAAAGGAGAATAAAATGATTGTAATAGATAATATTTTTGCAGATGAAGTTTTGGATAGTAGGGGAAATCCAACTGTTAGAGCAACAGTTTATCTCAGTGATGGAAGCAGTGGTGTTGCTATTGTTCCAAGTGGAGCAAGTACGGGAGTTAATGAAGCTCTTGAATTAAGAGATAAAGATAAAAGATTTGGTGGAAAAGGTGTAAGAAAAGCTTGTGAGAATGTAAATGCTGTTATTGCTAATGAATTAATAGGACTTTCACCTTTTGATCAAGCCGAAATAGATAATATTATGCTTGAACTTGACGGAACTGAAAATAAATCTAAACTCGGGGCAAATGCAATTCTTGGTGTGTCTATGGCAGTGGCAAGAGCAGCCGCAAATTCACTAAATTTACCTCTTTTTAGATATCTTGGAGGAAGTAATGCACTTGTAATGCCAACTCCAATGCTAAATATTATCAATGGTGGGGTACATGCTGATAATGATGTAGATTTACAAGAATATATGATTGTTCCAAATGGATTTGATAATTTTGAATTAGCACTTAGAGCAAGCAGTGAAATTTATCATACTTTAAAAAAATTACTTGAAAAAGACGGGCATCCGACAGCTCTCGGAGATGAGGGGGGATTTGCTCCAAACTTTAAAAATAATGAAGAGCCTATTGAGTATATTTTAAAAGCTATTGAAGAAGCAGGATACAAACCAGGAAAAGAAGTAAATATTGCTCTTGATGCGGCAAGCAGTGAATTTTATAAAGATGGAAAATATATATTAGCAGGTGAAGGTAAAGAATTAAGCAAAGAAGAGATGGTTGATTTTTATGCAAAACTTATAGAAAAATATCCTATTGTTTCACTTGAAGACGGTATGGCAGAAGAAGACTGGGATGGATGGAAACTTTTAACAGAGAAGTTAAAAGATAAAGTTCAGCTTGTGGGGGATGATTTATTTGTTACAAATAAAAAATTACTTGCAAAAGGTATTGAACTTGGTGTAGCGAATGCAATTCTTATCAAACCAAATCAAATTGGAACAGTAACTGAGACGATGCAAACAGTAAGACTTGCTCAAAGAAATAATTACAGATGTGTTATGAGTCACAGAAGTGGTGAAAGTGAAGATGCGTTTATTGCCGATTTTGCAGTCGCTTTAAATACTGCTCAAATCAAAACAGGAGCACCTGCAAGAGGTGAGAGAACAGCAAAATACAACAGACTTCTTCAAATTGAAAGAAGCATTGACGGAAGTGAATATGTTGGTAAAGAATTATTTTAATCCAAAAGCTATTTGCTTTTGGAGATTTTAATGATTAATTATGATGATTTAATAAAAAAACCTAAAATTGATTTAAAAATAGTTTTGGTTATAATTATTGCAATTATTTTAGGTTTTTATATTGTTGATTTAATGTTTGGTAAAAGGTCTTTTTCAAGAATGATTGATTTAAATAATAATCTTGCTATTTTAGAAAAAAGTGTGAATAATTTAAAAAAAGAAAATGCAAGACTTCAAAAAGAATATTTTGAGTTAAAAGAATTGGAAGGAAATTAAATTATATAATGAAAGTTTTAGGATTTTTAATAATTCCTTTTTTATTGCTTGCTAGAATTAATCCTTTCGAACCGGTAATTACACCCGAAAATATGAAAATTAAACATCCTAAATATTTTCATGAAATAAAAATATATCTTCCCAATAATGCAAGAATACTCAAAAAAATTATTTTTGTATATCAGACACTTGATAGTGATATAAAACAAAAAGTAGTAAAAATTGATAAATCGATTGATTTTCACTCTCCTATTATTGTAATGCATAAACCTAAACATTTTTCTGTTCATGTGTTATATTTCCCGACTTTTAAGCTCTTTATAAAAAATAAAAAACTTTTTTTTAATACAAAAGACAAACTTTTAAGAATATTTTTTTTAGCAGATCCATTTAGACTTGTACTTGATTTTAAGAGAAAGGTAGATTTTTTAACAATAGAAAAAAAACTTAAAAACTCTTATGTTAAAAAGATTGTCGTAGGAGCTCATACAGGGTTTTATAGAGTTGTGGTATATTTTGATGCAAAATATTCTTATAAAGTAAAAAAAGATATAAATGGGGTATTAATTGAGCTCAAATAATATTATTTTGACGGGATTTATGGGGAGTGGCAAAAGTACTGTGGGAAGAGTGTTGGCAAAAGAGCTTAACACTTATTTTTTAGATACTGATATTCTTATTGAAACTTATGAAAATATGAGTATTAGTGAAATTTTTAAAAAATTTGGCGAAGATAAATTTAGGAAGATGGAGAGATATTGTTTTGAATGGATAAAAAAGGATGTTAGTAATACTATAATTTCAGTAGGAGGAGGTTTCCCAGTTTATATCCCCGAAATAAAAGAAGCAGGTATAATTATATATTTAAAAGTAGATTTTAATGAAATATTAAAAAGAATGAATAAAAACGAAATAGAAAAAAGACCTCTTTTTCAGGATATTCAAAAAGCCAAAGAACTTTTTGAAAAAAGAGATGAAATTTATGAAAAACTTGCCGATTATATTATTGAAAATAGAAATTTGAATAAAACTTTGACTAAAATAAAGGAGATAATAAATGCAAGTTAACAATAATGCAAGTTCTTTAAAAGCAGAAATCCAGACAGAACTTATTAAAAAATCAGAAAATGTATTAAAAAATCAAATTGGTTATATTTTAGAAAAAAATATGCAAAATACAAAAGCTATTGAAGAAGCTGCAAAATTCACTGGAACTGGCAACAATTTAAGTATTAGAGCATGAATTGGAAAAATGATTTAAAAAACTTTTATAAAAATAGAGAAAAATTAATCCAAGGATATTTATCAAAAAAAATCGATTTTACACCAGTTTTTGATAGATATATAAATGAAAAAAATAATAATCCTATTATTATAATCGGAGAAGCTCCTGGATTAAACGAAGTAAAATTTGGGGAACCTTTTGTAGGAAAAGCAGGCGAAAATCTTAATTATCTTATTAAATTAAGCGGACTTGATAGAAAAAAAGATTTTTTAATTACAAATGCTTTTCCGTTTAGAACATATGAAGGATCTAAAAACAGGACTCCAAATGTAAAAGAGCTTAAAATTGGAGCGGAATTAATAAAAAAAGAAATATCAATAGTAAAACCAAGACTTATTTTACTTCTTGGAAACTCAGCGATAAGAGCTTTTAGTTATGTATGTCCTGATGTTAAAAATCTTAAAAAATGTGGTTTTTATAATGTATGCGGTCATAAAATAGGAATTTGTTATCATCCATCTCCTCTTGCTTTTAATAGAAAAGAGATAAGAAACTCTCTTGAAAATTTTTTTAAAAAATTAAAAGAGGAACTTAATGGCTGACGATTTAGAAAAGACCGAAGAACCCACCCCCAAAAAAATAGAAGAAGCAAGAAAAGAGGGTAATGTTCCAAAATCAATGGAAGTTGTGGGTTTTATTGTCCTTCTTCTCGCAAGTATTATAATTATTTTTTATTTAAAAGTTGTTGTAGGCAGAATGGAAGAGTATTTTAAATGGTTATATTCCATGATTGGATTGCAGCTTGATGTTGAAAGATTTTATCTTATTGTTATTAAAACATTAGAGTATTTTTTTATTATTATTTTACCTGTAATGTTTATAATAGTATTAGGGGCTATTATTGGAAATGTGTCTCAATTTGGTTTTTTATTTACTTTAAAACCAGTTACTCCTAATTTTGATAAGATAAATTTTATTAAAGGTTTTAAAAAATTATTTTCAATTAAGACTTTTGTTGAAGGGTTGAAAACAACATTAAAAGTATTTATAGCTTTTTTAGTAGGATTTTGGCTTTTTTGGAAATTTTTAACAGAAATACCCAAACTTGAACTAATGCAGGTTTTTGAGCAACTTAAATGGTTTGACAATAAAGCTGGAATAATTATTTTTTCTATGCTGGGGGTTTTTTTCGTATTTGCTATTATTGATTTGGTTTATCAGAGATATAGTTATAAAAAATCTCTTAGAATGAGTAAACAAGAAATAAAAGATGAGTTTAAACAAACAGAAGGAAATCCTGAAATAAAAGCTAAAATCAGACAGCTTCAAAGAGAAATGGCAAAAAAAAGAATGATGTCAGAAGTGCCAAAAGCAGATGTTGTAATAACAAACCCGACACATTATGCGGTAGCTATAAGATATGATAAAGAAAAAGAGGATGCTCCAAGAGTTGTAGCAAAAGGTGTAGATAATTTAGCTCTTAAAATAAAAGAAATAGCATTAGAATCAGGAGTTATGATAGTTGAAAATCCACCTCTTGCAAGAGAGCTTTATAAAAGTGTAGAAATTGATGAGATAATTCCTCCAAAATTATATAAAGCAGTGGCAGAAGTTTTAGCTTATGTTTATAAAGCTAAAAGAAAACTTTAATTTCACAGTTAATTAATGGTAAATATGTTAAAATTTCGCAAAAAGGGGAAATATGCAGGAACTTTTTAAAAAAGCCTGGCAAAAGATTTTAGAAGCCAAAAATATAGTTTTAGCCGCACATATTAATCCTGATGGAGATGCACTTGGAAGCTCACTTAGTTTATATCCTATTTTAAAAAATATGGGTAAAAAAGTTACTATTTTTAATGCAACGAAACCTCTTCCTATGTATTTGGATTTTTTACCTAATTTCGACAAAGTTACAGATAAACTTCCAAAAAATTATGATTTGCTTATAAGTTTTGATTGTGGAAGTTTCGATAGGCTTGGAATAGAAGAGAGACCTCCTTTTTTAATAAATATAGACCATCATATATCAAACACACAGTATGGAAATATAAATATTATTGATCCAAAAGCAGCTTCTACGTCACAGGTTATTTTTAATATGTTAAAAGCAAATGAAATAAAAATAGATACTGATGCCGCAATCTGTATTTATACGGCTCTTGTCACAGATACGGGAAGTTTTCAATATGAAAGTGTAAATGATAAAGTATTTGAAATGGCAGCTGAACTTGTAAAATGCGGTGTAAAACCGGATTTTGTTGCAAAAATGCTTTTTCAAAGAGATAGACTCTCTCGTCTTAGACTTCTTGCAAAAGCATATGAAACAATTGAACTTTGTTGTGATGGAAAAGTTGCTTTTGTTGAAGTTACAAAAGAGATGATGGAAATTACAGGAGCGATTAAAGATGATACCGATACGATTGTAAATTCTGTAAGAGCGATAGCATGTGTTGAAGTTGCTTGTATGTTAAGAGAAGATGATGATGGAATAAAAATTTCTCTTAGAAGTAAAAATTATGCTGATGTAAGTAAAGTGGCGACAAAATATGGAGGAGGTGGACATATAAGAGCTGCTGGGGCTACTATAAAAAATGAATTTGATTTCGAAAAAGTGAAAAATATGTTAAAAAAAGATTTAAAAGAAATAGTAAAGGTTGAAAAATGAAAAAATTATGGATTTTAATTCTTATTGTAATTGCAGGGGTAGTTGGATTTATCTATTTTTCTCCAATGTTTGAGAAAGAACCGCCAAAAATTAAAATAATTACAAATGGATATACAAATCTCCAAAAACCGGTAAAAATAATAATTACTGATAACAGAGGTATAAAATCATACGAAGTGTTGTTGAAAGCTCAAAATTTTGAAGAAGTAATAGCAAAATCCGCATCACCTAATCTTGGGAAAAAAGTTGTGTTAAATGTAAAACTTCCAAATATTGATGCAAAACAAGTTCAGCTTACAGTGACTGCAACAGATACTTCAAAATGGCATTTTTTCAGAGGAAATACTGCTAAAAAAAGCGTAATATTAATTGTTGATAAAACTGTACCTGATGCAGAAGTTGTAAATAACTCTTATGCAATAGGAAGAGGTGGGAGTGCCGTTGCTATTGTAAAAGTAACAGATGATAATTTAAAAGATAAATATATTTTAGTTGATAATAAATATAGATTTAATTTAATTCCTTTTGTAAAAAAAGGATATTATATTGCTCTTATTGCTTGGCCTTATAATGAAAGTAACTTTAACGCAGAACTTGTGGCAATTGATAAAGCAGGCAATAAAACTCAAACACATATTCCTTATTATTGGAGAACAAGAGGAATTTACAAAGTAAAAAATAAAAAATTAAAAATTAATGACTGGTTTATTCAAAATGTTGCTAAAAGAGTGCTAATTAAAAGTGGAATGAAAGTTCCTTCAAATCCAGTAAAAATTTTTAAATTAGAAAATGAGACTTTAAGAAAAATTAATGAAAAAGAGTTATATAATCTAACGAGAAAAATTTATGATAAAAAAATTGACACTTTTTATATTAATAGATTTGATCCACTTCCGGGAAGTGCAGTAGAAGCGGGATTTATGGAGCTTAGACACTATTATTATAAAGGAAAACAAATTTCAACAGCTTTTCATAAAGGTATGGATTTAGCTAAAATAAAACATGCAAAAGTATATGCCTGTAATTTAGGAAATGTAGTAGCAGAAAAATATATAGGAATTTATGGTAATACAATGGTTGTTTATCACAAATTGGGTCTATATACCACATATTCGCATTTAAGTGAATTTATAGCAAAAGTTGGAGATAAATTAAGAAAAGGCGAAGTTATTGCAAGAACAGGAGCAACAGGAGGAGTTTTTGGAGATCATTTGCATTTTGGTGTTTATATACAAGGTATTCCTGTTCAGCCAAGAGAATGGATGGATCCAAGATGGATTAGGATAAATATTATAAATATTATCAAAAATGCTAAAAGGACTATTTTGCAATGAAACAAAAAACTATAAGAGTTTTTGAGGTTGAAGATTTCGAAAAATTAAAAAATATCATCGAAAGTAAATTTGAACTTATTAAAAATCATTATTTTATGTTGAAAGAACCAAACAAAGAAATACAAGAATTTTTAAAAAACAAAAATTTAAACTATTTTGTAATAAATTCTGATGAAAGTTTTACTTCTAAAAAGGAAAAATTAGAAAAAGAAGTTTTAGTAAAGGTGGTAGAAAAAGAAATAATAAAGCAAATAGATTCTGATAATTTTAAAATATTTGAAAAAGTTATAAGAAACGGAGAAGAAATAGAAGTCGATTGTGCGGTATTTTTAAACAAAATTAATCCAGGTGCAAAAATAAAAATTAATAAACAGGGATTTTTTTTTGATGAAAATAGAGGGAATATTATTATTGAAGGAAATTTTTTATTTGTAAGAAAAAATAAGGGAAATATAGTGTATAATTCGGAAGAGATTGGAGAGATTGAAAAAGATACTGTTTTTTATGAAGATAAAAGGTTAGAGTTATGAAACAAAGAACAATTCAAAAACCAATAGAGGTAGTAGGAATAGGGTTACATAAAGGGGTTCCCGTTAAATTAAGACTTGAACCACTTGAAGCAGATAGTGGAATTGTTTTTTACAGAAGTGATAAAGGTGTAACTATTCCTCTAAAACCTGAAAATGTTATTGATACTAAAATGGCTACTGTTATTGGAAAGGAAGGAGCTGTTGTTTCAACAATTGAGCATTTAATGAGCGCTGTTTATTCTTTTGGAATAGATAATTTAAGGATTATCGTTGATAATGATGAAATTCCAATTCTTGATGGTAGTGCAATAAGTTTTGTTATGATGATAAAAGAAGCTGGAATAAAAGAGCAGGAAGCTCCAAAAAAATTTATAAGAATTACAAAAGAAGTTGAAATAAATGATGGTAATAAATATGCTAAAATCTCTCCTTCAAAAAATATAAGTTTTGATTTTGAAATCTATTTTGAACATCCTTTAATTGGTAATCAAAAATTTCATTTTGATTTTTCAACTAAAAATTATATAGAACAGATTGCAAGAGCAAGAACTTTTGGGTTTTTAAAAGAAGTTCAATATTTAAGAAGTATAGGCTTAGCTCTTGGCGGAAGTTTGGAAAATGCGATAGTTTTGGATGAAAAAGGTATTTTAAATGAAAATTTAAGATTTCCAGATGAGTTTGTAAGACATAAAATATTAGATGCTATTGGCGATATGAGTTTGCTAGGATATAATTTTATAGGTCAATATGAAGCATTTGCTAGTGGTCATCATTTAAATCATTTACTTACAATTAAAATATTTGAAGAAAATGCATATGAAATAATTACAGCTTCATCAAAAGAGGAGCAAGCTATTGCAAAAGCCTTCTGTTGATTTAGTAGCTATAACAATCTCTTCTCCTTCTTTATTTGGAATTTATCAAAATAATAAATTAATAGAAAAAATTGAAAAAGAGGGTAAAACAAGTGATGTTTTGCCAATTGTTTTTGATGAAATTTTAAAAAAATATAATATTAAAAGAGTGATTTATGCAAAAGGTCCCGGGAGTTATATGGCTATAAAACTTTCATATATTTTTTTTAAAACAATGGAAATTGCAAAAGGTATAAAGCTTTTAGGGGCAGATGGATTTGAATTTAACAAAAATCACCCAATAAAAGCAGTAGGGAGAAGCTATTTTGTTAAAAGAGATGGTATAATTACACTCAAAAAAGATTTAAAAGCCGGGGATTTTTCATTACCTGAAAATTTAGACGAAATAGAATCTAGTGAAGATTCATCCCCTTTATATATTCTTAATCCAGTGTGAAGGAAATGAATGGTAATAACTGTGCCTGCAACAAGTGCTAATTTAGGACCGGGTTTTGATACTCTCGGTCTTGCTTTAAATTTGAGAAACGAAATAGAAGTAAAAAAAGCTGAATATACTACAATTGAAATTTATGGAGAAAATGCAGAATATTTAAAAACTTTAAAAAGAAATTATTTTGTTGATATTTTTAATGATATTTACAAAAATTTAACAGGTAAAACTGATAATTTTTCTTTTAAATTTAATAATAAAATTCCTTTAAGCAGAGGTCTTGGTAGTTCTTCGGCAGTAATTGTCGCTGCAATAACAGCAGCTTATGAAATGGCACAAATTCCATATAAAAAAGATAAAATTATTAATATGGCTCTAAACTACGAGCCACATCCTGATAATATTACACCTGCAACACTTGGAGGATTTTGTGTTAGTAAATTAAGAAAAAATAAAGTATATTTTTTAAAAAAATTTATACCAACATCACTTAGAGCCGTAATAATCATACCAAATAAACCTGTTTCAACTGCAAGAAGCAGAAACACATTAAAAACCCATTATGCTTTAAAAGATGTAGTAACAAATATTTCATCAACGGCAATGATTACAGCGGCGTTTTTTAGTGAAAAATTTGATATTTTGAAATATATAGTTGAAGATAAAATTCATCAAGAAAACAGAATGAAAATTTTACCTGAGCTTTTTAAAATAAGAGAGATTGCTCTTAGAGAGGGGGCGTTAATGTCAACTCTTAGTGGAAGCGGTTCGACATTTTTTAATTTAGCTTATAAGGATGATGCTTATAATATTTATTCTGCTTTAAAAGATAATTTTAAAGATTTTAATGTAAAAATATTATATTTTGACAATATTGGAGTAAAAGTATATAATTAAATGGAAAATGTAAAATGGAAAATTCCGATTAGAATGTGCGTAGTTTGCAAAAAAAGATTTTTTCAAAACGAACTCAATAGATTTCAATGTATTAATCAAAGGCTTGTTTCTTTTAGTGGGAAAGGAAGAAGTTTTTATATTTGCAATGACTGTTTGAAAGATAAAAAATTTATAAAATTTATCTCTAAAAAATGTAATATTTCCAAAGAGAAAGCAAGAGAGCAAATTTTTCATTTTACATTTTCCAGCGTAAATTAAAAAAAGGAGTATTCTTGAAGTTAAAAATTTCAGAAGTAGCAAAAGAGTTAGGATTAAAGTCAAAAGAAGTTGTTGAAATAGCAAAACAATTAGGAATAAAAGCAAGTATAAGAGGCGGTATTGATGCAATGGATGCTGCAAAAATTGATGAGTTTTTAAAAAAAGGTCCTGAAAAAGTAGAAAAAAAAGAGAAAAAAGAAGAAAAAAAAGAAATTAAAGAAACAAAAAAAGAAGAAGTTAAGGAAAAACCAAAAAGAAGAAGACGCTCTTCTTTCAATGATTTAGTAAAAAAAACACAAAAAGGTATAACAATTGTTCAAAAGGCAAAACCTGAAACAAAAGAAGAACAAAAAGTAACAATTAAAGAAAAAACAGAAAAAGAATTAAAAAAATCTGAGGTTAAATCTGAAATTAAATCAGAAAAACCTTCTAAAAAAACAAAAAAAATACCTCCAAGACCAAAAAAAGAACAAAAAGAGCTTAATATTAATGTTGATTTGGCTGAAATGGATGTTATAGAAGAAAATCAGGTAGAACTTTTAGATTTATATTTTAATGATATCTCATTAAAAGATGAAGATATAGAAGAAAAAGCACAGACAAAAACTCAAATTGATAACAAAAAAGAAGCAAAAAAACAACAACAGATTAAAAAGAAAAAAGCCGCTATTAAAGATGGAGGAATAAACAAAACAGCTGCCAAGAAGAAAAAAAAGAAAAAGAAAAAAGAAGCAAAACAAGAAATTATTAAAATTCCAAAAGAAGTAAGAGTTTATGAATTTGCAGAAGCTATAAAAAAACCTCTTGAAGATGTTATTGAGGCTCTAAGAGAACTTGGGGAAGAAAGAGATAAAAATGACTTTTTAGGAGAAGAGTATATTGAAACACTTGCAGAAGAGTTTGATGTGCCGGTAGAAATTTATGATCCATTAGCAGAATTTGATTATGTAAAAAAATATGATGAAAAATGTCCTGAGGAAGAATTTAGTGAACCAAGACCTCCAATTGTTACTATTATGGGACATGTTGACCATGGTAAAACATCACTTCTTGATAAAATTAGAAATAGTAGGATAACAGCAAAAGAAGCAGGAGGTATAACTCAGCATATCGGTGCTTATATGGTTGAAAAAGATGGTCAAAAAATAACATTTATTGATACACCCGGACATGAAGCATTTACTGAAATGAGAGCAAGAGGAGCTCAGGTTACTGATATAGCGATTATTGTAGTTGCAGCAGATGACGGGGTAATGCCTCAAACCCGTGAAGCTATTGCACACGCACAGGCAGCGGGAGTGCCTTTTATTGTAGCGGTAAATAAAATAGACAAACCTCAGGCAAATCCTGATCTTGTTAAATCACAGCTTGCGGAAATGGGAATAACTCCTGTTGAATGGGGTGGAGAGTATGAATTTGTACATGTTTCAGCAAAAACTGGTGAAGGTATTGATGATTTACTTGAAACAATACTTCTTCAAGCTGAAATGATGGAGCTTAAAGCAAATTCTAAATGTCCTGCAAAAGCTATTGTAATTGAAAGCAGAATAGAAAAAGGAAAAGGTCCTGTTGCGACAGTTATAGTAAAAAATGGTACACTTAAAAAACAAGATAGTTTTGTATGTGGTAAGACATATGGTAGAGTCAGACTTATAGTTGATGATCTTGGAAAACAGAAAAAAGAAGTATTACCGGGTGAGCCTGCTGAGATTACAGGATTTGATGAAGTTCCAATAGCTGGTGATACTCTTGTATCAGTTGATAGTGATAGAACTGCAAAAGAAACTGCTCAGAAATGGAAAGAGTATTTAGAGCAAAAAGAGAAATCAAAAACAACAAAAGCAACTCTTGAAGATTTACAAAAAATGATACTTGAAGGTGAGCTTAAAAAGCTTCCTGTAATTATTAAAGCAGATACCCAAGGAAGTGTTGAAGCTATTAAAGGTAGTCTTGCTAAACTTAAAAATGAAGAAGTTAAAGTAGATGTTATTCATAGTGATGTTGGTGCTATTACTGAAAATGATGTAATTTTGGCAAAAGCTAGTGAGCCTCATGCAATTATTTTAGGATTTAATGTTCGTCCTACAAGCGGAGCTAAAAATAAAGCAAAACAAGAGGGAATAGAAATAAGAACATATTCAATTATTTATGACCTTCTTGATGACGTAAAAGAACTTTTAAGTGGTCTTATGACTCCTAAAATCAAAGAAGAAGTTACTGCCACTATTGAAGTTAGAGATGTATTTAATGTGCCAAAAGTAGGAACCGTTGCCGGATGTTATGTGCAAGACGGCGTAGTTCACAGAGGAGATTATGTAAGAGTTATTAGGGATGGTGTTGTTATTTATGATTCTAAACTTGCATCTCTTAAAAGATTTAAAGACGACGTTAAAGAGGTCGGTAAAGGTTTTGAGTGTGGTATTATGGTTGAAGGATACAATGATGTTAAAGTCGGAGACATCTTAGAAACATATCAAAAAATAGAAGAAAAAGCTAAATTCGAATAACCTCTTTTTCTTTCCTTAAATTTTCCTTAAAAATTTGCTATAATAAATAAAAATATATAAAAAGGATATCTATGGGCAAAAGTATAAAAGTCCAAAGA
Source organism: Nautiliaceae bacterium (assembly GCA_027083695.1). Taxonomy (GTDB): domain Bacteria; phylum Campylobacterota; class Campylobacteria; order Campylobacterales; family Nautiliaceae; genus JALTBU01. The sequence continues at coordinate 7,637 of JALWNI010000047.1, read as the reverse complement.
AAAGAGTCTATTTTAAAAGAAGTAATTCCAGAAGCTCTTGCACAAATGAGAGACAATAGGATCAATTCATTAAGTGTAATTGATGTTGTTTGCAGTAGAGATGGGAGTGATGCAAAAGTTTATCTTGAAAAAAGCTATTTGAACGAAAAAGAACAAAAACAGGCTCTAAAACAGCTAAAACAGGCAAGAGGATATATACAAAATCAAACACTCAAAGCAACAGGATGGTTTAAAGTGCCAAATTTAAGTTTTACTTTTGATGAGTTGCTAGAACATGAAAATAAAATGGAAAAATTATTTGAAAAAATAAAAAAGGATAGTAATGAATCTTAAAGAGGTAATTAAAAATATTGTAGAAGATAACGGATGTGAGCTTTATGATATTGAGCAAACAATAGAAGGAGATAATAAATTTTACAGGGTTTATATCACAAAACCGGGCGGTGTGAGTCTAAACGACTGCGTAGCGATAAACAATCTGTTATCTCCTATTTTTGATATTGAAGATCCAGTTGAGGGCAAATACTTTTTAGAAGTCAGCTCACCCGGGATTGAGAGAAAGCTCACAAAAAAAGAGCATTTTGAAAAAAGTATCGGCGAAAATGTAAAAGTTACTACGACTGAGGGTAAAAAAATAAAAGGTCAGCTAAAAAGTTTTGACGGCGAAGTTGCCGAAATAGGAAAAGAGAAAGTAAATTTTAACGATATAAAAAAAGCAAAAACTTATGTAGACTGGAATACTTATTCTTTTGAAGATAAATAATGCTTTTAGATTTAGCAATTAATGAAGCTTGGAAATATCAGTTTTTAACTTATCCAAATCCGGCTGTGGGGGCTTCTATTATTGTAAAAAACAAACTTTTTGTATCTGCCCACAAAAAAGCTGGTGAGCCTCATGCCGAGGTTAATGTTTTGTGGGAAGCTTTTAAATTCTTTCATAAAACACCAAGCCTTAAAACTTCCCATGAAATTCATGAATATCTTCTAAAAAACCATAACGGATTTTTCAATAACTCAGAAATGGCCGTAACGCTTGAACCGTGCTCTCACGTAGGCAAAACTCCTTCATGTGCAAATCTTTTAAAATATCTTAAACCCAAAAAAGTTACAATCGGTTATAAAGACCCCATAAAAGAACACAGCGGAGGAGCTGAAATACTTAAAAATGCGGGAATTGACGTAGAAGTACTTAATAATAAAGAGTGTTTTGATTTGATTGAGCCTTTTATTAAATGGAATAAAAAGAGATTTGTTTTTTTTAAACTTGCACAGACTCTAAACGGAGTAATTACGGGCGGATACATAAGCTCCGAATCTTCGCTGAAATGGGTTCATCAAATAAGAGATAAAATCGATTTGCTGATAATAGGCGGAAATACGGTACGAATAGACAGACCTACACTTGATACACGATTTATAAAAGGCAAAAATCCGGATGTTTTGATATACTCCAAATGTAAAGAATTTGATAAATCAATCCCGCTTTTTAGTGTAAAAGGTAGAAAAGTTTTTATTGAGGATAGTTTGGAAAGAATTAAGGATTATAATTTTATTATGATTGAAGGCGGTGAGAAACTTTATAATGAACTTAAAGATTTTGTGGATTGGAAGGTTTTTATTGTAAGTCCTAAAATGAATATGCTGGAAAACTTTAAAATAACCGATAATTTGGAAATTTTACATGTTGAAAAAAGAGACGATTTGATAGTGTGGGGGAGATGATGGACATTAAAATATACGACAAACTTGCAAAAAAATATGATTTGGCCACTAAAATAGTGAGTTTCGGGATTGAAGAGATTTGGAGAAAAATTTTTATAAAACATATCAAAAAACATATTAAAAACGGTGTTTTGATTGATTTGGCAAGTGCTACGGGAGGTATGGCAAAACTTGGGTTTGATAAAATGTATCTTGTAGAGCCAAGTTCTGAAATGATAAAAATTATGGTGGAAAAGTTTAAAAAAGAGGGATTTGAAGAAGAGAAATTTGAAGTTCAGTTTCAGGAAAAGCCTTATATAAAACTGAAAAAAGAGAATAAAGAAATTATAATTTTGCAAAGTACCGCAGAAGATTTTGAAATAGATGAAAAAGCCGATTTAATTACGGCATTTATGGCTTTTAGAAATTTTGACGATATAAAAAAAGCATCTGTAAACATAGACAGGCATTTAAAAGAGGTCGGATATCTTGCGGTTGTGGAGATGGTAAAAAGTAAGAGTATTTTGGCAAAACTTATTTTGTGGTATATGAATAATGTAGTGCCTTTGATAGCCGGGCTGATGCTTGGAATGAAAGAGGAATATAAAATGCTTGGAAAAAGTATAGATACTTTAAAAGAGGACGATATTATTGAAAATTTTCAAAATTATGAAATCATAGAAAAGAAAAAACTTTTGTTTCCTATCGCTTCAATGATAATAATGAGGAAAAATGGAAGAAAAAATTCTTGAAGTTAAGATTGATGAAAATATTAATGTTGTTATTGATTCTAGGTTTAAAATCAAAGGTTTTATTCAGTTTATAAGACTTTCTTTTAATAAACTCGAAATAAGAGATAATTATTATAAAATTTATTTTGATAAAGAAAATATTAAAAATCACAGGCTTTTAATTCATTCAATAGCAAATCTGATAAAAAAATATAAAAACAATGAAAGTTTATATAAAAAACTCATTTTGAATTTCAAAAAAGATGTAATTATTAAAATAAAAAAACATCAACTCGCATTTGATGAAAATGCTATTTATATAGCTATAAAAAAGCTCTCTTCAAAGGAGTTTGAGATAGTTTTTGCAAATCCCAAAAAAGCGGTATTTAATTATATTAAATCTCTTTTTTTATTGGATTTACTTGATTTGGATGATGAAAAAATTATAATAAATTTTAATGAAGATACAAAAAGAATCGTAAATGCTTTAATTGCCAAAAAAAATATTATGGGGTATAAAGTCTTTTTTAAATTTAATGAAGAAGAATTTGATTATAAAAAGAGATTTAGTATTGAAGGGTCTATAAAAGAATACTTGGCAAAAGTAAGAAATGCTCTTGAACTTTTTGGGGTAAATGACATAAGTGAGTTTGAACAAATTAAAAAAGAGTATAGGCGTTTAGCTAAAAAATATCATCCGGATTTACATAGAGATAAACCTGAGCTTATTCAAAAAATTTATCATAAAAAATTTATGAGGGTAAAAGAGAGCTTTGAACTTTTGGAAGAATATAAAAAATCGAGGTAAAATATGAGAGAAGAGTTACTGCAAAATTATTATAAAAAAAGAAAATTTTTCATAATTTTTTTATTTACTGTAATTGGTTTGGTTATTTTATTTGCTTTTTTTTCTTATCAGCTAGTATCTAGTGAATTTGAAAAATTTATCAATTCAAAATTAAAATCTGCAGCATTAAATACAGCTTTTTATTTAGGGGAAGATTTTTTTGACAGAGCTGCAAGAGGTGAAGTATATACAGATGAAGATGTTGATAATACTTTAAATCTTACGAAATTGGCTCAAAATGAAGGAGTTGATTTTGTTTATTCAATGATTGAGAGAAATGGTAAAATATATTTTACAGCATCATCAGCTACAAAAGGAGAAATAGCAGAAAATAAATTATTTAATTATTTAGAAGAGTATTCTTGTGCTTCAAAAAAATTAAAAAATATTTTTAAAACATTTAAACCATTTTATGAAATTACAACTGATAAATGGGGAACATTTAAAAGTATTTTAATACCTATGAAAACACAAGAAGGGGTAAAATATATTGTCGGTGCTGATATTAAGATTGATAAAATTTTAGCTAAGAAAAAAGAGTATTTAAAATATATTTTAATTTTTTCTTCTTTGATGTTTATGGTTATAATATTTTTTGCTTTTAGAATAAGAAAAATTTTAAAATCCGAAATGGAAGTAATTAATAAATTACAAGAAAAACTTGAAAAGGAAATAGCTAAAAAAACAAAAGAACTTAGAGAGTTAAACGCTCATTTAGAAGAGAGGGTAAAAGAGGAAGTAAGAAAAAACAGAGAAAAAGACAAACAACTTTTGGCTCGTTCTCGTTTAGCACAGATGGGTGAAGCAATTTCTTTAATAGCTCATCAATGGAGACAACCTCTTAGCAGTATTTCATTATTGGTTACTCAGGCTAAATTTCTTTATCAAAAAAATAAGTTTAATAAAAATACATTACAAAAATGTTCAAGTGAAATTAAAAACAGTATATTTTATTTGAATGATACAATAGATCTATTTAGAAAATTTTTCAAAATTGATTCTAAAAAAGAACCTCATCATATAAATGAAATAGTTGAGAATGTTTTAAATATGCAAAAAATCATACTTCAAAGTAAAAATATAAATCTTATACTTGATTTAAAAAGCACACAAAAGGTATCTGTGTTTATGAATGAGATTATGCAAGCGGTTATGGATATAATCAAAAATTCAATTGATGAGATTGACAAAAAAGATATTCAAAATCCTATAATTAAAATAAAAACAGAAGAGAATAAAATAATAATTTGTGATAATGCGGGAGGAGTGGATGAAAAAATAATAAATAAAATATTTGAACCGTATTTTTCAACAAAAAAAGAGGGAAGTGGTCTTGGACTTTATATGAGTAAAATTATTATAGAAGAACATCATAAAGGAAAAATTGAAGTAAAAAATGAAAAAGAAGGTGTTTGTTTTATTATCACCCTTCCTACATCCACTCAATAAGTTTTTCGACCTCTTTTACTTCAAAACATTTAATGTTTTTGTTCTCTTCAATTGGCTTGCTTGGAACAATTGCTTTTTTAAATCCTAAATTTGCCGCTTCTTTAATTCTCTGTTCAAGTCCCGGTACATCTCTTATATCACCAACAAGACTGACTTCTCCTATAAAGACACTCTCTTTGCTTATAGGTCTGTTTCTAAAAGAGCTTACAATTGCCGCTATTATTGCCAAATCGGCTGCCGGTTCGTTTATTTTGATACCTCCTGTGACATTAATAAAAACATCATACTGATTTAAAGGTAAATTTAATTTCTTTTCAAGAAGAGCTAAAATCATATTAAGTCTTGCCAAATCAAAACCGGTGGCACTTCTTTTTGGGATAGAGTAACTTTCACTCACAAGAGCCTGAACTTCTAGAACAATTGGTCTTGTTCCTTCAAGTATTACGGCAATTGCACTTCCCGGAAGTGGTTTTTTTGAAAAAAACGATTTATTTTTGGCACTTACAAGCCCTTGTTTTGTCATTTCAAAAATGCCGATTTCACTGGTTGAACCGAAGCGGTTTTTAAAAGCTCTTAGTATTCTTAGCTCCCTGCTTGCATCTCCTTCAAAGTATAAAACAGTATCTACCATATGCTCTAATACTCTTGGACCTGCAATTGAACCTTCTTTTGTGATATGACCTATTATAAAAACAGGAGTTTTTGTCTCTTTTGCTATTCTCATCAGCTCAAATGTAGCTTCTCTGACCTGAGATACACTGCCCGGTGCAGAGGTAATATTTTGTGAGTAAATTGTCTGGATTGAATCTATTATTACTAAATCATAGCCTTTTTTTATCTCTTCTAAAATATTCTCAACCACAATTTCAGGCATTAAAAAAAGATTTTTGTTTTTTATTCCAAGCCTTTGAGCCCTTATTTTAATCTGTCCGGGGGACTCTTCTCCTGCAACATAAAGGACTTTTTTATTTATATTTCCTGCAAGTTTAAGCATTAAAGTAGATTTACCAACCCCAGGACTTCCTCCGATAAGCACAAGAGAGCCGGGAACTATTCCTCCGCCTAGGACTAAATCAAGCTCACTGTCTTTGCTACTAAATCTTTCGATTTCTTCTTTTTCTATATCTTCGAATTTCAAAATTTTAGAAGGTTTTGATGAGGGTTTTGCGTTTTTTTCTTCGCTCACTTCAATAAAACTTTCCCAACTTCCGCAAGCTGGGCATTTCCCCATCCATTTTGCACTTTTATATCCGCATTCAATGCATTCAAATACACTTTTTTTCTTAGCCATTTGTTACTCTTTGTATTATTTGATTATATTTTACCACTTCAAAAAAATTTGCTTTTATTAGTAAATACACAATTCTCCATGCAATTATTGCCAAAATAAGAAGAAATATATATAGTAAAATTATCCATTTATGCTCACTTAAATCAATTTCTGGAAAATCTTTAAATTTTATATAAGCAAGATATATAAAAAATAAAATAATTATAACACTACCAAAATAAAAAATAATATTGTTATTCACTATATAGACCCTCTAAAATCCCTTCAATAAACTCTTCTTTACTAAATTCCGTCAAATCCTCAGGTTTTTCTCCAACTCCTACATAATAAATAGGCAGTTTCAATTCATTTACAATACTAAATAGACTTCCACCTTTTGCCGTACCGTCAAGTTTTGTGATTATTATCCCGTCAACTCCTACTACTTCATTAAAAACTTTTGCCTGATTTATAGCACTGCTTCCTTGTGTTGCGTCTATGATTAAAAGGATTTTATGAGGAGCGTTTTCATAGGCTTTTTTTGCAACATTTACTATTTTTTTAAGTTCATTTTGAAGATTTATTTTATTATGAAGTCTACCTGCGGTATCAATTAATGCAACATCGATTCCTTTTGCCTTTGCGCTTGCTATGGTATCATAGGTAACAGCTGCTGGGTCGTGTCCTTGTTTTGTTTTGACAATAGGAACATTAAGTATTTCTGCCCATTTTGAAAGCTGTTCAATAGCTGCTGCTCTAAATGTATCAGCTGCTCCCAAAATAACAGTTTTTCCTTCATTTTTGAATTTATAAGCCATTTTAGCGATTGTTGTAGTTTTACCTGCTCCATTTACTCCTATTATTAAAATCGTATAAGGCTTATCGTTAATTTCTATTTTTTCATCCGGAACGTTGAAATTTTTTTCAAGCTCTTTTTTTAGTTTTTCTCTGCTTACTTCTGAGGGTAGTTTATCTATTATTTTTTCAACTAAATCATAATCTATGTCTGCTTCTATAAGCGCTTCTTCAAGCAGTTCTTTTGGAAGTTTTTCTTTTTTTTCTGCTCCTACAACGCTTTTTATCGCCTCTTTTGTTTTATTAAGACTCTTTTTTATAAATCCAAACATTTAAAATCCTTCTGTTTTTAATATTTCATACGGTGTGAAGTTTTCAAACTTAACAGTTTTATTTTTGTCTAAAATTACAATTGTTGGATAATACATAATGTTAAAATATTTTTTTAAAAACTCATTGTCTGTTTTGTAATATTTAATATTTAGTTTGTTTAAAACTCTCATTTGTTCTTTTGAATAAAAATCTTTATCATAAAACAGAAGAATGACTTTTTGTGACGGGTATGTCAATTTATTGTTTTTAAAATTTAATTTAATTTTATCATTAATTATAATAGTTTTGATTTTTTCTTTTTTCTGTTTTATTTGTTGAGTAATGTTTGTTTCTTTGGTATTATTAATTTCAACAGCTTTGCTTTTATTTTTCTTGTTACAGCCAATAAAAATGAAAATAGTAAAAAAAATTATTAGATATTTCATAAATCTCCTTTATGAAATTTTAACAAAAGGAATGAAATGAAAAAAGAGTTTAGAAAAAAATGTTTAAAAATAAATAAGCATAATAG
>JALWNI010000046.1:1899-5683 GCA_027083695.1 Nautiliaceae bacterium | reverse complement strand
CGGAAAATTCATAGAATTTTACTGGTGCAAATAAAAGATAGAAAAATTCTATGAATTTTCCTATCTTTGTAGCATAAGGTGAAGTTAGCGAACTTTAAGCCCGCTACGACGCCATATATTAACCGTTGGCAGTAAATAAAAAAAGAGACTATGATTACAGATGATTTCAAAATTAAGGTTCAGGAAATTCACGAAAAAGAAAAAGAATTTACAATAACCCCAAGAGAGTTATTACACGCTTTTAAATGTGAAAAAAGGACAAAATGGAATGTAGCCAGAATAAATCAATATTTAGAAGAAAATAAATTAATAACAATTCCTAATTTCATTAATAGCTGGATTGATGGCGAGATTATCTTAAAACATAAAAAGAAAGCAAAAAGCAAAAGAGAAGATGACCCTATCCAAAGAATAAAATTACTACCAGCAGCAAATAAAAAACCTGTAAGTATATCAAGAGATGCTAAATTAAGCGAAGCTGTGACATTAATGATGATGCATAACTTTTCACAATTACCAGTAATGCAGGGTGACAGAAAAGTTTTTGGTGTAATCACTTGGGAAACTATTGGTATAAGTATTACGAATGGGAATAAGTCAGAATTTGTAAAAGATCATATGCAAAAAGAAATTAAAATATTGGATTATGAAACCCCTCTATTAAAAGCCATATCCGAAATAATAAAAAATGACTTTGCATTAGTAAAAAAATCGGATGAAACAATTAGTGGAATTGTAACAATTGCAGATATAAGTAGTCAATTTCTAAATATTACTGAACCATTTTTATTGTTGGAACAAATTGAAAATCATATTAGACAAATTTTAGATGGTAAATTTTTAATCGAAGAATTAAAAGAGTTATGTAAAATTGGTGAAGAAGAACGAAATATAGAATTTATTGACGATTTAAACTTTGGCGATTATATACGAATAATTGGTAATCCAGATAATTGGAAGAAGTTAAATTTATCGGTTGAAAGAGCTCCTTTCATAAAACAACTAGATAAAGTAAGAGAAATAAGAAATGATATAATGCATTTTGACCCAGAAGGAATAACAGATGAACAAAGAGAAGATTTAAATAAAATGTCAAAATTTTTAATGACAATTGTAAAATATTCATAAAATCTACTGCCAACATTGTGTATAAGTAATGGCGGGCAAAGTGCTAAAAATGAACAATATGCGTAAAATCAACAATAGTGCAATAATGAACAAAAGTGCGGTAAATCCCGCCACTACTCATACACATAACCGTTGTGTGCAATTGGACAGAAGAAATGAAGAGTAAGAAAAATATGAAATGAGAAAGATAATTTTAATACTATTTTTAATAAATGCTTTTGGAACAATCCAAGCCCAAAATACATTTAAAGCCATCTTAAAAGACGAAAAGAGCAAAGAACCTTTGATTTTTGCAAATGTTGTTGTTGAAAATACAAAAAATGGAGCATCAACCGATACCACTGGCTTTGTAGAACTAAAAAATATTCCAAATGGTAAACAAACCATTGTGTTTTCATATGTTGGTTATCGAACAAAAGAAAAAACTTTTACATTTCCTTTAAATCAAAAAACACCTATAATAATTTACCTTGAAAAAGCTAATGATTTAGACGAAGTCATTGTTTATTCAACACGCACAAACAATCGGATAAAAGAAATTCCGACACGAATTGAAGTTTTAGGTAATGAAGAAGTTGTCGAAGAAACCGGCATAAACCCCGGAAATATTTCAAAACTTTTAGGCGAAACTTCCGGAATACAAGTGCAACATACATCGGCAATTTCAGGTAATGTAAGTTTTCGCATTCAAGGATTGCCCGGTAAATACACACAATTATTACAAGACGGTTTTCCTATTTACAGCGGATTTTCATCGGGTTTAAGTTTATTGCAAATTCCACCGCTCGACTTGCAACAGGTTGAAATTGTTAAAGGTTCGGCTTCAACGCTTTATGGTGCTGATGCCATTGCAGGAATTGTAAATTTAATCACCAAAAAGCCAACGGATAAACCCGAATTTTCGATATTAGTAAATCAAACACATAAAGGCGGAAGGGATTTTAGTTCATATTACACAGCAAAAAAAGATAAGTTCGGCGTAACAATGTTGGCAAGTATTAATACACAAAAAGCTATGGACATTAGCGGAAATTCTTTTACCGATATTCCCAAATATAGCAGAGCCGTTTTTTCGCCAAAAATATTTTACGATTTTAATAAAAATAATCATTTGTATGTAGGTTTTTCATCGATAATTGAAGATAGAATTGGTGGAGATATAAAAGCTATAAACGATGATGCAGATAGTTTACATTCATTTTTTGAACAGAATAAAACAAAACGTTTTAACACTAATCTGAAATATGAAAATATCGACCAAAAAGGAAATATTTTTACTGTAAAAGCATCTTACGGAAATTTTGACCGTAAAATGAAAACAAATACCAATATTTTTTCAGGCGTTCAGAATAATATTTTTACCGAATTATCCTATTTTATTAATTCGGAAAAACATAAATTAGCAAACGGTGTAAATTTCTATTCTAATAATTTTCAACAATCGCACCCCAATATTTTTTCGTTAAATTATTCCTATCAAACCATTGGAATATTTTCACAAGATAATTGGAAATTAACCGAAAAAGTATTTCTTGAACCCGGAATTCGCTACGATTACAACATCCAGAACGGCGGATTTTTCTTGCCACGTTTGGCTTTAATGTATAAATTTAGCAAGAAATTTTTTACCCGATTAAGCGGTGGTAAAGGTTATAAATTACCAACCCCATTTACCGATGAAGCCGAAAGAACAAGATACCAAATGGTGGCAATGCCAAATAATTTAAAAGTTGAGAAATCAACAGGTGCAAATCTTGACTTCAACTTTAAAACACCAATTTTTGATGAACTGTTTTTAAGTTTTAATCAAGCGTTTTTTATCACCAATATTACAAATCCGATAATTGCGAACGCCGACAGTTTACAAAATCAAATAGTATCCTACGAAAATGCACAAGGAACAATTTTGAGCAAAGGATTAAATACAAATATAAGATTATCGCTTGACGAATTGGTTTTATATATTGATTACACTTATCTCGACGCTCAAAAAACTTACGACAATAACAATCAACTTGAATTAACCCCACAAAATAGACTAACGACTACCCTTGCCTACGAAGATGAAGAAGAAGGTTGGAAGGCAGGTTTGGAAGCCTTTTACTCTGGAAATCAATTTCTTGAAAATAGGAATAAAGCCCCTGACTATTGGTTGTTTGGAGCATCCGTTCAAAAAAGAATAGGACATTTTACCATTGCTTTAAATGTTGAAAATATATTGGATATTCGACAAACCCGATACGAAAATATTGTAAGCGGTTCGATAAATAATCCGATTTTCAGCGAATTATATGCACCATTAGACGGAATAGTAGGAAATATGGTAATAAAATTTGATTTGTTTTAATAATAATAACTGTACACAACATTGTATATACGCAATGGTGGTTAAGTGCTTATAAATAAAGATTATAGATAAAATGAATGTAAGAAAATTTTTATTAACTTTGTACAATAAAGACCGCCACTGCGTATATACGTAACCGTTGTGGCTCATAAAACACAAGATTAAAATTTAACCCCGAATAATAATTTTTTCCTCATTAAATCCTAAAATTTAAAAAAATATCAATGAATATTTTGAAATTTGTAACTTTTAAGTTACCTTTGCATTATGGAAAAAGTAAGAGAAGTTGTAGCTTATAAGGATTACTTT
>JALWNI010000046.1:0-1889 GCA_027083695.1 Nautiliaceae bacterium | reverse complement strand
ACCCGAAAAGGTTCAAAATAAAATTTATAAAGTGATTGAAATAATTGAAACTTTTGAACGTGTCCCTGAAACATATTTAAAGCAAATTAAGGGAACAAAAGGATTATATGAAGCTCGAATTAGAATAGGAAAAAATATTTGGCGAGTTTTTTGTTTCTTTGATAAAGGTCGATTAGTTATATTATTAACTGGATTTCAAAAGAAAACTCAAAAAACCCCAAAAAAGGAAATTAAAAAAGCTGAAAAATTAATGCAAGAATATTTTAACGAAAAAAACAAAAATTATGAATAATAATATCAAAACTTGGAAAGAAATTAAAAATGAAGTCTATGGAAAAAAAGGCACAAAAAGACGTGACGAATTGGAACGTGATTTTGAAACCTTTAAGATTGGTATGTTACTACGCAATGCGAGAGAAAAAAAGAATTTGACACAAGAACAATTAGGTCAAATCGTAAATAAAAAAAGAACTTATATTTCAAGAGTTGAAAATGACGGAAGTAATATTACATTAAAAACGCTGTTTGATATTGTGGAAAAAGGACTAGGCGGAAAAGTGCAAATCTCAATCGAAATATAAAAAATACGAGCCACAACAATATATATATCGCATAGCGGGGTTCTCGCCTACTTCAATGTTTAGGCGTATTTGCACCGGAAAATTCATAGAATTTTCCAATGCAAATAAAAGATAGAAAAATTCTATGAATTTTCCTATCTTTGTAGCATAAGACGAAGTTAGCGAACCTTTAAGCCCGCTACGACGCCATATATTAACCGTTGGCGTCAAGCAAGAAAGAAAAAAATCAATACTTAAAAAACAATAAAAATGAGTGTATTTTTAACCGAAAATGATTTAAATGCTGCATTAAGCGAAATTTTAGAAAGTGCTAAATATGAATTAATAATAATTTCACCATACATAAAACTTCACGACAGGTATAAATCAATACTTAAAACCAAATTACATAATCCTGATTTAACAATAATTGTGGTATTTGGTAAAAATGAAAATGACAAAGAAAAAAGTCTTAATAAAGATGATTTTGAATTTTTTAAACAATTTCCTAATATTCAAATTAGATATGAAAAACGCTTACACGCAAAAATTTTCGCAAACGACGAAAACGTTTTAATAACTTCTATGAATTTATATGATTATTCACAGGATACAAATATAGAAAGTGGTATATTGAGTGAAGTTTACGATAAAAAAATCGGAAAAAAAGCTATGGATTATTTTGAAAGGGTTGTAGAGCAATCAGAAATAATTTTTGATAAAGTGCCAATTTTCGAGAAAAAATTTTTAGGATTATCTAGTAAATATATAAAATCTGAAATAGAAGTGGATAACACAGATAATTTCTTTACAAAAAAGGACTATAAAAAAGTTTTCAAAAAGAAATTTAAAAGAAACTATTCTTCAAATGAAAATAGAAACGATATTAAGAATGAAACACCAATTTCTAAAATAGAAAGTGAAAAAGAATATGGATATTGTATAAGAACCGGAGTTAAAATTCCCTATAATAGAGAAAGACCTTTTAGTGCGGAAGCTTTTAAAAGTTGGAATAGATATAAAGACGGCGATTACCCTGAAAAATTTTGTCATCTAACAGGAGAAAAATCTAATGGCGAAACTAGCTTCAATAGACCAATTCTCTCAAAAAATTGGAAATTGGCAATGGAATATGAAAAACATATAAAAAAATGAATGCCTGACGCCAACAATATATATAGCGCATAGCGGGGTTCTCGCCGACTTCAATGTTTAGGCGTATTTGCACCGGAAAATTCATAGAATTTTCCGGTGCAAATAAAAGATAGAAAAATTCTATGAATTTTCCTATCTTTGTAGCATAAGGCAAAGTTTCCGGACTTTTAAGCC
>JALWNI010000045.1 GCA_027083695.1 Nautiliaceae bacterium | reverse complement strand
ATTATATATTTTTATTTAAATATTTATTAATTGGAATTATTTTAAATAAATTTAGTTTTATTTTTTCTATATTTGCATCAGAAATATTTTTAAAATTAAATTTAATATTATTTAAATTTTGTTTAATATCTTCCAAAGAAAGTTTTAAAGAGTTTAAGGAAATAATTGCATTATTTAAAAATGTTAAATCAAGAGTACCATTTTTATATTCATCTTTTTTTCTTTTTACATCTATATATGCATTTGCTATTTGAAGTTTTAAAATTTTTTCATTTAACTTTGTAATTTTATAATCATAAGCTAAATCATAAGCATTTTTAACAAGTCTTCTTTTTGTCAACAACAGATTATTTAAATTTAATTTTTTCGAATCATTTGCATATTTTATAGAATACCATATAGCTCCACTTTTAAAAATAGGTTGATTGAGAGTAACACTAAAAGATTGAATACTCTGCAAATTACCTTGTGAATTGTCTTTTGTAATAGAATATTGCAAAATAATAGGATTAATCCAAGATTTTTTTGTTTGTAATGCTTCTTGAAGAATACTTTTTTGCTGTTCTTTTAAAGTTTTATTTTGTAAATTACTTAATATATTAGAACCAAAAAGCATTAAAGGGAATAAAAAAAGAACTTTTTTCATTCTTCAACCTTCTCGCAGACATCTTTAAATCTATCAAACCCTTCATCAATCTCTTCTTTTGTAATTGTCAATGGAGGCAAAAACCTTACGGAATGAGTACCGGCTTTAAGCACAAGCACTCTTTTTTCAAATGCTTTTTTTACAATTTCATCTCTTATTTCGGTTTTTTCCGTTTTAAGCGCTCTCATTAGCCCATACCCAGAAACACTCTCAAATAAATTTGGAAATTCTTTTGCAATTTCTACAAGTTTATCATCAAAATATTGAATTGTTTCATCAAGTTTTCCAGAATTTTTTTCTTCTTTTAATATATTGCATACTTCAATTCCGGCTCTTGTTGAGAGATAGTTTCCTCCGAATGTGCTCCCGTGATCTCCCGGTTTAAGCACATTTTTTAGCCTTGTCACCACAGCACCAATGGGCACACCACCTCCTAAACCTTTTGCAAGTGTTATAATATCAGGTGTTATTTCATATAAATTGCTTGCATAAAATTCACCTGTTCTGTAAATTCCTGTTTGGACCTCATCTACAATAAGTAAAATATCCCTATCTCTAAGTTCTAGCGCTAATTCTTGTATTTCATCTTTATCAAAAGGATTAACCCCTCCTTCTCCTTGAATAAGCTCAATCATAACAGCCACTGTTTTTTCATCTATTTTATTATAGATATCTTTTATATCCTTGGCATAATCAAACCCGTCGGGAAAAGGTCCGAAATATTGATGAAATTTTGGCTGTCCAGTTGCTTTAAGGGTTGATATAGTTCTTCCATGAAAAGAATTTTCAAGAGTTATTATTTTATATCTTTTAGGTTTGCCGTCTACTTCTCCGTATTTTCTAGCAATTTTAAGAGCCGTTTCATTTGCCTCAGCTCCGCTGTTGCAAAAAAACACTCCCCCATCTCCATAATGTGAAACTAAAATATCAGCAAGTTCTTCTTGTGGAGGAATTCTATAAAGGTTAGAGATGTGGATAATATTTTTGGCTTGATTACATATTACTTCTGCCAATCTCTCATTACCGTGACCTACACTTACAACCCCGATACCACTTGTAAAATCGATATACTCAACTCCGTTTTCATCAAAAAGAGTTGCATTTTTTCCTTTTACAAACTTTACATCAAATCTTGAATATGTATTTAACAAACTCATTTTTCACTCCTTAAATATCATAAAACTTAATTTCATAATCGCTTATATCATTTCTGCTAAAAACCCCCACTTTATTCTCAAACATTTTCAAAAAACTCATCAAATTCATCATCTCTTCCTCTTCAATATCACCGATAATTATGCTTATTTTTTCAGCTTCGTCAATAAGATATAAAATACCTGCAACCTCTTCAAGAGTGGTGTTATGTTTTTTAATCTCTTTTTTTACTCTCACTCCCTTTAAAATTTCTACAAAATCTTCAAACTCTTCATTATCTTTAAGCTTTTCATCATATACATCAAAAACATAAGCAAGCCTTGCAAGTAAAAGCGGAAGTTTTTCACTTGAAAGTGGAATATCAACTTTTGAAAACTCCGACTGATTTCCTATCACTGCCACATTTTTTAACAGATTATGAGGAATTTCATTATAATAGATTATCAAATCTGATTCTTTTAAAAATTCTTCATTTTTATTTGTAAAATATTCTTTGTCTTTTTTAAACATTTTAAACCTTTGATATAATTTCGCCTTAATTTCAGTAAAAGGATATATAATTGTTTAGCAAAATTTTACAAAATTATAACGCAAAAAGTGCAAAAAACGATATTTTAGCAGGAATTGTAACATCAGTGGCTTTGGTGCCGGAAGTCGTAGGATTTGCTCTTATTGCAGGTCTCTCCCCTGTTGTGGGACTCTATACAGCATTTATTTTAGGAGTGATTGCCGCAATTTTAGGAGGCAAACCCGGACTCATATCAGCAGCGGCGGGCAGTATAGCCGTTGTGGTTGTAAGTCTTGTTAAGCATTACGGAGTTGAATATCTTTTCTGGGCAGTTGTATTAGCCGGACTTATACAAATATTAATAGGGATTTTTAAACTTGCAAAATTTATACGACTTGTACCGATGCCTGTGGTATACGGGTTTGTAAACGGACTTGCCATAGTTATTGCAATAAGTCAGTTTGAATTTTTCAAAGGTGAGAGTTTTTGGGTGTATCCGCTCGTAGCTATCACTATGGCAATAATGTATTTCGGTCCTAAATTTACAAAGGCAATACCTTCTGGACTTATTGCAATAATTACTGTTACAGCATTAGTGATAATTTTTCATATACCGGTAAAAACAGTTGGAGATTTAGCAGATATAAAAGGAAGTTTTCCATCTTTTCATATCCCAATGGCACCATTAAATTTTGAAACACTTAAAATTATTTTACCATATTCTGTAATTATCGCTCTTGTAGGGCTCATTGAAACGCTTCTTACCATGGAAGTCTTAGAAGAGATGGATAATGAAAGGGGAAACGGAAATAAAGAAGCAATAGCCCAGGGACTTGGAAACACAGCCTGCGGATTTTTCGGAGCAACTGCCGGATGTGCAATGATCGGACAAACTATCGTAAATCATACATCCGGAGGAAGAGGCAGACTTAGCGGCATAACAGCTGCTGTTATGGTGATAATATATGTAGTGTTTTTATCAAATCTTATCTCAAAAGTACCTCTTGCCGTGCTTATTGGGATAATGTTTATGGTTAGTATCGCCACATTTGAATGGGCAAGTATTGATAAAATCAAAAGAATGCCAAAAGAAGATGCTTTTGTTTTGATATTTACTACAATAGTTACAATATTTACAGATTTAGCTATTGCTGTAATAAGCGGAGTTATAATTTCAGCTCTTGTGTTTGCATGGAAACATGCAAAAGTTACATTTCAAACAAAAATAGAAAACGGTAAAAAAATATATATATTTGAAGGACCTCTCTTTTTTGGAAGCGCAAGAAGTTTTTTAGAGAGTTTTGATGTCAAAAACGATCCAAATGAAGTGGTAATGGATTTTAAAAAAGTAAGAGTTATGGATAGCAGTGGAGTAGAAGCAATAGACAAAATAACAAAAAAATATCTTGAAGCCGGCAAAAAACTTACAATCAGACACCTAAGTCATGAATGTAAGAAATTACTTGAAATTGCCGGCCCTTACTGTACATATGAAGAAGACGATCCTAATTACAAAATTGCAATAAATCCGGACAAATTAAAAAATTAACTCTTTTGAGACAACATATTGTCTAAATCTCTATAAATTTGCTTACTCTCTTTTTCTATTTGGTCAAAATCCTCCAATGCATCCTTCATATTTGATTCCATCATATTTTTATACTGTGTTTCTAATTTAGTATGAGTAGATTTTATATCTTGATATGCCTTAGTGTCTGAAAAAGAATTTTTACCACTTCCTTCATACCAATTATCAAATGAATGACTTCCTTCATCTTCTTTATATTTACTCTCACCGTGAATTTTTTCTTTATAATTTTTAATTTTAAACAATAAAGTATTAATTTTTTGTTCAAGAGCAGTTAAAGAATCTTTTAAAATATCAAATTTTGCAAATAACTCTTTATCTAATTTACTTAAAGCATTAAATCCTTTTTTAAATATCTCCATATAATCTTGCATTTCTTTAATTATATTTTCTAAATTACCTCCTTCACTTGTCATATCAGAAGTATTCTGTTTTAAGATATTTATTGTTACTTCCACTTCTTTGGTTGCACTTTGTGTTTTTTCTGCAAGTTTTCTTACTTCATCGGCAACCACTGCAAAACCTCTTCCATGTTCACCTGCTCTTGCAGCCTCAATTGCAGCATTTAAAGCCAAAAGATTTGTTTGGTCCGCTATTTCTTTAATAAGATTTATCAAATTCCCAATACTATCCACACTATCATTTAAACTTACAATATTCTCTTTTGTTTTTTCGGCAAAACTTAATAAATTTTCAATTTCTTTAAGATACCTACTAAAAACTTCTCTTAATTCCTGAATTTCTTTTTTTACCTGTAAATTTTCTTGTGTCATATTTACAAAAAAAGTAATATTTTCTTGTGTATTTTCTGCAATTTCTGTAACATTATTTTCCGAATTTTCTATTAATGAATAACAAAGATTTAACTTATCTTTATCTAAGTTTTGTTTGGATAATTGATATTTTAAATCATCATTTTCTTTTTCTAATCTACTTATTTCTTCTTCTAATTCTTCAATTTTTTGCAACAATTTTTTATTTTCCTCTTTAAAACCACTACAATTTTCTTTTCTTGATAGCATCTTAACTCCTTTTTTTAAACATCTGACTTCTAGTCAATTTTTGAAACAAATTAATTATAAATCTTTTTTATATAAAAATCAATGATTAATATCAAATATATTTTTATATAAAACTCACCGGGTCTAAATCAATTTTGATATCTTTATTAATACAAGGAAAAATAATTTTTTGAAGGTTTTTACCTTTAAGGAGGACTTGATAGCGATATCTGTTTTTAAGCTTAAATATAGGAGCTTCACCATACCCTACAATCTCTTGCCTCTCACCCACACATTCAAGAAATTTTTTCATTTTAAGATATGCTTTTTCTTTTATACGGTCACTAAATTCAATTTTTGCCATCCTTGCAAATGGAGGGTATAAAAGCTCTTTTCTTAAATTTATCTCTTCATCATAAAATTCTTCATAACTTCTGTTAAAAAACTCAGGATTAAGAGTCTGTATTATTACTTCACCATTTTCTTTTCTTCCGGCACGCCCCTCAACCTGTCTTGCCAAGGCAAAAGCTCTCTCACTTGCTCTGAAATCCGCACTGTTTAGTAAAAAATCAATATCCAAAACAACGGCAAGTTTTACATCCGGATAATCATGTCCTTTACTGAGCATTTGAGTACCGACTAAAATATCAATTTCTTTATTTGCAAATTTTTTTAACAGTTTATCAATTCTGCTTTTTGAAGTTATTATATCTCTGTCAAACTTTTCAATTCTGGCATCAGGGAAAGTCTCCTCTAATCTCTCTTTAAGCTCGCTTGTGCCGATTCTTTCATTCAAAAACTCTTCACTTCCACAATATTCGCATAAATTTGGTATTCTTGATGTGTAATTGCAGTAATGACAAACAAGAGCTCTTTTGTCTTTATGAACACTCATAGACACATCGCAGTGAGGACATTTTACCGCTTTACCACAGTTTGCACATATCATATATTTAAAATTTGCTCTTGTTGGTATAAAAATAATTACCTGTTTTTTGTTTTCAATAGTATTTTTAATTTTTTGAAGTATAAATTCGTTAAAAGTATCAGTAAAATATCTTTTTTTTGAAGTATTAAAAAAAGTTCCTTTAAGCCTGAAATGAGGAAATTTATATAAATCTGCCACAAGAGGAGTTGCACTTCCAAGCACCACTTTTGCATTATATGTTTTACCAAATACAATTGCCAAATCTTTTGCATTATATTTAGGAGACATTTCTGATTTATACGAATCATCATGTTCTTCATCTACTATAATTAGTCCTATATTTTCAAACGGCAAAAAAAGCGCGCTTCTGGCCCCTGCTATTATTTTGATTTTCCCTTCACTTATACCGTTTAGGATTTTTTCTTTTTTCTTTTTTGTTATTTTGCTGTGCCATATCTCTATCAAATCCCCGAAATGCTTTTTAAGTCTTTTTTCCATTTGTGATGTTATGGCAATTTCTGGAAGTAAAAAAATCACTTCTTTTCCCGAATTTATCGTCTCCTCTATCAGCTTTATATAAATTTCCGTTTTTCCGCTTCCCGTATCGCCAAATAGAATACTCACATCGTTTTTTTCTAAAAATTTAAGTGCTTCTTTTTGCTTATCGGAGAGTTTTATATCCGTCTTTATCGATACTTGATTTGAACTTAAAATTTCATCATTTCTTCCTTCTCCATCCTCCCTTCTCCTTGCTTTTTGCTCCCTTTTTCCTTCTCCCTGCTTTCTATTCCCTTCTTCCTTCTCCCTATTTCCTACTCTCTCTTTCCTAATTTGAAAAAGCCCCGCCGCTTCACCGATACTGCAAAGGTAATATTTTGAAATAAACTCAATTATTTTTATTTTTTTTTCAGAAAAAGAAGTGATTTTTTTAATTACCGGTTTTGTTTCAAACGGAGGTTTTTGTGTGACTTTTAGCACCAAACCAAGAGAGGTTTTGCTTTTTATAGGCACTTCTACAACATCGCCTTTTTTTAGTTTCAGTTCTGAATGGTAAGTAAATATATTAGGAGTACTAAGAAGAGCTATTTCATAGTACATTACTGTCTTTGTTCAATCTTTTTACATAATTCGTCAGATGGATTACAATTAAAAGGACAATTTTGCGAAGTGTTTTTATCATAAGTAAAAGTAGTAGATAATTTGCCCACTTTTAAAGAATACACTGTTTTATTCGCGTCATCCGAAATCAAATCCCACTTTACATCAGTCGCATCTTTATGTATAGGATAAGTTAAAATATTTTCGAATAAAAGATTATCTGTCGTGTTTTTTTCCAAATTTGGGCATACATTTTCACCACTTATTATATTTTTCGAATAAGCGTTGCTTATTGCCGCTCTTATTGCAGAAACCTGAGACTGCGCTTTTTTAATTTTAGCGGTATCGATAACAGGGAAAAGCTTTGGAATTGCTATCCCCGCTAATATACCAATTATAACAATTACAAAAATAAGTTCAAGTATTGTAAATGCTTTTTTCATTATTTTTGTACTAATGTACTTACTTTATTTCCAGTCCAAGTTATTGTGCTACCAATGTTTACATCAGCATTTGTAGTATTAACATCGTTTCCTATTGAATTTTTATCAAATGTTGTATCTGTATTTCCTTTTACTAAAATAAATCTAGGTGCTTCATTTGTATTTCCTGTTCTACATGCAATTGCATAATTAGCACCAGCAGTTGCTTTTGTTCCAATAGCAATAACTCTATAACTTGATGTAGTAGTACTACAATTACTTATATTTATATCTGTTCCGATTTCTTTTGGAATATCAGTATATGAGCTTAAATTAACTTCCAATGCAGTTACATTACCGTCTTTTCCTGTTGATATTGCTTTACTCCATAAAGTTGGTCCAACAGTTCTATTTAATGTTCCTACAAATTGTTTTAAATTAGCTTCGTGAGCTTGATTTGCTACTCCTAAGAATTTTGGCAGTGCAACCGCCGCTAAGATACCTAAAATTACGATAACGAATATCAATTCAATCATAGTAAACGCTTTTCTCATAAAAACTCCTTGTTAAATTTAATCAATAAAATTATATCAAAAAAAAGTGACAAAAAAGTGACAATTAATTTTAAATATAATTTAATGTTAAAAATGGTAACATTTTATCTGCTTACTAATACTTTATTATCTTTTAATCTAATCAATTCGAAATAAGGTGCAGTTGTAGCTGTTCCATCTTTACAAGTAATATTATACTCTTGACCTGCAATTTTTGAATTTGCAGTCATTATTGTTTGATATTTCTCTTCTCCACAGTTTTTCAAATTAATACTGCTAGCATTTATTTCAGGTGGAATTTCAATATATTTAGATAAAAAAGAATAATCCTCTGATGAATTTATATTCACTATACTTCCATTTTTACCTTCACTCATACTTTTTGACCATAAATCTTCACCTGTTGTTCTATTAAGTGTTCTCACAAAAGAAATCAAAACTGCTTCATGAGTATTTTTAGACAATTTAAAATAATATGGAATAGCAACACCAGCTAAAATACCAATAATTACAATTACAAATATTAACTCTAACATTGTAAAAGCCTTTTTCATCCTTTCACCTTTTCAAATCGGTTTATTTTAATTTAAGTTGTCATCTATTTTTTTCAACAATTCATATATTTTTTTATCTTTTTCCAATACAAAAAAAAGAAGATCTTTTGGAGTAGGATTTTGTAGTTTATGCAAATCGTCTTTAACATATTCAAAAAAATCTTCATCAAGTAAAAGTTCAAATTTTTCCCCCATTACATAAAGGGTTATATTTTTTTTCATTTTCCAAGAATTGCTTCAATTTTAGCTAAAACTTCTTCAAGTTCAAGCTCTTTTAGAGACATTTGCTCTTTGCATTCAAGAAGTTCGGCATCTTTTTGTTCAAGAGTGTTTTTTGTATTTTCAAGTTCTATTTTTAATTCTTGATTTTCTTTTTGTAGATTTTCATAATTTTTAATTAAATTTTCAATTTTTTCATTTAATTTTGTAAGTAAATCCATTTTTTCATCCTTTTGGTATTTGATATAATTATAATAAAAAGGAGCAATTTGTTCAAATTAAATTCAAACTTCAAACCCACAGGCGATCAGCCAAAAGCTATTGAAAAACTTACTAATTGTATCAAAAAAGGAAGCAGATACAATACTTTAATAGGAGTTACAGGAAGCGGTAAAACTTTTACAATGGCAAACATAATAAAAAAATTACAAATTCCCACACTTATACTCACACACAATAAAACACTTGCCGCTCAATTATACAGTGAATTTAAAGAATTTTTCCCTCAAAACCATGTGGAATATTTTATAAGCTATTATGATTATTATCAGCCAGAAGCTTATCTTCCAAGACAGGATCTTTTTATAGAAAAAGACAGCTCCATAAATGCCGAACTTGAAAGGTTAAGAGTTTCGGCAACAGCTTCATTGCTTGAATACGACGATGTAATAGTAGTGGCATCCGT
This sequence comes from Nautiliaceae bacterium, assembly GCA_027083695.1. Classification (GTDB taxonomy): domain Bacteria; phylum Campylobacterota; class Campylobacteria; order Campylobacterales; family Nautiliaceae; genus JALTBU01. Next base: position 11,713 of record JALWNI010000045.1, on the reverse strand, counting down.
TTCTGCACTTTATGGACTTGGTAACCCGATCGAATATAAAAAAATGGTAGCCAAAATAGCTGTTGGGGATGAAATAAACCAGCGAGAATTTATGATGAGACTCTTGTCAATGGGGTATACAAGGAACGACAAATATTTTGAAAGGGGAAATTTCAGGGTAAACGGTGAAGTAATTGATATCTTTCCCACATATTTTGAAGATGATGTTATAAGAGTTGAATTTTTCGGAGATGAAATAGACAGAATTTATACCATTGATTATATTACAAATGAAAAACTCCAAGATATTAAAGAAATTACAATTTATGCGGCAAATCAGTTCGTAGTAGGGGCAAACCGCCTTGCCGAAGCTGTAAATTCCATCGAAAAAGAACTTGGGGAGAGACTTAAAGAATTTGAAAAAGAAGGTAAAATCATAGAATATCAAAGACTTAAACAAAGAACGGAATTCGATCTTGAAATGCTTGAAACAACCGGTACTTGCAAAGGCATAGAAAATTATTCAAGACACTTAACAGGCAAAAAACCGGGTGAAACACCATATTCACTGCTTGATTATTTCGAAATAAAAGGAAAACCTTATTTGGTTATTGTTGATGAGTCACATGTCTCACTCCCACAGTTTCGAGGAATGTATAATGGTGATAGGGCAAGAAAAGAGGTTTTGGTTGAGTATGGATTCAGACTTCCAAGCGCACTTGACAATAGACCCTATAAATTTGATGAATTTATAAATAAAGCTCCCCATTATCTCTTTGTCTCAGCAACTCCCGGGGAGTATGAACTTGAAATATCCACATGCGTAGCAGAACAGATTATCCGCCCGACCGGTCTGCTTGACCCGGTAATTGAGCTTTATCCAAGCGACAATCAAATAGCCACACTTTATGACAAAGCAAAAGAAGTTATCAGTAAAGGAGAAAAAGTACTCGTTACGACTCTTACTAAAAAAATGGCCGAAGAGCTTCAAAAATATTATCTTGAAATGGGACTTAAAGTCAAATATATGCATTCCGACATTGATGTGGTTGAGAGAAACGAGATAATAAGAGGTTTAAGAATGGGTGAATTTGATATGTTAATAGGTATAAACCTTCTAAGAGAGGGGCTTGATTTGCCGGAAGTCAGTCTTGTGGCAATTTTAGATGCTGACAAAGAAGGGTTTTTAAGAAGTGAAACAAGTTTAATTCAAACAATGGGAAGGGCTGCTAGGAATGTAAACGGAAGAGTTTTGATGTTTGCAAATAAAATAGAAAATCCGGTTGTTTTGGATGATAATTTAGATGATCTTGAAAAGATAAAAGATAAAATCACAGGCTCAATGTACAGAGCCATAAAGACTACTCTAAATAGAAGAATAAAACAAAAAGAGTATAATAAACTACACGGCATCACTCCGAAAAGCACAATCAGAAAACTTGATAAATCTTTAAAAGAGGAAGGCTATGAAGCAATAGCCAAAGAGCTTAAAAACAAAAACAAAATCCCTCCAAAAGAGAAAAAAGCAATTATTGCAAAACTCAGAAAAGAGATGCAAGAAGCGGCAAAAGCGCTTGAATTTGAAAAAGCGGCAATGCTAAGAGATAAAATAGAAGAGCTTAAAAAAATGAGATAAGGAGTTTGAATGATACTAAGATACAAAAACGATTTTCCAAAAATTGACAAGTCTGCCTGGATAGCTCCAAGTGCCGATATTATCGGTGATGTAGAAATTGGGGAAGATAGCTCAGTATGGTTTGGATGTGTAATAAGAGGAGATGTGCATTATATTAAAATCGGCAAAAGAACATCAATTCAGGATCTTACAATGATTCATGTCACACACTATGAAAAAGAAAAAAAATTAGGTGACGGGCATCCAACAATCATAGGAGATGATGTAACTATTGCTCACAAAGTTATGCTTCACGGCTGCATTATAGGCAATGCCTGTTTAATTGGTATGAGCGCAACTATACTCGACGGAGCGGAGATCGGGGATGAATCTATTGTCGGAGCCGGAGCACTGGTTACAGGAGGTAAAAAATTCCCTCCAAGAAGTTTAATACTCGGAAGTCCTGCCAAGGCAGTAAGGACTTTAAGTGACAAAGAAGTTGAAAAAATATATGAAAATGCAAGAAATTATGTAAATTACAAAAACGAATATATTGATTTCATAAGATAAGGAAACAGATTGAAAGAGAATATGATACAAAAACTTGATTTGGAAGATTATATAAAAAAACTCAATTCCCTTTTTGCAAGGGAGAAGGATTACATAATTGAAGGGGATATCAGGAAAAATTTCGAATATATAAAAAAACTATCAAACAAAGACTTTAAATCCCCTCCAACAGTAAAAAATCTTGATACTGAAATTATTCATCTTAAAAAATTCGGCGATTTGTCACATTCTCAGATATTTGAATTTGTAAAAATAATAAATTATTTTATATATCTTAAAACGCGCAACTGGCAGGATTTAGCCGAGTGGTTTGAGAAGATTCAAATACCTGATGAAATTATAAAAATAACAAAGCATTACAATGAAAAAGGCGAAGTTGTCGGATTTGAAGATATTGATATAATCAATCAGAAAATAAAAGAGGTAAAATCCCAGATAAGACAGCAATTATACAAATATATAAATTCAAAAAAACTTGAACCTTTTCTGGTTGACAGACAGATACATTTACAATCCGGTGAAGAGACGCTTTTGCTCAGAGGCGGTTTTAATAAAGTCCTTGATGCCGAAATTCTTGGAAGAAGCGCAACTGGGTTTTTTTATGTGTTTCCAAGGGGAATTGAAAAACTCAAAAAAGAGCTTGATAATTTAGAGAGTAAAAAGCAAGAAATTTTATATGAAATTGCAAAAACTTTCAGTAATACCCTAAGAAAATGGGTTAAATTTTTGGAATTTATCGATAAAGAATTTGATAAATTCGATGCAATTCAGGCACGCGTTTTTATGGCAAAAAATGAAAACCTTGAATTTATAATCCCATCTAAAACAAAAAAAATGTATTTAAGAAACTTCTGCCACCCTGCATTGCATGAGTGCAAACCTGTAAATCTTGAATGGGACAAGCAGGTATTAATCATTACCGGTGTAAATGCCGGGGGTAAAACAATGCTTTTAAAATCGATTTTAAGTTCAGCTTTTATGGCAAAATACCTGCTTCCTATGAAAATAAGAGAAAATTCTGTAATTCCGCACTTTAAAGATATAAAAGCGATAATTGACGACCCTCAAAATGTAAAAAACGACATTTCTACATTTGCAGGAAGAATTAAAGAATTCAAAGAGGTATTTGGCAAAGAAAACCTTCTTATAGGAGTAGATGAGATCGAACTTGGGACCGATGCAAATGAAGCGGCAAGTCTATTTAAAGTAATTATTGAAGAGATTATGAAAAAAAACAGAATTGTAATTACTACTCATCACAAAAGACTTGCAAGTCTATTGGCACAAAACGAAGAAGTCGAACTTCTTGCCGCAGTATATGATGAAAAAAACCAAAAACCGACCTATGAATTCATAAAAGGAACAATAGGTAAAAGTTATGCATTTGAGACGGCTAAAAGATACGGAATTCCGTTAAATATCATAAACAGGGCAAAAGAAGAATACTCAGAAGACCTTGAAAAGCTTGATGCTTTGATAGAAAAATCTGCCGAGCTTGAATTTATTCAAAAACAAAAAATAAACGAACTTGAAAGCGAGCTTGAAAATGTCAAAGTGTTAAAAGAATCACTTCAAAGACAAAAAGAAGAATTTAACGAAAAAATTCAAAAAGAAAAAGATAAACTTCTAAAAGAATACAATGAAGCTATAAAAGCTGCAAAAGAAGCAATAAAAGCAAAATCAATTCAAGAAGCCCACAGAAAATTAAACGAAGCAAACAAAATACGCTCTAAAATCAAAACCCCAACTCAGGAAATTAAAAAAGAGTTTAAAAAAGGAGATAAAGTCAAATATAAATCAAGTGTTGGTGAAATTATTGACATAAAAGGCAAAAACGCACTTGTAGAGTTTGACGGCAAAAAACTTTATGTGCCAAAAAGTGAACTTGATCATTACAGACTGCCTGTTAAAAAAACGGCAAAAATTTATAAGCCTAAACCTGTAAAAGTTGATGTAAAATTAGACCTTCATGGACTAAGACTTGAAGAAGCGCTTGAAAAGACAGAAAAATTTTTAAACGACGCTGCTCTTGCCGGACTTGAAGAAGTACTGATTTTCCATGGACTCGGCAAAGGCATACTTGCAAAAGGCGTAACTGATTTATTAAAACAACATCCCCTCGTAAAAGAATACCGCGACGCACCTCCTCATATGGGAGGATATGGGGCAAAGCTGGTTAAGTTATAGTGGATGGACAGATGGGTGAATGGGTGGATGAGTAAATGAGTGAATGGGAAGTAGAGAGAAGAGAGAAGAGAGAAGGAAGAAGGAAGTGGGAAAGAGGAAGAAGAGAGAAGGAAGCAGGAAGTAGGAAAAAGAAAATAGGAAGTGGGACGAAGAGTGAATGAGTAGATGAGTGAATGGGAAGAAGGGAGAAGGAAGAGAAAGGTTTTTAGTTATGAGTTTTGAGTTTTAAGTGAAGAGTTTTAAATAAACAAAAAAAATGAACGAGCAATTGCAAATTTAGCGGATAAAAAGCGTTAAAAAAAAGTGCACTTAAAGCAAAGCGGTTTGCACTTTTTAGCTTTTTAGAAGCGATAAAAATTTGCACAACTTTGGGAGTGAATTTTTTATTGTTTATAATTAGTATATGAGTAGATGCGAGAATGGGTAAATGAGAATATGAGGGAGTAGGAAGAAGGGAGGAGGAAGCAGGAAGTGGGAAGAAGAGTGGATGGGTGGATGAGTAGATGAGTAGATGAGTGAATGGGAAAAAGTAAAGGGGAAGGAGGAGAAGTTTTTTAGTTAGAAATTTTTAGTGTCGAATATTAAGTTATGTTGACTAAAATAAATAAACTTGATATAATTTAACTAAAAAGATTGGAGGGGAAAATGGAAAGCATTGTAATTGCATGTCCGCATTGTAAAGCTTTAAACAAACTGCCGAAAAAAGATGAGTATAAAAAAGCGGTATGCGGGGTTTGTAAAGGGAATCTGCTTGATAACAAACCTATAAAAATAGAATCGGCTGATGAATTCAACAAAATTATAAAAAATGTAACAGTGCCGGTTATTGTTGATTTTTGGGCTGTATGGTGCGGTCCTTGTCAGATGTTTGCACCGACTTTTGAAAGTGTGGCAAAACAGTTTCCTCTAAAAGCAAACTTTTTAAAAGTAAATACAGAAGAAGTACCTCAGGTAGCGGCACAATTTGGAATCAGAAGCATTCCTACAATTGTCGCTATTAAAGAAGGAAGAGAAATAGACAGAGTAATGGGTGCATTGCCTGAAATGCAGTTTAGCATGTGGGTGGATAAAATCATCAACCCTTAAAACCCTCCACTGCTTAATGCTTCTTGACACCCTTTAAGAAATATCTTTTTATTTTGTTTAATATATCTATCATTTGAATCTTTTTGCCATGCGTTTAAACATTTTTGTTTAATTTGCTTTTTACTAAGCATTTTATTAAATAAAGACTGTTTTATTATCATTCCTTCTCTATATCCCTGTTTAAAAGCATAACTGTCATTTATCCCAGCTAATAAAAATAATGGGACAAATAATAGAGCTATTTTTTTCATGTTTCCTCCTTAAATTATTAACATTGCATCGCCATAGCTATAAAAACGGTATTTTTCTTTGATCGCTTCTTTATAAATTTCAAGAGTTTTAACTCTACCTATAAATGCCGCTACAAGCATTATAAGAGTTGATTTTGGTAAATGAAAATTTGTCAGTAGATGATTTACTCTTATTGGAGGATTTAAAGGATTCAAAAACAAATCACATTCACCTTGAAGTTTTTTTTCTCTTGCATAATATTCGACTGTTCTAGTAACTGTCGTTCCGACTGCAACTATTTCAGTATCACTGTCAAGTATTTGGGCAGTACTTTTAGGTATCTCAAAAAATTCACTGTGCATTATATGCTCTTTTATATTTTCAACATCAACCGGCTTAAAAGTTCCTGCTCCCACATGTAAAGTAAGATAATGTTTATATTTTATTTTATCTAAAAGCTCTTTTGTAAAATGAAGGCTCGCAGTCGGAGCCGCAACCGCTCCTTCTTTTTTGGCAAATACTGTTTGATATTCAATCTCATCTATTTTTTCATCTTCTCTTTTGATATATGGTGGAAGCGGTATATGCCCTATTTTTTCTAGAATATTAACTAATTCCAAAAATTCTAAATTTTTCAGTTTTGATTTTTCACTTTTCACATGAAATTTTACAATCCTACTTCCGTCAGGCAACAGTTCAACAACCTCGGCAATTAAACCTTTGTTAAAATAAAGTTTTGTTCCAACTTTTACTTTTCCTCTTATATAAACAAGATAATCTTCACCCAAAGGCCTATTAAGAAGAAGTTCTATTTTCCCTCCTGTGTCTTTTTTGCCAAAAATTCTGGCTTTTATAACTTTTGTATTGTTAAAAACAAAATGACTCTCGCCCGTAAAATCAAGAATATTTTTAAATACGGTATGAGTGATTTTATCTTTTTTTCTATCATATACTAAAAGTTTTGCCTCATCGCGTGGAGTAACTGGATATTTGGCAATAAGCTCCTCAGGGAGCTTATAGTCATAATTTTTTACAAGTAAATCAGAGTCCAATTAATTTCCTTAATTCTTCCGGTTTTGTAGAATATGCCATTGCGTGTTCTTTATCAATTATGTGTCTATTTACAAGTGAACCTAATATTTGATTCATCGTCTGCATTCCAGTAACACCTTGATTTAACTGCATTTGGGAGTAAATTTGTGGAATTTTATTTTCTCTTATCAGGTTTGCAATTGCCGGTGTGTTTATCATAATCTCATGCGCTGCAATTCTGCCGCCTCCTATTTTTGGAATCAAAACCTGTGAAATAACGGCATTAAGAGCCATTGAAAGCTGCGTTCTTATCTGGTCTTGTTCTTCTGCCGGGAATACATTTACAATTCTGTTGATTGTCTGGTCTGCTGAATTTGTATGAAGGGTTGCAAAAACCAAATGTCCGGTTTCCGCAGCCGTAATCGCAGCCCCGATAGTCTCTTTATCCCTCATCTCACCGATAAGAATAACATCCGGATCTTCCCTTAAAGATGCTCTTAGAGCATTAATAAAACTTTTTGTATCTCTTCCTACCTCTCTTTGTGAAAAAAGAGACTTTTTATGAGAATGAACAAATTCTATCGGATCTTCTATTGTAATGATATGTTTTCTGAAAAATTCATTTATTTCATTAAGCATAGCTGCAAGTGTAGTAGATTTCCCGCTTCCAGTAGGTCCTGTTACTAATACAAGTCCTTTTTCTCTTTTTACCAGTTTTTTAAAAATTGCAGGAGCATTTAATTCATCAAGAGTTAATGGTCTATTTGGAATTATTCTAAATGCTGCTGCTAAATTTTCTCTTTCATAATAATAATTTGCCCTAAATCTTGCAATCCCCGGAATTTCAAAAGAAAAATCAAGTTCTAAATCTTCTTCAAGCTGTGCTTTTTGTTTTTCGGTAAGTACTGAATAACAAAGTTCAATTATATCTTCATTTTTAAGTTTTGGTAAATTAAGCGGTGTTAAAACCCCATCAAGTCTTAACATCGGTTCAGCATTTACATTAAGATGTAAATCACTTGCATTATATTGTTTTACATTTGTCAAAAGTTGTTCAAGAGTATAAACAAGTCCCATTTCTTAACTTTCTATAATTTTCGGAACAATAAAATAACCGTCTTTTGCTTTTGGAGCATGAGTTAAAACATCTTTTATAATTTCTTTTTTTACAGGTTCATCTTCTCTTAAAGGAGTGGCAACATCAAGTACTCTAAATGCAGGTTCAATATTATCTGTATCAAGCTCGTTTAACATTTCAACAAAACTTACAATTTCTTGTAATTCTTCTGCCATTTTTCTTTTATCTTCAATTTCTACCATTGAAAGATTTTCTAATTTTTCAACAGTTTTTATATCAATTTTCATACCAAGCCTTTTTTTGTATAATTTTAACAAAAAAGGAAAAAGAATGGGAATATTTAATGAAGCTCAAAATTATATTGTAGGAGGAGTTAATTCTCCGGTTAGAGCATTTAAAAGCGTAGGAGGAGAACCTCCATTTATAGAAAAAGGAAAAGGTGCATATATCTGGGATATAGAAGGAAACAAATATTTAGATTTCATTCAAAGCTGGGGACCGCTGATTTTCGGCCACTGCGACAGTGACATTGAAGAAGCTATTATAGAAGCTGTAAAAAAAGGAGTCAGTTTCGGAGCGCCTACAAAAGTAGAAGTTGACTTAGCAAAAGAAGTACTTGAACTCTTTCCTCATCTTGATTTAATAAGATTCGTAAATTCAGGTACCGAAGCCACGATGAGCGCAATAAGACTTGCAAGAGGATACACAGCAAAAGACGATATTATCAAATTTGAAGGATGTTATCACGGACATAGTGATTCTTTGTTAGTAAGTGCCGGAAGCGGTGCAGCGACTTTTGGAGTACCAAGTTCACCAGGAGTCCCCGCAGATTTTACAAAACACACTCTTCTTGCAAAATATAACGATTTAAATTCAGTTAAAGAATGTTTTGAAAAAGGAAATGTAGGCTGTGTAATAATTGAACCTATTGCCGGAAATATGAGTCTTGTACCGGGAAATAAAGAATTCTTAGAAGGCCTTAGGGATTTATGCAACCATTACGGTGCAGTTTTGATTTTTGATGAGGTTATGAGCGGATTTAGAGCTGCACTTAGAGGAAGTTATGATATTTACGGAATTGAAGCGGATATTGTAACTTTTGGTAAAGTCATTGGAGGTGGAATGCCAGTTGGTGCATTTGCAGGTAAAAAAGAGATAATGGAAAAACTCTCACCCGTAGGACCAGTATATCAGGCGGGAACACTAAGTGGAAACCCGGTTGCTATGAGTGCAGGACTTGCAATGCTTAAAAAACTAAAAGCAAATCCTGAAATTTATAAAAATTTAGAAGAGAAAGCAAAAAAACTAATGGAAGGTTTGGAGCAAATTTCAAAAGACAACGGAATTGATTTTAATTACAATGTTGTAGGAAGTATGTTTGGCTTTTTCTTTAATTCTAAAAAACCGAAAAATTTTGATGATGTTAATGAATCGGATACAAATAGATATGCGAAGTTTCATAATAAAATGCTAAAAGAAGGCTTTTATTTTGCACCGAGCGCATATGAAACAGGATTTATCTGTACTCCTATGAACAATGAAGACATTGAAAAAACTATCGATACTTACAAAAAAATAGCAAACGAAATATAATGGAGCAAATGTGAAAAGAAAAGATTATTCGGAATTTGCAAAAAACAAAGGAAAAGTTGGAAAAACGGTAGAGGGAGCTGAAAAACTCTCTCTTGGTATTTCAATAGTTGTTGCTATTTTAATGGGAATCGGTATTGGCATATGGATGAAAAATACATTTCATCAAAACTGGCTTTTGTGGCTTGGAGTGTTTTGGGGAATTGCAGCTGCAATTATGAATATTTGGATTGAATATAAAAAACTTCAAAAAGAATTTAAAGAAATTGAAAACGATCCACATTACAAGAACTATAAAATGAAAAAAGAAGACGAGGACGATCTGGAAATTTACGAAAAATAAAATTTATGCATTTTTTGCTGCATTTGCCAAATCCCACATAGGAAGAAAAATTCCAAGTGCAATCAACAATACCAAAGAACCAATTATTGTTAGCATAATAGGTTCAATAGATGCTTGCATATTTTCTATAATATCTTGGAATCTCTCTTCATAATATTGAGCTGCTTTATCAAGCATACTATCAAGCTCACCTGATTCTTCTCCTGCACTTATCATTCTCAGGGCAATAAAATTGACAAGATTTGTCTCTTTTAATACTTCTGAGAGATTCCTACCTTGATTTATACCATTTATTATTGTTTTTATTTTATTTTTTATTACTTCATTTTCAATTATTCCTTCTGAAATTTTTAAACCGTCTAAAAGAGGTATACCTGATTTTAAAAGTGAAGATAATGTAAGTAAAAATCTATGTAATGTAGCATATTCTATAATAGAACCAATTAATGGCATTTTTAATAAAATCTGATCTGTTTTATATTTAAATTTAAATGATGTTTTATAAAAGAAAATTATTAAGAAAATTATACTTAATATAATAAATAAAGTTAATAAACCATAATTTGTCATAATATTTTCTATACTTAAAAGTATTCTAGTAGGTAAAGGTAATTTTGCATGAAATTGCTCAAATATTGCTTTAAATTTCGGCACAACCAATAAAATTAAAATTACAAATGCCACTACAATTGCTATTAAAGTTATTATTGGATAACGAAGTGCTTTTATCATTTTTCTTCTGTTTTGATACATATTATCGTATATATCAGCTAAATAATTTAAAGCATTTACTAAATCACCCGTTTTTTCTCCAAGTCTAATCATAGCAAGAGATATACCACCTACATAATTTTCATATTCAGCAAATACATCTGAGAGAGTTTTACCACTGTCAATAGCATCAGCTGCTTTTAAAAATATCTCTTTAATAAGTCTATCCCTTGTATTTTTACCAATATCTTCAAGAGCGTCTTTTAAAGAAATACCGGCTTTAATCAAAACAGCCAGTTCTCTTATTGATGAAATAAAACTTGGATAATGAAGTTTTTTTCTCAATAACTTATTACTTATAATATCTTTAAATACTTTTACTTTTTCATTAAAAGGCATAGGAACTTCTTCAACTTTAATAAGAAGCCCTTTATAATTTTTTTTAGCGTCAATTATAGCTTCGGCTTTATTTAACGATTTAATGATAAAATTTTGTTGTTTTCCTCTATAAAATATTGATACTTTATAATATTTCATAGTTTTGCCACCCTATATACTTCTTCAAGTGTAGTAATTTTATTTTTAGCTTTAATTATACCATCAAAGAACATTTTTTTAAAACCTTGTGATTCTAAATATCTTAATATTTCAACTCTTTCTTTATTTTTAGCTATCATTCCTTCAAGTTTATCATCGTTTAAAAATATCTCTGTTATTAATGTTCTGCCAAGATATCCTGTCATATCACACTTTTCACAACCTTTACCTTTGTAAAAGACTGTATCGGAACTAATTAAATTTTTTATTGGTTCCAAATATGCTTCACTAGGTTTGTATGGTTCAAGACAATATGGACAATTTGTTCTTACTAATCTTTGAGCTTCCACTCCAACAAGTGCTGCACCCACCATAAATGGTTCTGCTCCCATATCAATCATTCTACTAATTGCACTTACAGAATCATTTGTATGAAGCGTAGATAACACCAAATGTCCTGTAAGTGCCGCTTTTATTGCAATTTCCAGTGTTTCCAAATCTCTAATTTCACCTATCATAATTATATCGGGGTCCTGTCTTAGAATACTTCTAAGTGCACTTGCAAAAGTTATACCTGACCTTGGATTAACCTGCACTTGCTGAATACCGCTTAATTTATACTCAACAGGATCTTCAACAGTAATAACTTTAACATCTGGTCTAGCTATTTCATTGAGTGAAGCATAAAGTGTAGTTGATTTACCACTTCCCGTAGGACCAGTTACTAAAAAAATTCCATTTGGTTTATTTAATG
>JALWNI010000044.1 GCA_027083695.1 Nautiliaceae bacterium | reverse complement strand
CTTTTTCTTTTATCCATATTTCAAAATTTATGTTATTTTTTTCAAGAATAGCTTTTATTTTCTCTTTTTCTTTGCTTAGAATTGCCACACCGCATTCTTTAAAAATCTCATCTGGGACGGGAATTGATTTTATATTTTCGTTTTTTAATAATTTTTCCGCTTTAAGACCCGTTGGGATATCTTCAAAATGAAAATAGTAATATTCTTCTAAATTATCACTCAATTTATAAATTATTTCTTTTAAATGAAGTCTTATACCTGCCGGTAAATATTTGAGTTCAGCCATTTTTTATCCTTTTATTTTACTTTTTACTCCTCCCTTTTTCCTAACTCCTTTTCCCTTAACTGTCCGCATGCTGCTGAAATATCTATACCCTTACTTTCTCTAATTGTACAAGTTATTCCTTTATCAAGCAAGTATCTTTGAAATTTTTTCATTGTTTCTTCGTCAGGTCTTTTATATGGACTTCCCGGATACGGATTAAAATAGATAAGATTTACTTTGCTTGGAATTCCATTTAATAGTTTTACAAGTTTTTTAGCCGAATTTAAATCATCATTTACATCTTTTATAACCAAATATTCAAACATTACTTTTTTTCTTTTATCAACAGGGAATTTTCTGATTGCATCTATTACGCTTTGAATGTTATATGCTTTGTTTAGAGGAATTAATTCTTCTCTTAACTTATCATCTACTGCATGTAAAGAAATTGCAAGCTGTACTCCTAAATTTTCTTTCCCAAGTTTTTCTATTTTTGGAGCAATTCCAGATGTTGATATAGTCTGTCTTCTTGTGGATATATTAAGTCCGTCCGGATGAGAAATAATTTTAATTGCTTTTACCATATTGTCATAATTATCAAGCGGTTCTCCCATACCCATATAAACTACATTTAATGCTTTGTTTTCATCAAAGTTTTTAAACTTTTTCATAAACCATACCTGAGCGACAATTTCACCGGCAGACAAGTTTCTTACAAATCCTCCTTTTGCAGTCAAACAAAAAGCACACCCGACTTTACATCCTACCTGTGTTGATACACATACAGTCCATTTTGCTTCTTTTACTTTTCCATTTTCTATTCTCTCATCTTTCATTTTTATAAGCACTGTCTCAACTGTGTGATTATCATGAAGTTTAAAAAGAAATTTTTCAGTACCATCACTTGCTACTTCATGATTTACCATTTCAAGAGGATTTACTATAAATTCTTCCTTTAATCGTGCTCTTAAATCTTTTGGAAGGTTTTGCATTTTTTCAAAATCAGTTTCATATTTTCTATATATCCAGTTATATAGTTGTTTAACTCTGAACTTTGGCTCTATTCCCATTTTTAAAAGATCTTCCGGTAAATAATCCATAAATATTTTTTTATTCATTTATTTCCTTTATGATTTTTTTCTCTGTTAGATATTCTATTAATTTATCTTTTGCCGTATCTATATTTTCAATATATTCTTTATGTGCATTTTCATAGCAGTAATTTGTTATTACAAAAATACCTTTTATCGGTATATTAAATTCTTTTGCTACTTTTACAACCGAAAAAAATTCCATATTTTCCGCATCTATATTGAGTTTTAAGAAAGCTTCTGAAATAATTTTATTTTGAGTAATATAATTTGATGAGTTTATTATGGTTTCACGTGAAACATTTGCTGATATAATATTATCTATTGGAGTATAGCATTCTTTTTTTAGTAAACAGTGTTCAATATTTGAAGCTGTTGAACTTTCTATAATGTCAAAAATTTTCAGATTTCCGTAACTTCCAGCACTGCCAATAAATATTAATAAATCTGGTTTGTCAAAAAGACAAAGTCTTGTAAGATTTACTGCCGTATCAATTAGCCCGATGCCAATTGGTATTGAGAAAGGAAATATTTCTTTTTTTCCACTGCTAATAATTTTTATATTCATTATATTCCTTGTTTCACGTGAAACATTACTTACAATCTAAAATTACTTTATATTTTTCAGTAATTACTGTTGGTTTAGTAATGATTCTTTCTTCATCAGGTGATAAAAATATAATCTGTTTAATTTTACAGTGTTTATATTCGTATCTTATTTTATTAATAATTTTGTTTTGAATTTTATCAGTGTTTACAATAGCTACTTTAATATTTTTAAACTTTGCATCATTTGGAGCATAAAAATCATTATCAAGATAATTGTTTATTTGTTGCATATTTCCAATTAAAATATATCCATTAGGAATTTTAAAAAATTTAAAAGGGAAAGTAAGACTATTGACATGAGTTTTAATTAAAACAGCTTCTTTTTTTGGAATAACATATTTTTTATATATTTTTGTAAAAACTACTTCAAAACCAAAAAGAAATAGTGGGAATATTAGTAATAATTTAATTAAATTTTTCATAATCTAACACTAACTCCTTCATTTTTTAAGTATTGTTTTAAATCAATTATATCAATTTCTCGGAAATGAAATATACTTGCTGCAAGTGCAGCGTCAGCGGAGTGTTCAAAAACTTCTTTGAAGTGTTCCATTTTTCCTGCACCTCCGCTTGCAATAACAGGCACATTTACAAGTTTAGAAATCTTTTCGGTAATTTCTATATCAAAACCTGCTTTTGTCCCGTCCGTATCCATTGATGTTAGAAGTATTTCTCCTGCACCTCTTTCAACCACTTCTTTTGCCCATTCAACAGCGTCAAGTCCAGTATCTTCCCTGCCGCCTTTTATAAATACATTCCATTTATTAGGAGCTATTTTTTTTACGTCGATAGCAACAACAATACATTGACTTCCAAATCTTTTTGCTCCTTCATTGATAAAATCAGGTTTTTTTACAGCGGCAGAATTTATGGAAACTTTATCACATCCTACATTCAATAAATCATATATATCATTTAAAGAACTTATTCCACCTCCAACAGTTAAAGGAATAAAAACTTCTTTTGCAACTTCTTTAACTATATTGACAATAGGTTTTCTGCCTTCATAACTTGCTGTAATATCAAGAAAAGTAAGCTCATCAGCTCCTTCTTCATTATATCTTATAGCTGCTTCAACAGGATCTCCTGCATCTCTAAGTCCTACAAAATTAATACCTTTAACTACTCTTCCTTCTTTTACATCTAAACAAGGAATTATTCTTTTGGCAAAATATTCCATAAAAAAATACCTTTTTTGTTATAATTTTAACAAAAAATAAAAAGGATATGGTATAATCAAGGCAAAGAAAAAATTTGGGCAAAATTTTTTAAAAGATAGACATTATTTAGAAAAAATCGTCGAATCGATGCCCAATACTCAAAATTTAATAGTAGAGATTGGGCCTGGGTTAGGCGATTTAACAGAAAAGTTGCTGGAAAAAAGAAGAGTTCTGGCATATGAAATAGACAGTGATTTATGTGAAATTTTGAAAAAAAAATTTCCAAATTTAGAATTAAAATGTGGTGATGTTTTGGATTATTGGCAAAATAGTTTGGCGGAAGAAAAATATGATTTGATTGCAAATCTGCCATACTATATCGCTACAAATATAATCCTAAGGGCTTTAAAAGATAAAAATGCCCAAAATATATTAGTGTTAATACAAAAAGAAGTTGCAGATAAATTTTCAGCCAGACCTGGTGATAGAAATTACAGTTCGTTGTCGATTTTGGCACACAGTGTTGCAAATGTAAAGAAACTTTTTGATATATCACCCGGAGCTTTTGTTCCAGCTCCAAAGGTCATAAGTAGTGTAATTTTGTTTGAAAAATTTAAAGACAGTTATGATGAAGATTTTGCAAAATTTTTAAAAACTGCTTTTGCAAATCCAAGAAAAACACTTAAAAAAAATTTATCTGCTCTTTATAAATTTAAGCCCTCCGATTTCGGGCTTGAAGACACTATAAGACCTCACCAGGTAGATAGCTCTACTTTTTTCCGGCTCTTTTCTGAATTGGCCACAGAAAGGAGTAAATATGGAAAAAGAACAAACAAATCTTGAACAGGCAATCAAAAATACAGTTGAAGAAAATTTGAAGCCTGAGAAGATAGAAATAAATCAAAATAATGAAAAAAATACAAAGATTCAAAACAATAATATTAAGAAAAATGGAAATAGGCCTCAAAAAAAACATCCTCTTCAACAGCAAAATAAAAAAATAGACCCTAAAAATTTTGTATGGTTTAAAGATTTAAACAAAGCATTTGATGAAAATGAAAAAATTCATGAATCAAGACTTACTTGTTTTAATAAAATAGATAATAATACAAAAGGATGGGTGAGATTTACTCCTCTTGGAGGACTTGATGAAATAGGCGGTAACTGTGCAGTGCTTGAAACTCAAAACAGTGCAATTATTATTGATTGTGGGATGAGTTTCCCAAATGAAGATATGCATGGAGTTGATATTTTAATTCCAGATTTTTCTTATCTTAGAGAAATAAGACATAAAATAAAAGGTCTTATTATTACACATGGACATGAAGACCATATTGGAGCGGTGCCTTATTTATTTAAAGAAATGCAATTTCCAATTTATGGAACAAGTTTGCCACTTGCAATGATAGAAAATAAATTTAAAGAGCATAAACTTCTTCAATACAGAAGCTATTTTAGAAGCGTAAAAAAAAGAGTTCCTATTCAAATAGGTGATTTCAAAATAGAGTGGATTCATATGACACACTCAATAATTGACTCTTCTTCTCTTGCTATTCAAACACCTGTTGGAACAATTATCCATACAGGAGATTTCAAAATAGACCATACACCAATTGACGGATATGCTCCTGATTTACACAGACTAGCATATTATGGTGAAAAAGGTATTTTAGCACTGTTTAGCGATTCAACAAATTCATATAAATCGGGAGTTACACCAAGTGAGAGTGTAGTTGGTAAAACATTTGAAGACCTGTTTATGAAAACAAAAGGCAGAGTAATTATGAGTACATTTTCTTCCAATATCCATAGAGTTTATCAGGCAATAGCCACAGGAATTAAATTTGGAAGAAAAGTATGTATTATCGGAAGAAGTATGGAACAAAACCTGAATGTTGCAATGGATTTAGGATATATAAAACTGCCTCGCGATATTTTTATAGACCCGTATGAAATAGGAAAATATCAAGATGAAGAGATTTTGATTATTACGACAGGAAGCCAGGGTGAGAGTATGAGTGCGCTTTATAGAATGGCGATTGATGAGCACAGACATGTCAAAATTAAAGAAGGTGATCAGATTATCATAAGTGCAAAGGCAATTCCCGGAAATGAACCTACTGTATCCCAACTTATTAACTTTTTAATGAAAAAAGGTGCAAAAGTTGCATATCAGGATTTCAGCGAGATACATGTAAGCGGACATGCAAGCCAGGAAGAACAAAAACTTATGTTAAGACTTGTTAAGCCAAAATATTTCTTCCCGGTTCACGGTGAATTTAATCATCTTATGAAACACAGAGAAACAGCTATAAGCGTAGGAACTCCCGAAGAAAATATTTTTGTGATGGAAGACGGGGAACAGTGGGAAATAACACCAAAAAGAGTCAGAAAAGTTAAAAATGTTCCGACAGGAAAAATTTATATAGACAATCAAATAAATGAACAGATTGAAAACGATGTGGTTATTGACAGACAAAAACTTGCAAATGAGGGTATTATTATGATAGTAGCCCAGGTTGATAAGAAAAACAAAAAACTTATAGCAAGACCGAGGGTTACTACATACGGAATTATTGCGGATAAAGAAGATAAAGCATTTGCAAAAGAGATGGAAGATTTGCTTGTAAATTATATAGAC
>JALWNI010000043.1 GCA_027083695.1 Nautiliaceae bacterium | reverse complement strand
TGGTGCGTCCGGTAGGACTCGAACCTACAACCTACGGATCCGAAGTCCGTTGCTCTATCCAGTTGAGCTACGGACGCTTAACTAGATAGAGCAATGGGGTGGATGACCGGACTCGAACCGGCGACCCCCAGGGCCACAACCTGGTGCTCTAACCACCTGAGCTACACCCACCACAAGTGAAAAGCTCAGGCAAGCTCATCACTTATAATGGGTAAATGGTCGGAGTGGAGGGACTCGAACCCCCGACCCCCTGGTCCCAAACCAGGTGCGCTAACCAAACTGCGCTACACTCCGTTACTTTGTGGATTGAAATTATAAAAAAAAAGATTTTAATTGTCAAGAGAAATTCATAAAATTTTTTAAAACTTATACTATATTAAAAAGGAAATTTTTAATTTCTTCAAAAGAGTAAATATTTTTTGGAGATTGTATTAAAAAGTTTTCTATTGTTTCTTTTTTATTTATAGCTTCATCTAATTCTTTATCTGTTCCTTTTTGATATGCTCCGATTCTTAATAATACTTCATTTTCTTTAAGTAATGAATATAATCTTTTAAATTTTCTTGCTTTTTGCATATGTGTTTCATCTATTACATTTCCCATTACTCTGCTAGCTGATTTTAAAATATTTATAGGAGGATAAATTCCCATATCTGTAAGTTCTCTATCTAAAATAATGTGTCCATCAAGAATACTTCTTGCTTGGTCTGCAATAGGGTCTGCTGAGGTATCATCCCCTTCTACAAGGACAGTAAAAAATGCCGTGATACTTCCTTTGCCTTCTTCTTTTCCTGCTCTTTCCATAAGCTGAGGCAAAATCATAATTGAGCTTGGAGGATAACCTTTACTTGTAGGCGGCTCTCCTAATGCTAATCCAATTTCTCTTTGAGCCATTGCAAAACGGGTGACACTGTCCATCATAAAAAGCACATCATTATTTTGATTTTTGAAATATTCGGCAACTGCCATAGCACTAAATGCACCATATTTTCTAATTAAAGCCGAATCATCACTTGTTGCCGCAATAATTACTGTATTGGTTAAATCTCCATCAAGGTTTTGTTCTATAAATTCTGGAATTTCTCTACCCCTCTCACCAATTAATGCAATTATTTTAATATCAGCCTTGCTTCCTTTTACAATCATTCCCATAAGTGTGGATTTTCCAACACCGCTTCCTGCAAAAATACCTACCTTTTGTCCTTTTCCGCATGTCAAGACTCCGTCAATGGATTTAACTCCGGTAGGAAACGGCTCATTTATTATCCCTCTTTTAAGTGGAGATATTGGCTTTTGCATAATAGGGATTTTTTCTTTGTATATTATGGGTCCTTTGCCATCAATTGGACGCATAAACGGGTCAACCACTCTTCCAAGAAGACTCTCTCCAACTGGGATTTTCATTCCATTTTCATCTAAATATATTTTATCTCCTATTTTAATACCTTCTGTAAAAGAAAAAGGAGTAATTACAAAATCATTTTCACTTACAGCTGTAACCATACCTAAAATATTTTTTTCGTTAGATTTTATAGTGACTAAATCACCAATTGATACATTTAACGAATTTCCAATAACATTTAATGGTGTAATTTTTGTCACAAAACCAAAAGGTTTTGAGAGCTGGTTTTGTTTGATTTTGTTTTTTATATTTTTTAACATTAGAAATGATTTTGAGTTGGTGCGTTTATTAAGTTAAAAAATTCTTCTCTTGTTTTTTCTTCTAAAAATACACCTCTTAGAGCTGAACTTGAAGTATAAGAATGTTTTGTTTTTACTCCTCTCATTTCCATACACATATGTCTTGCGTGTATTACCACTCCTACTCCTTTTGGTTTTACTACATCCATTATTGCATCTGCAATTTGTTCTGTTAACTGTTCTTGTATTTGTAAGCGTCTTGCAAAAACTTCAACCATTCTTGGTATCTTAGAAAGACCAACTACTTTTTTATCAGGAATATATGCAACATGTACTCTTCCAAAAAAAGGCAAAATATGATGTTCGCACATAGAATAAAATTCAATATTTCTTACAACTACCATTTCATTATTTGTACTTTCAAATAAAGCATCATTAAGGACTTCTTTTGGGTCTTTAAAATATCCGCTGCAAATTTCTTCAAAAGATTTCGCTACTCTTCTTGGTGTTTTAACAAGACCTTCTCTTTGCGGGTCTTCTTTAATGGCTTCAAGAATCATTTTGGTGGCAAGTTCTATTTTTTCTAAATCGACACTCATTGTTATCCTTTAAAATTTTTGGTATTATACCCTTAAAAAAAGGGATTATTAATGGTAAATGTTGAAAAATTAGATTCTGCTAATAGTATAATCAAAGCTAATATTGAAAATCAAGAGCTTGAAACAAAAAAAGACAAAGTTGCAAGAAAAATCGCAAAAGATGCAAATGTTCCGGGATTCAGAAAAGGAAAACTTCCTCCAAAAGCGCTTGAAAGAAAAGTAAAAGCCGTTAAAAAACTTTATGATGCTGATATCGAAAGAGAAGCTATTAACGAACTTCTTAAAGATATTTTAGATGAGGGCATTAAAGAGCTTGGTGTTGAAGAGATTTTAGGAGAGCCTGAGGTTGTAAAATTTGATAAAAAAGAAAATAGTATAGAAGTAGAAATTAAAGTATATACAAAACCTGAAATAAATATAGGTGAAGAATATAAAGAGTGTATTCCGGAAGTTGAAATTCCACAAGCAAGTGAAGAAGAGATTCAAGAAGAGCTTGATGCAATAGCAAAAGAAAACGCAACTACAAAAGTAAGTGATAAGCAAGTGGCTGAAAAAGGCGATATTGCAGTAATCGATTTCAAAGGTTATGTAGACGGTAAAGAGATGGAAAACGGAAGTGCCGAAGCGTATCCGCTTGAACTTGGAAGCGGAAGTTTTATTCCGGGATTTGAAGAGCAAATAGAGGGTATGAAAGTAGGAGAGAGCAAAAGAATAAAAGTGAAATTTCCTGAAAATTATGTAAAAGAACTTGCAGGGAAAGAAGCTGAATTTGATGTAACTCTTCAAGAAATCCAAGAAAAAGTTCCAGTTGAAATTAATGACGAGCTTGCAAAAAAATATCTAAATGATGAAAATGCGACAGTTGAAACTCTTAAAAACTATATTAAAACAAATATTGAAAATAGAAAAAAAGCAGAAGTTTTTGCTCCTAAAAAAGAAGAAATTCTCGAATGTCTGGTTAAAAAATATGAAATTGATATTCCAGAAGGAATTGTGGAAAAAGAGGTTGATGTAATGGTAAATAATGAAGCTTCAAAATTAACTCCTGCTGAAATTAAAGAACTTCAAGAAAATCCTGAAAAACTTGAAGAATTTAGAAATAAATTTAAAAATGAAGCAAAAGACAGGGTAAAACTTACATTTATCATTGATGAAATTGCTAAAAAAGAAAATGTAACTGTAAGTGATGAAGAACTTTCACAAGTATTGTTTTATGAAGCGTTAATGCAAGGACAAAATCCACAAGAACTTATGAAATATTATCAGGAAAATAATTTGCTTCCAGTGCTTAAAATGAACCTTGTGGAAGAGAAACTTCTTAATAAACTACTTGAAGAAAAGGCTGGTAAATAATGAGTATTTTAGTTCCTACTGTAATTGAAAAAACTGGAAGAGGCGAGAGAGCATACGATATTTACTCTCGCTTGCTTAAAGATAGAATTATTATGCTACAAGGCGAAATTAACGACCATGTGGCAAGTATAATAGTAGCTCAGATGTTATTTTTGGAAGCGGAAAATCCTGAAAAAGACATATATCTTTATATCAATTCTCCCGGAGGAGTTGTAACAAGCGGATTTGCTATTTATGATACTATGAATTATATTAAGCCTGATGTTGTAACCATCTGTATGGGACAGGCTGCTAGTATGGGTGCGTTTTTACTCAGTAGCGGCGCAAAAGGCAAAAGATTTGCACTTCCTCATGCAAGAATTATGATACATCAGCCTCTTGGAGGTGCGCAAGGACAGGCTACTGATATTGAAATACATGCAAAAGAAATTCTTAGAATGAAAAAAGAGCTTAATAAAATTTTGGCTGAAAACACAGGCCAAAGTGTAAGGAAGATAGAAAAAGACACTGAAAGAGATTTCTTTATGAGTGCAGAAGAAGCACTTAAATATGGATTGATTGATAAGGTACTTAAAAAAAGAGAAGATTAATGGAAGAAAAATATTCAAATTACACAGTAAAAGATTTAAATGAGCCAATATCTCCTATTGAAAAATTTGCAAAAACAGTTTTAGACAAACTTATGGAGGAAGGAATTCCCCCTATTCCTTCTAATTATACGCTCTATTTTTTTAATATGCTTGAAGATGAGCCGGCTGAGTTTAAAAAACAAGTATATGAGCTTATATCGCTTGAAGATAGTGATGATTTAGATAAAAATCTTGAATTAGAAAAAAAACTGAAACTTTCATTTAAATATTCAAAAGAGATACTTCAAAAAACTGCTTTAATGTATAAACTCTCTTCTACGCTAAAAAAATTATTACAAGATTCTATTTCACAAATGGCACATTTAGCGTCTCCAAAAACAGTAGAAAAATATCTTAAAAATATTGATGCTAAAATCACCAAAATTTCATCAAATATGGATAAAGAGCTGAAAGAAATCAAAGAGCTTTATTCAAAAAATGTTGAATTAATGAAAGATATTGAAAGTAATACTACTTTTGATATGATTTATGGAGTTTATAATGTTAAATATTTTAAAAAACTTCTTGAAAATGAAGTAAAATTAATTAAAAAATTCTCACATAAAAGTTCTTTAATTACTATAAAAGTCAGTGATAAAATTTTAAAAGAGTTTAAGTTGAAAAAATCTGTTACTGTTGTAAATAGAAGTATTGCAAAAATTCTTCTTAAAACTTCAAGACGAACAGATGTGATTGCTCATCTTGGAGAAGGTATTTTTGCTATGCTTCTAAAACACACTGATATAATAGGAGCTGAGAAAACAATTGAGAGAATCTCTGATATGATAAGCAATTCTTCTGTATTTATTGAAGGTAATGAAATTGAAATAAAAATCGTAGGAACAATATGTGATTTAAAACCTGAGCTTTTAGCTGAGGAGTATTTTGAAAAATGCAAAAATGCTTTGAAAAAAGCTGAAAAAGAGAATAAATTATATATAGTAGAAGGGGAATGATGGCCATTTTAGATATTGTTACGTATCCGAATAAAATATTAAAAGAAATTTCTCGTCCAGTGGAGAGATTTGATAGTGAACTTCATAAATTACTTGATGATATGTATGAAACTATGGTTGCTAAAAATGGAGTAGGACTTGCAGCCATTCAGGTGGCCGTACCTATTCGTGCTCTTTTAATAGATCTTGGAGATGAAGAAGGCAAACAAAGTAAAGACACACTTATTGAAGTAATAAATCCTGAATTTTTATTGTGGGAAGGGACTCAAAAAGATAAAGAAGGCTGTCTTTCGGTACCTGAATACTTTGATGAGGTTGAGAGATACGAAAAAGTAAAAGTTAAGTTTTTTGACAGGTTCGGCAAAGAACATATTATGGATGCCGACGGACTTTTGAGTGTGGCATTTCAGCATGAAACCGACCATCTGGATGGGCATCTGTTTGTAGAGAGACTTGATTATATAAAACGCAAAAAGTTTGAAAAAGAGTGGAAAAAATTACTCAAAAAACGAAAAAAATAAATTCAGCCACACTTGATGGATTTATTGCCAAAAATGTAGAAGTAGAGAGCTCTTTCACAAGAGCTTTGCCCGGATTTTCGATTGTTGGGCTTGGGTCTCAGTCTATTCAAGAGAGCAAAGAAAGGGTAAAGTCAGCTCTGCTTAATAACGACTTTGAATTTCCCCCTTTAAAAATCGTTATAAATTTATCCCCATCAGACCTTAAAAAAGAAGGTAGCCATTTTGATTTGCCCATAGCCCTTAGTATTTTGTTCCACAATAAAGATATAAGTCTTGATGAATATCTGGTATTGGGAGAACTTGGGCTTGACGGCAGGATTAAAGATACCAATTCGATTTTTCCTATTATTTTATCCTTGAAGCCTAAAAAAGTGATTATTCCTTTTGAATCGGCTAAAAAAGTATCAAAAATCCCGGGAATTGAGATATATCCTTTTTCTCATTTAAGCGAATTTAACGAGTTTAATCCTCAAAAAATAGAAAACGATGAATTTAATTACGATTATATAAAAATCGAAGGTAAAAAATATTATTACAAAAGTGATTTTGAGCTTGATTTCAAAGATGTAATAGGCCAGGCACAGGCAAAAGAAGCAGCTTTGATAAGTGCTGCCGGGTTTCATAATATTTTATTTGAAGGCTCTCCGGGAGTCGGCAAATCTATGATAATAAACAGACTCAGATATATCTTGCCTCCAATGAGTTTAGAAGAGATACTTGAAGTTGAAAAACTAAAAGCGATTGAAGGTAAAGAAGTTGATTTTTCTCCTCAAAGACCATATAGAAGCCCGCATTACAGTTCCACAAAAGCCGCGATATTTGGAGGTGGAAGCAGGGGTGCGAAAATTGGAGAGATTGCTTTTGCAAATAAAGGTATTTTATTTTTTGACGAGTTTCCTCATTTTCAAAAAGATGTTTTGGAAAATTTAAGACTTCCACTTCAAGATAAAAAAATGTTAATAAGCCGTGTAAACAATAAAGTGGAATATGAAACTGATATTCTTTTTGCGGCAGCGATGAATCCTTGTCCTTGCGGTAATTTGCTAAGCAGCAAAGAATGCAGGTGTACTGATTTGGAAATCAGAAGATATAAAAATAGAATAAGCGAGCCTCTTTATGACAGGATAGAGATTTATCATCAAATGCTTGAAGATGACGATACTTCCACAGTTTCGAGCAAAGAGATGTTTGAGAAGGTTTTAATAGCATTTGAGATGCAAAAAGGGAAATTTAATTCAAATCTTTCTGAAAATTATGAGTTTAGTATTGAAAAGAGTGCAAGAGATATTCTTTTAAAGGCAATAAGAAACTTTTCTTTAAGCAAAAGAAGCGAATTTAATATACTAAAAGTGGCTAAAACGGTTGCAAATTTAAATAAAAGAGATAAAATAAACAAAGAAGATTTGCTAAAATCCTTTAAATATAGAAGGAGGGGAAATGAAGCCGGTTTTTAGGGAAGTCTATTCTTTTGATAAAAAGTGTTATGAGAAATATAAACTGACAGAAGATATCTTAATGGAACATGCTGCAAATGCAATGGCGGATGTGATAAAAAGCAGAGTTAAAAAAGGCAGCACCGTAAATATAGTTTCAGGTCCCGGAAACAACGGGGCTGATGGGATTACTCTTGGAAGAATACTGTTAGGAGAGTATAAAATAAATCTTTATCTGCCACTCGGGGCGAAATCCGAGATGGCAAAATTACAGCTTGAAAGATTTCTTGCAGTTGGCGGGGGAGTTAAAGAGACTTATGAGAAATGCGAGTGTTTGGTGGATGCAATTTTTGGAAGCGGACTTAAAAGGGATTTGTCTCAGGATTTGGTATGTCTTATTAAAAAAATGAATAATATAGACGCTTTAAAAATAGCGTGCGATATTCCCACAGGAATTGATGATGAGGGGAATCTGAGACCCGTGGCATTCAGAGCTGATGTAACTGTAACAATGGGGGCTGAGAAGCTAAGTCTGTATAGCGACGCGGCAAAAGATTATGTTGGAGAAATTATAAGAGCAGATTTAGGAGTCAGCTTTGCAAAATACAGAGGAAGGAGCGATTATCATGTATGGGAGAGAGAGGATTTAGTACTTCCTTTTAGAAAAAAACAAAATGCACATAAAAGAACATACGGGCATCTTGGAGTTTTGGCGGGGGATAAAAAGGGTGCCGCGGTACTTGCCGGTAAAGCTGCTTTTAATTTCGGATGCGGGCTTGTTAGTGTTGTAAGTCATGAATATTTTAATATTCCTTATGAAATTATGTTTAGTGAAAAGATTGAGTCTCATTTTAATGCACTTGCTTTTGGTATGGGAATGGGGAATTATTTTGATGATGAAATTGAAAAGTTATTGAATATGAATGTGCCTATGGTAATTGATGCCGATATGTTTTATAAAGAAGAGATTAAAGAGTTTTTAAATAAGAATAAAATTGTCATTACTCCTCATCCAAAAGAATTTGCCTCTCTTCTTAAAATTTTAGGATTTGGAGAGTTTTCTACTGATGAAATTCAAAAAAATAGATTTAAACTTTCAGAAGAATTTAGCCAAAAATATCCAAAAGTGGTTTTGCTTCTTAAAGGAGCAAATAAAATTATCGCTTTTAATAAAAAACTTCATATCGATCCGCTTGGAAGCGTTGCTCTTGCAAAAGGCGGAAGCGGAGATGTGCTTGCGGGAATGATTGGAGGTTTGCTGGCTCAGGGATATCATCCTTTTAAAGCCACAATGATGGCAAGTCTCGCACACTCAATTGCCGGAAATTACAAGCCAAATTATGCTCTTACACCTGAAAAACTTATAAAAAGGTTAGAAAACCTTGCGTGAATTTTTTAAAATCATTACGGAAGAGCATAATTTTATAAATCTTTTTTGGACTAATTTATCAAAAGTGGATGAGGGAGTGTATAGAAGTGCTCAGCTTACTCCTTGGAAGCTTAAAAAGCTTATTAAAAAGTATAATTTTAAAACGATAATAAATCTTAGAGGAAATAATAAAAATTATTTGTATAAAAAAGAAAAAGAGATTTGTGAAAAATTAGGAGTTGAATATTATACAGTTTCGCTTCTTTCTCGCTCTCCTCATAAAATTAGAAAAGAAGAGCTTGAAAAATTAATATTTTTACTTCAAAATGCTAAAAAACCACTTCTTTTTCATTGCAAGGCAGGGGCAGATAGAAGTGGATTTGTAGCAGTTTTGTATCATATTTTAAATGGAAAAGATAAATTTGAAGCAATAAAAAAAGAGTTGAAATTAAAATATGGATATTTAGCTTTTACAAAAGCCGGAAGAATAAAAAAACTTTTTGAACTTTATAATGAAAAAGAGGACTTTTTAGATTGGTTTTTAAAAAATAGGGAAATTATAGAAAAGAGTTATAAATCAAATAAATTAGCAGACTTTTTATATGATAAAATCTTAAAAAGAGAATAAATTAATTCCCCAAATAATTGCAGCTTGAATTAAAGATAATAAAACAGCCGCGCTTGCAATATCTTTTGCTCTTTTGGCCAGAATATGCCATTCATCTGTAACCAAATCCACAACACTCTCAACCGCGGTATTAAGCGCTTCTACAATCAAAATCAAAATTAAACTTCCGGCCATTATTGATTTTTGAAGAGGGGTTAAATGAAGGAAAAATAGTAAAATAAGTAAAGGAATAATAAATAATAATTCAAGCTGAAATGCTCTTTCTTTAAGTAAAAACCAAAGCCCACTAAATGCATAAAAGGCATTTTTGAATAAATTATACTTTTTTTTCAATATGTAACCTTTTTGATTAGTTTTGGTGGAAGAGTGTTTTTTAATTTATACTGCATCCATCCAGCACTTCCATCTATTTGAACACCATTTACAAAGTAAGTTCCATTATCATTTGGATTTATGATCTCATATCCCAAATCTCTTGTTAACATTTTTGAAATTAGATAATGATTATATATCGGTTTTGGAAGATTTTTATTATATTTATCACTATAATAGAGAAATGGAACATACGTATCCCCCCATACAAGTTGAGAGTGTCCTCTTCTTCCATGTTCCCAAGGGAATCCCATCATTTCTCCATGGTCTGATGTAAAATAGATTACAAAATTTTTATAATGAGTTTTCATATATTCAATTATTTTATAAATTACATAATCTGTATAATAAATTGCATCATCATATGCCCAAATTTTTGAGTCTTTTTTTGAAAATTTATAGAAATTTTTTGGGACATATTTTAGATATGGAGAGTGGTCTGCTTTTAGATGTAAAACTACAAATGTTTTTTTATTTTTGTTAAATGGAATTTTTTCAAGAGCATTTATAAGCTCATCATCATATTTTCTTTTAAATTGCCATACAAATTTTTTATAATCTGCAAAATTAAATACATTAGATATTAAACTAACATCGCTTTGCATACTGAGCCAATAAGTTTTATAACCATTTTCATCTGCGAGTTTCATAATATTTGTTTTATTGGTTCTAAGAAGTGCCATATTATCAGGCTCTCTTTTGTTATAAAAAAATGTAGTAACAGAGCATATTGTTCTAACAGAACAGCTAATAGCTTTTTTATAAATAAAATGAGGGTCATTTTTTAATTTATCAAGATAAGGAGTGTTTTTATCTCTCCATCCAAAAAGATGCATATATCTCTCATTCATACTCTCGCCCATAATCATAATAACTATCGGTTTTCCAGAATCTATTTTTTTTACGATATATGGCTTATAGTGATGATGAGGAAGAGGTTTTAGAGATTTTAATCCTGCAAGATAAATTGTATTTAATGTATTAAACCAGCTAAAATGAGTAAAATTTGCAAGATAGATATTTGCTTTTTTATTTATAAAATATGGATAGACAATTAATGTTAAAATAAATAGAGGAATAGCAAATTTTTTTGTTTTTGGATTTAATTGTTTTAATAAAAAATAGGTAAATAGAGTTAAAATAATCCACGCAGTTAAAAGTAAAACAACAATATTTTCAATTGAGCTTAATGAATAAAAAATATCTTTAATATCGGATGAATTGTTTAAAACTACTAAATCAAACGGCATTATGTAAGTATGAAAATAAGCGTAAAATCCAATACTTATAAAAGCAAAAAGTAAAAAAATTGATGTAACTATTGTGGTAAATATTTTTGGTGCAAAACTTAAAAGATATCCTATTAAAAATGTAGCAAGCAGTTCTTTTGGAGTTCTATAAGGTGTAATTTCATAAAATCCATGCCAAAAAATATCTGCTATAAAATCAGGAATCAATAACAAAGCCGTAAAATAAAAAGCAAAAAGAATATTTCCTTTATATTTAGATATTAAATTTTTCAAATAATTCCTTTATTGAAGTATCTTTTTTTAATACATTTAAATCTAATAAGCATTTTATTTTTTCTTCATTTAAAAGAAGTTTATTGTAAAATTCATCTTCAAGTTTTCCTTCTTCTAAAAGTTTGGCCCATTTTTTAATATGGGCACCCATTTTTGCTCCTTTTTTCATTGCGTCAATTCTCACTTTTGCATTTATTAAGAATTGTTCAAAACTTCTTATAGGATAGTGATAAACTCTTATTTTTTTATACTCTTTTTTTGCCCAAAAGCCTATGTGCTCCGCACTGTGATTACCTGAATTTGTTTTGAAATATCCGTGGGGATTTACAATAACTTTTCTGCCTATTCTTCCAAGCTGGATATTTAAATTTTCATAATCTTCCATACTTAATATTTGATTTGCAACTCTATATTCGGAATATTTCCAAGTATTAAGACCTTCGTATAAAATCATATTGTTTCTTGGAATTTGTAAAATACTTCCTTTAAAATTTAAAACCTCTTTTAATGATTTTGTATTAATTGGTTTCCAAAATTCATCTGCATCAGAGGTAATTATCCAGTCCGGATTATACTTTTTTTTTTTTGTTTTTGTAATTTTGGTAGTCAGTTTAGATTGATGAAATACTCCTGTGTCTTGTAAAAGAGTTATTTCATACTCTTTTTTCAGTTCTTTTAAAATATCATAAGTATAATCCGTTGAACCGTTATCAAGAATTACAAAATTATCCACTCCTAATTTGGAATGAAAAATAATATTCTCTTTAATAATGTCTTCTTCATTTTTTACAATCATCACCATAGAAATTTTTATGTTTTTTGGATTTACTTTATGAAAAAAATAATCAATCACCTACATACTCCCATTTTAGCGCAGTACCTTTTTCTAAGTCTTTACATGCAATTTTACCAAGTATTTCAGGCAAATGTTTTGGATGAAGACCAAATCCGGGACGGATCGCCCTTATATTCTCACGAGTGAATTTTTCTCCTTTTTTTATATCTTTAACTACATATAGGCTTCTAGCAAATTCTCTTCCTTTTTTTGGTTTAAAATTAACCTCTCCTATCATATCTTCAACTTCTCTAATAGCACTGACCATTTCTTTAAATTCTTTTGGTGTTAGGCTGAAATCTTTATCAGGTGAATCAATTGATTTATCTAAAATAAAATGTTTTTCAACTATTCTAGCCCCCATTGTAACAGCCGCAACGGGAGCTGAGATTCCAAGAGTATGGTCGGAAAATCCAACAGTTACATTAAAAATTTCTTTAAGTGCTGGTATTGTTTTAAGATTTACTTCACTTCTTGGTGCCGGATAGGCTGAGGTGCATTTTAGAAGGGCTATTGCAACATTACGATTTTTTGCAGTATCAACGGCATTTTGTATATCTTCAAAGTTGGCAATTCCGGTTGAGACTATTATTGGTTTGCCTTTACTTGCCGTGTAATCAACTAATTCATAATCCGTTATTTCAAACGAAGCTATTTTATAAGCCGGAGGGTTAAACTTTTCTAAAAAATCAACTGCCTCTTTGCTAAAAGGAGAGCTAAAAATTTCAAGCCCTAAATTTCTTGCATAATTAAAAAGCTCTTCATGCCATTCAAGAGGCATCATTGCATCTTTATATAGTTCAAACAGATTCTTTCCATCCCAAAGGGTTCCGCCTTTTATTAAGAAATCATCCTTTTTAGAGTCTATTGTCATCCATTCAGGTGTATAGGTTTGAAGTTTTATTGCATCAGCACCTGATTCTTTTGCAGCATAAATTGTATCTTTTGCTATTTGAATTGAATGATTATGATTTGCACTAAGCTCTGCTATTATAAAAACTTTTTTATCTGTATCAATTTTCCCTATTTTCATAACTATCCTTTATCTAACATTGATTAAATACACTCAACAAAAAGTGCAAATTTTTTAATACTTCATAAAGGCTAAAAAGCATTAACTCGCAAGAGACGAAATGCTTTTTTTTAACGCCTTTATTTCGTTGAAATTTGCAATTGTTTCGTTTTATTTAGTCAATGTTTTAAATTTCTAAGCTCCATTTTTATAATATTATCCTTTTTATCAATTTCTTTGAATCCAAATTTTTTGTATAAATTTATAGCTTTGATATTATCTTCCAATACATAGAGAATTATTTTTTTTATGTTTAAATTATTAAAAGCATAATTTATGGCTTCATTTAATAAAATTTTACCAACTTTTGTTTTAGCTGGATTTTTATGAAGTCCGAGTTCTGCCATGTCATTAATAATTTTAAAATTAATAACTCCTAAATCTCCGACTTTTAAATAAATTCTGTTTTCTGGCAAATTTTGAATAAATTTCAGATGATTTTCAAGAGATATTTCTTTTTTATCAAGCATCCATTTTCTAATTTCTGGATGATTTCTCCATTTTAATACCTCTTTTTTTTCTTCTAGGGATAAGTCTTGGAATTTTGTTAATTTTGTTTTCATTTAAAACCTTATATTTTCTTTTTAAGTATTTTGCTACTTCTTTTTGATTATCGGCTGTTTTTATAGCTAAAAAATTTAAATTCATATAAATTGCTTCATAGCTTATTACACTTGGAGTAATTATCCCAAATTCGCTTTTTGCCATTCCAATTGCCACATCTTCATCAATATGTAAATTAACCCATCTGTTTAAAAAAGCAAATTTTTTTATTTTATCTAAGTTTTTATTGGCTGAGGTGATATATAAATTTACTTTTGGTTTTATAGGTTTTAATATTTTTAATATTTTTAAAGTAAGTTCCTTGCTGTCACTTCCACCAAGTGAAATAAAAATTCCTTCTTTTTTAAATTTTCTTTTTTTTATTTTTTTAAATTCACTTCTTATTAAAGGTTTTATTATTTTTACAATCTCAGGATTTTCATATTTCTCTTTTTTTACTCCTAAATTATGATTAATTATAACATCTGCAAAATGCTTTTCATAAGTATCGTCAAATACAGTTAGTTTTATATGAGGAAAAAGAGCTTTAAATCTTTTTTCATTTTCATATGTGAAATTATAATTATCAACAATTACTTCTTTTGGATTTAATTCTTTTACTTTTTCAAAAAACTCTTCTTCATTTTTTATTTTTATAACAGGAAGTTTTGTTAGTTTTTCATCACACTCTTTGCATAAAATTACTAAATTTTTAATATTTTTTCTTTGAATATATGCTTCTTGTCTTTTTAAATGACCAAGCCCAATTTTAGATGAAAAATCAATTCTTAGTATTGTAATTTTTTTCTCCTTATGGTATAATACATTTATAAATTAGCCACCCTTTTTAGGGAAGGCGCCCGCCACCTTTTTAGGTGGTAATGAAGTTAATAAATGCTTTTTTTAATAAATGAAAATCTTTTCTTGAAATTCTCCCCATAAATTTAATTACTCTGTTTGAGCTGAATGTTCTGATTTGATTAAACATTGCATAACTTTTTTTATTTTTAACAAATTCAAACTCAAAAAAATAGTTACCTTTTTTTTCTTTACTTGTTAGAGGAATTCCTAAAAAATAGTCTCTACCCAGTTTTTTATAAACTAATACAGGTCTTAAAAATAACTCACCTTTCCCATAACTTTCTACTCCTATATTTTTACCAACAGCAACTAAAAATATTTTTCTTTCTTTCAAATCTATATAACGATTTTTTTTATTTAATTTTTGTTTTAATTCATTCCATTTATCATATTCATTTTGGAATAAAACTTTATACATATTCTCAGCCCTAATAAAATCCTCCATAGTATCGATATCTTGAACTAAATATCTTGGAATGATTATAGGTAAACTTCCATTAAAGTGAAATTTTTCAAGGCAACTTAGTTTTTTCCAATAAAATTGTCCTGCGTCGTGATATGCTTCTTTTAAATCCTGACTTCTTGTGCTCATATGTTCTTCAAAAATCATTTTTGCTTTGCCGTTAATTATTTCAAACCCCCTCCAAATTGGAAAATCATAAGTAGTGGCTGAAAAGCTAAAACAAGCATCACTTTTTTTAAGCTCTTGTAATCCTTTTTTTAAATATTCAACTTGTAAAAACGGAGCAGTTGGATAAATCATACAGGCATAGCTAAACTCATTATTTTTATTAAGTTCATTTATAGCGTGTTCAAATACATCAACACTTGAAGAAAAATCATCTGCAAGTTCTTTTGGACGCCAAAGAATCTTAGCTCCTAAATTTTCACTGATTTTAGCTATCTCTTCATCATCGGTTGATACTACAATTTTATTAAATAAATCACTTTTTTTAGCTGTTTCTATTGAATAAGTAATTAAAGGCTTTCCGCAAAATTCTTTTATATTTTTTCGCGGGATTCTTTTACTGCCTCCGCGGGCCGGGATAATACAGAGATTCACTGTAAATTTTCCTTTAATTTTTCTATTACATAGTTTTGTTCTTCTTCACTCAAACTCGGATATATCGGCAAAGAAAAAGCTTCTTCATAATATTTATATGTATTTGGCAGATTTTCATCTCCATATCCTAAATTTTTATAATACGGTTGAAGATTAATAGGTATATAATGCAGTTGTAAAAAAATTCCCTCTTTACGCATTTTATAAAAAAGCTCGGCTTTTGTGATATTTAGTTTTTTAAAATCCACTCTTACCACATACAGATGATAGCTGCTATTTTCATTAAACGGATAAAGAGGGTTTATGATTGAATTTTCAAAGGCCTTATCGTATTTTTGGGCGATTTTTTTTCTTTTTTCAATAAATTTATCAAGCTTTTTAAGCTGACTTAATCCCAAAGCACACTGAAAATCAGTTATTCTATAATTAAATCCAAGCATTTGCATCTCATAATACCATGGATTCAGATTGCCTTTTTTATCATAAGCTAAATCTTTATTTATAAAATTTTCTTTTACCATTCCGTGATTTCTAAGGATTTTTGCTTTTTTATAAATCTCTTCATCATTTGTTAAAATTGCTCCGCCTTCTCCTGTTGTTATGTGTTTTACCGGATGAAAAGAAAATGTCGCTATATTGCTGAATTTGCAATTTCCAATTTTTCCTTCTTTATATATCGCTCCTATGGCATGTGCCGAATCTTCAAGAATTTTAATATTGAATTTTTCTCTTATATATTTGAGCTTTTCCATCTCAACCGGATTTCCTGAAAAATGCACTACATAAAGGGCTTTTATATTTTTGTTTTTTTCAAGTATTTCTATACATTTATCAAGGTCAATGTTCCCGTCTTCTTTAATATCTACAAATAGTAGTTTTGCATCGGCATAAAGAATTGAATTAGAAGTAGCAAGAAAAGAGTTTGGAGTTGTTAAAACCAAATCACCTTTTTCCAGCAAAATTAGTGAGCTTATATGAAGTGCCGCAGTTCCATTACTCACAGCTACTGCATATTTTGCACCTGTATATTTACATAGAGCACTCTCAAACTCTTCTACCTTAGGACCTGTTGTTAAAAAATCACTCTCTAAAACTTCAATAACCGCTTTTTTATCATTTTCATCAATTGTTTGTTTGCCATATGGAATCATTGTAAATCTTTTATAAATTCTTTTGCTTTTTCTTTAAACTCTTCACAGCTTAGCCACCAGTCGTTGCTTCCGGATGAATATTCAAACCCTATTTCTCTTTCTTTCCCTTTTTCACCTAGCTCATTAATTGTATAATCAGCTTCAAATCCGAAATTAATTGTAGGTTTTATTACAAAATGATCTTCAAATTCTATTACTCTGTCATCTTTTGTAATCATAACTTCATGCAGTTTCTCACCGGGTCTTATTCCTATGATTTTTTGAGGAAGATTTGGTGCCAAACATTTTGCCAAATCAACTATTTTCATTGAAGGGATTTTTGGAACGAATATTTCTCCGCCTTTCATTCTCTCAAAATTTTTCAAAACAAATCTAACACCTTCTTCAAGAGTAATTAAAAATCTTGTCATTTCAGGATGAGTAATAGGAAGTTCTTTTGCACCGTTTTTAATAAGATTTACAAAAAAAGGTATAACACTTCCTCTGCTTCCTATTACATTTCCGTATCTTACAACCGCAAATCTTGTTTTTCTTTTTCCAACCATATTATTTGCCGCAACAAAAAGTTTATCACTTGCAAGCTTTGTGGCACCGTATAGATTTATTGGAGCTGCCGCTTTATCTGTTGATAGGGCTATTACTTTTTCAACTTCGTTTTCAAGAGCTGCGTCTATTACGTTTTGTGCTCCGTGTATATTTGTTTTGATACACTCCATCGGATTATATTCAGCTACCGGTACTTGTTTAAGAGCTGCTGCGTGTATTACAATATCTACATTTTCCATTGCACGGGTTAATCTCTCTTTATCTCTTACATCTCCTATAAAATATCTCATTCTTTTATCATTAAATTTCTGCTTCATTTCAAATTGTTTAAATTCATCTCTGCTGTAAATTATTATTTTATTAGGATTATATTCATTTAAAATTATCTCTGTGTATTTTTTACCAAAACTCCCTGTACCACCTGTAATTAGAATATTTTTACCGCTAAACATTGTTTTCCTTTAATGAATTAATTATTACTTTTAAAGAATTATATACATTTTTCGCATTTTTTTCATCCGAATATTCAGGATAGTTTGCTATATAGCCTCTATCTATTATTCCAGGAGCTGTTTTTTGAATAAGTTTATTATACTTTTTTTCAAGTTCGTTATGGTTTATTTCAGTATTTAAAATATCTTCAATTGTAATATCATCTGAATATTTAATAACTCCTGGAAGATTTGAAAACCACGCTTTTCCAAAAATTAAAGTTGGTTTTCCCATGCTTATTGATTCCCATCCGACAGTTCCGGTAACAGTCGCGCTAAATTGTGAATTTATAAGTAGATCATATGTATTTACTTCTTTTGAGATATAGATAGTATTTTTAATTGCATTTAATCTTTTAAAAAAGTATTTGTCTCTGTATTGACCAAGCTGTTTTGGGTTTTCTTTTACATAAATATACCAATTATCAGGAAGTATTGTTCTTAAATGTTCAATTGCCAAAAGCTGGTCTTTATAAACTCCTCCAAGGGTTGTTGTAGTTAGTTCTGGTTGCATTTGAAGAGGGAAATAGACGTATTTTTTATTAAAATCAACTTCTGTTTTGGCATATTTATTATAGTTTATTTTAAATTCTATACAGTCTTTAAAAAATTTATGAAATGCAAAAAAATTCATATATCCGTGTTTTCTATAAATCCATTTTCCTAAATTCTTAAAATAATTTACTATGCAGCTTTTATATTTTGGTTTTATATATTTCATATAAAAAAGTTTTTTTTGAGGTTTTTTTTCAATAGGGATAAAAGGATGGGAAAAAGTTGTTTTAATCTCTTTAAATTTTCCGTAATCATCTAATGAGTGGACATAAAAAAATCTATTTGGAACAAGAGACTGGTATATTAAAATCTGTTTTAATCCCATATGTTTTGCAAGTAAATATAAAATATAATCACTCCCAAAATGAGGAAGCATATAGTAAATTAAAAGCTCTATTTTTTTGTTAATTAAAATATCTGAAAAATAGTCATAATAGAGATTAAAAATATTTTTATATTCCTGATAAGTTAAAGTATAAGCCGTTGGTACGCGTGAGAACATATCTGCAAATGTTTCAAATCCTTCATCAAACACTTTTTGATAAATTTCTTTATTTAATCCCTTATAATTCTTTTTTTCAAATTGAAATCTTCTAAGTTTTCCTATATGAATATCAGCATCCTTGTGTGCTCCAATCCAAAAAGAGATATTAATAATTTTATTTTTTGCTAAATTTTTTATAGCTTCACTCTGGCTTTTCCAGTGAAATCCATATATCAGAGTATTCACTTTTGTCCTTTATAAAGTCTGATAAACTCTTCACAATTTTGTAAAAGTTCTTCTTTATTTCCCTGACAAACAATTTTACCTTCTTTAAATACCAGAATTTCATCTGCATTTTCTATGGTTGAGAGCCTGTGGGCTACGATAAAGACTAATTTATCATTTAGTTTGTTAATAGTTTGCATAATAATCTCTTCACTTTTATTATCAAGGGCACTTGTAGCTTCGTCAAGTATCAAGACATCAGGATTATTGTATAGTGCTCTTGCTATTGCGATTCTTTGTTTCTGTCCTCCGCTAAGATTTGCTCCGTTTTCTTGTAAAATGGTATAAATGTCATTTGGCAGTTTTTCTACAAATTCAAGCAAATTTGCTTGTTTTAGGGCTTTTTTTATTCTCTTTTCGTCTATTTCTTTGCCGTAGGCTATATTTGCGGCTATTGTATCATTGAAAATATGTATATTTTGAGGAATATAGGCTATTTTTTCTCTTAAATTTTTAATATCATACTCTTTTATATTTTTACCATTTATCAAAAGTTCTCCACTACTAACATCATAAAATCTTTCAATCAAACTAACAAAACTACTTTTTCCACCACCGCTATCACCAACAAGTCCTATAATTTTTGGCTTGACGGCTTTGTAGTTTATATTTTTAAGAGCTTCTTTGTCTGAGTATTTTAGAGATACATTTTTAAATTCTATTTCTTTAATTTCATCAAGTTTTTCACTTCCGCTTTTTATTTTTGGTTTGATGTTAAATATTTCTTTTAATCTCTCATTTGCGGCTATTGCGTCTTGAAGTTTTGAATATGTAAGAGCTACTTTTCTTACAGGGTCAACCATCATAAAAAGCGCCGTCATAAAAGAAAAAAAAGCACCCACACTCATTTTCCCATCAATTACCTCTTTCCCTCCGATAATTATAATAATAGCAGCGACAATTGCACTTACAATATCTACTATCGGATTAAGAAGGGCTGAATTTCTAACGGTTTTCATATTGATTTTTAGATATTTAAGATTATAGTCTTTAAATCTATTGAATTCATAATTTTTTGCATTATAAGCTTTTATTGTTTCTATGTTTTTGAATATTTCGCTTAGGTGTTGATTAAGAACGGCTGTTTGAGACTGTGACTGACGAGAGAGTTTTTTTAGTTTTTTAGAAATTTTTTCAATAGGAAATGCCACAAGAGGCAAAATTATAAATACAAAAAGAGCTAATTTTGGATTTTGATAAATAACAACCCCAAGTAAAAAAACACTCATTAAAATATCTCTTAACATCATAGCAAGATAACTTGAAACTGCATATTGAATTCTATTAATATCATTTATTATTCTGCTTACAAGCTCACCGCTATGGGTTTTTTTGAAATATTCCATATCAAAATTCATTATATATTTTAAAAATTTATTTCTAATTTGCCTTACAATATCTTCACCTATATAGGTTACATAATACTGTTGTAAAAACGCTCCTAACGCTTTTAGGAAAAATACAAAAATTATTGCAAGTGGCAGAATATAAAGCATTGTTTCATTTTTTTCTATAAAAATTTTATCAAGCACTGGTTTTATAAGCCATGCAATAGCAGCAGTGGCACCTGAGACTAAAAACATTCCAATAATTGCAAAAAATATCTCTTTTTTATAATGTTTATAATATGACAAATACTCTTTTAAAAATTTGAACAAAACTTATCCTTTACTACAATTCCATATTTTTCTAAAACTTTTATCTCTTCATTTTTAAATACCAGATTATTATAAAACTCTTCTTCAAGTTTTCCTTCATTTAAAAGTTTAACCCATCTTTTATAATGCGGTCCCATTTTTGCACCGTTTTCAAGTAGCTTTTTTCTGTTTTCTATATTTTTTTTAAATTGTTCAAAACTTCTTATAGGAAAATGAAAAACTTTTATTTTTTCAAATCTTTTTATTTTATCATAATGTCTGAAATAATCTCTAAAATCAAAAATATTAAGCGCTTTGTGGTTTCCACCCCTTATCCACAAAAGACCTTTTGGGTTTATTATTACTTTTGGTGAAATTTTAGTTAAAACAATTGAAATTTTCTCAGCGCTTAATTGAGTATTTTTACGGTAAAAAACGGGGTTTTCGACTCTCACTTCACTTTCGTACCACTTTTTGTTTTCTTGAAGCAGGAAATTAAATCTATCAACTGTTAAGACTCTTTTTTTTGATTTTATGGTCTCTTTAAGGCTTTTTTCGCTATACCAGAATTCATCCGCATCATTTGGTATAAGCCAAGAGGGATTATATTTTTTTCTTGCTATATGAGTTAGTTTTGTCATCCATTTAGCCTGATTGTAAATTCCTTTTTCATCAATTATTGTAATTTCATATTCTTTTTTAAGTTCTTCTAAAATCTCCCTTGTGCCATCAGTTGAATTATTATCCATTACCACAAAATTATCAACACCTTTTTTAGCATGATATCTTATGTTTTTTTCTATTATATCTGCTTCGTTTTTTACTAAAATTGTCATTGTAAGCATTGATTTATCCTATTAGTTAATTTTTCAAAATGTTTTTTATCTGGATTTTTCCATGATTTTGGAATTAGATATTCATAATATAAATA
>JALWNI010000042.1 GCA_027083695.1 Nautiliaceae bacterium | reverse complement strand
CCTTTTGCATCAAAAACTCCTCTTTCAGCTAATTTATTTGCATCAATACTAAAAACTTCGGTTTTAATATCAGGAAAAATATCGGCATTTACTACAACGCTTCCATTTTTTTTAAGAAAAGGTAAATTAATCAAAGTTTCGTTTTTATCAAGTCCAATTAGCAAATCAGCCTGATTATAATCAATTAATGGATTATGAAAATCCCCTATTTTGATATGAGAGCTAACACTTCCTCCTCTTTGGCTCATTCCATGATTTTCCGTTCCTAAAAATTTCAAATTTCGATTAGCCGCACATATACTTAAAACCTTAACTAAAAAAACTACTCCCTGTCCTCCAAAACCTGCAATTACAATCTGGTATTTCATTTCTTTCTCCTTATAAAAGCATCTGTTGGACAAACTCCGCTTATGCATACACCACATCCCACACAAAGCAGCGGGTCAATTTCTATTTTCCCTTTTTCATTATAAGCCATAGGAGGACATACAAACTGAGTAGTACATACATCACATGCTACACATTTCTCTTCATCTACTGATGCAAATATTCCTAAAAGATTTTCTTTTGCCTTTTCTTTATCTAGAACGCAAAATTGTCTGCTTATTACAACCAAAGGTTTTTCGATTTCATTAAATTTTTCTTTTACTTTTTTAAAAAAATTAATTGTTTTATTTATATCAGGCTCATAAAAATATTCCATTACTTCTGCGCCGCAACCACTAACGACTTTTTTTAAATCGACTTCCGGATTTACTCTCTCAGGTGTATCTTGTCTTCCAGTCATTGCCACGGTCGAGTTATCTAAAATTACTAAAATAAATTTTACTTTTTGATATACTGCATTAATAAGCGGGGCTACGCCTGAGTGATAAAAGGTAGAATCTCCTATTGTTGCAATTACAGTTTTATTCGAATTTGTTATTGCAAATCCATGAGCCATAGATACGCTTGCACCCATGCATAATACTGTATCAATTGCTTCTTGATTAATACCTAATGTATAACAGCCAATGTCAGATGGATATATACTTTTTTTTGGTCTAAATACTTTTTTTATTGCAAAAAATATATCTCTATGAGGACAGCCGGGGCATAAATTTGGTTTTCTTTTTTCTATCATAGGAGATTCAAATATAGGTTGATAAATGTTTTCTCCTTCATAAAATCCTGCTTTTTTTAATGCATTTAATACTTTTTCTTTATTTATTTCATCTATTTGGTGAACTATATTATTCATTTTCCCTAAAACTTTTTCACTTCTAATTTCTTCTTCAATAACAGGATACGTCTCTTCAATTACCAAAACTTTTTCATATGATGAAATGATATTATTCATATTTGGCAGTGGATAAGGCATATCAATTTTTAAAACATCAATATCAAGATTTAAATCTTCCAGTGTTTCTTTAACATATCCGTATGCAGCTCCACTTGAAATAATCAGATTTTTTGTTTTTTTAAGTTTTTTAAGTTTAGGTTCAATCAAATATTTTAAATTATATTCTTTTAATTTTTCAATTTTTTCAAATAATTGATAAGCTTGTTGTAACCTTCCTTTTCTTGGAACGGCTGCCCATCTTGATATATTTCTTTCAAAATTTCCAATTTGTTTTTTAAAATTTTTATTTTTGATGTTTACAATTTCTCTTGAATGGGAAACTCTCATAACGCTTCTTAAAATAACAGGAATTTCAAAATTTTTTGATAATTTTTTCGCTAAATTTACAAATTCATATGCTTCTTTTGGAGAAGAAGGATCAATGACTGGGACTCTTGCAAATCTTGCAAATTCTCTCGTGTCTTGTTCCGTCTGTGAAGAATTAAAGCCTGGATCATCAGCAACAATAATAATAAAAGCTCCTTTGTTTCCAATGAATGCAGCACTCATTAAAGCATCGCTTGCCACATTCAATCCAACTTGTTTCATTGTTACAGCACTGTCTACTCCTGAAATACTTGCCGCATAAGCCACTTCAAAACCAACTTTTTCATTTGTAGCCCATTTTGCATAAATGTCAAGATTTTTAGTTTTTGCTATATTTGCGTATGTAGTTAAAATTTCACTGGAAGGAGTACCGGGATATCCGCTTATTACATTTATGTCATTGTCTATCAATCCCCATGCAATTGCTTCATTTCCCATTAATGTCATAAAAATCCTTTTTGTTAATAATAACAAAAAATTTTACAATTGTTATAATTTCATAAAAAAAGGAAGTTATGCTAAAAACAATAAAATCTCTTCCAGATAAGCCCGGTGTTTATCAATATTACGATGAAAATGGAAAACTTTTATATATAGGTAAGGCTAAATCACTTAAAAAAAGAGTAAAAAGTTATTTTAGATTTAATCCTTTTCGACCAGCTGATAATTTAAGCCCTAGAATTTATAAAATGATAAGTGAAGCAAAAAAATTGGAATATATAGTGGTAGAAAATGAAAATGATGCACTAATTCTTGAAAATTCATTAATAAAGCAATTAAAACCAAAATATAATATTTTATTAAGAGATGATAAAACATATCCATATATTTATATCAATTTTGAAGAAGATTTTCCAAGGCTTGAAATTACAAGAAAAATAATTAAAGGCAAAAACATTAAATATTTTGGTCCATTTAGTAATAGAGCAAGCGCATTATTAAAAACAATATATGAAGAAATACCATTGGTTCAGTCAAAAAGTTGTTTAAAAGGAAAAAAAGCTTGTCTATACCATCAAATCGGTAAATGTTTGGCACCGTGTGAAGGAAAAATAACAAAAGATGAATATAAGAAATTAGTAAAAAAAGCAATTAAACTTATCCATAATAAGGAAAAAATTATAAAAATTTTAGAAAGAAAAATGAATAAGTTTGCTGAAAATTTGCAATTTGAGGAAGCTGCTGAAATAAGAGACAGAATAAAAGCAATAAATGAAGCTGAAATTTATTCAAATGTAGATTTAGTTAAACTTAAAGATATTGATGTTTTTGTAGTTGAAATATTTAATAAAAAAGCTGTAATTATCAGAATTTTTGTAAGAGAAGGAAAAGTGGTTGCGAGTTCTCATAATATTATAAATTCACAAATTACACCTGAAAAAGGAGAAATTTATACAAGGGCTATTCTTGAATTTTATTCAACTCAAACGCCTTTTACTTCAAATGAAATATTAGTTGGAGATGAATTTGAAGAAAAAAATTGGTTGGAAAATGTATTATGTAAAAAATTCAATAAAAAAATAAAAATAGATACACCAAACAGAAATAATAAAAACTTAATAGAATTAGCAAAAATAAATGCATTAGAAATAATTAAAAATCAAAAAGAAGATACTCTGCTTGAAGAAATTAAAATATTATTTAATTTACAAAATACGCCATATAAAATTGAAACATTTGACACTTCTCATATGGCAGGTTCAGCAACAGTGGGTAGTATGATAGTGTGGGAAAATGATAAATTCAAAAAAGAAGATTATAGACTTTATCATTTAGAAGGAAAAGATGAATATTCACAAATGCAAGAATTGCTTTTAAGAAGAGCAAAAAGTTTTGATAAATTATCACCACCTGAATTATGGCTAATAGATGGAGGAAAAGCTCAATTAAACATTGCAAAAGAAATCATTTCTTCAACTAGTGCAAATGTAGATATTTTAGCTATATCAAAAGAAAAAATTGATTCAAAAGCACATAGAGCAAAAGGAAAAGCCAAAGATAAAATTTATTTTGAATTTAATGGTAAAATAGAAAAAATGGAACTTAATGAAAATGATAAAAGACTTCAATTTTTACAAAAACTTAGGGATGAAGCCCATAGATTTGCAATAGAATTTCACAGAAAAGTAAAAAGAAAAAAAGATTTAGAAATTGATTTACTTAAAATTAAAGGTATTGGTAAAGCTAAAATGACTAAACTTTTAAATTACTTTGGAACTTTTGAAAATATTAAAAAAGCTTCATTTGAAGAACTTAAAAATCTTTTAAATGAAAAAGATGCTAAAAATATTATTGATTATTTTCAAAATCATCAACATATTTAATGAATTTTTTTTCTTCCAAAGGTTTGGAATATAAATATCCTTGAATAATATCTACGTTTAAACTTTTTATTATTTGCAATATATCATGGTTTTCTACACCTTCTGCAACGGTTGTTTTATTAAGTATTTTTGCAATTTGTACTATCATTTTAGTAATAATCAGATCATCTTTATCTTTTAATAAATCTCTAATAAAGGATTGATCTATTTTTAAAATATCAAATGGTATATTTTTTATATAATTTAAAGATGAATAACCTGTTCCGAAGTCATCAATCGCTATTTTTATTCCAAGATTTTTAATTTTTTTTAGTGTTTTTATTGTGTATTCCAAATTTTGAATACTTATTGTTTCAGTAATTTCAATTTGAAGCTTTGAAGGATTGATATCATAATTTTTTATTAAATTTTCTAACTCTTCAATAAAATTTGGTTCTAAAAATTTATTTGCTGATATATTCACGGCTAATGATAGATTTTTAAGTTTTTCATTTTTTGACCATTCTTTGAGTGTTTTTATTGTTTTTTTCAACACATAAGAGTCAATTAAATTTATTATTCCTCCTTTTTCGGCTATATCAATAAAATAGTAAGGAGTAAGTATGCCTTTTTGTGGATGTTTCCATCTAATAAGTGCCTCAGCACCTTCAATACTTTCATTTTTTACATTGATTTTTGGTTGGAAATATAAAATCAGTTCTTCATTTTTTATAGCTTTTTTTAATTCTTCTAAGGTATTATAAAATTCTTTAATCTGTTTTTGAAGTGAAATGTTAATAAATTTAAATCTGTTTTTACCGCTTTTTTTAGCATCATACATTGCAATATCTGAAAATTGGAATAATTCTGATATATCTTTTGTGTCATCAGGATATATTGCAATTCCAGCACTAAATGTAACTTCAAGTTTATTATTATTTACAATAATAGGTTGAGTTAATTTTTTCATAATTTGATGTAATTTTTTTTCTATTTCTTGTTTAGAATTTATATTATTTAATACCAAAATAAATTCATCGCCTCCGATTCTAGAAGCAATATCACTTTTTCTAATTGATTGTTTAAGTCTATTTGCTATTTCAATTAAAAGCTGATCTCCTGTTTCATGTCCAAATGTATCATTAATAAGTTTAAAATTGTCTAAATCAATAAACACCAGTGCGATTTTTTTTTGATTTCTATCTATAATTGATGCTATTTGTTTTAATTCTTCTTTTAAAAAAACTCTATTTACTAAATTTGTTAAAGGATCGTGATATGCAAGATAAGACATTTTTTCTTGTCTTTGTATCTCTTTTGTTATATCTGCACATATTCCAATTATTAAATTTTTAGATTTATTTATTTTTGCTTCTATTTTGAAATAATAGTTTTTATTATTTAATGTTAATGTTGCTATTTCTTCAAACATATCTGATTTGTGTTCGCATAAAATTTTTATTTTATTTAAAATTATCTCTTTTTCTTTTATTTTTTCCATAAACTCTTCGACGGTTTTAATTTCTATTTTTTTCTTAAAATAATTATAATTATGAGATGATATTTTTTTATTATTACAGTCATAAATCCAAGTAAACATTTCTGCAATTTTTTGTGCTGTTTCTAATTCTTTTTTATAAATTGTAAGTTTTTTCATCATATTTTGTTGATTTATGTAAAATGCATTAATTTGTGCCAAGAGT
Organism: Nautiliaceae bacterium; assembly: GCA_027083695.1. Classification (GTDB taxonomy): domain Bacteria; phylum Campylobacterota; class Campylobacteria; order Campylobacterales; family Nautiliaceae; genus JALTBU01. The sequence goes on along the minus strand of JALWNI010000042.1, from coordinate 177 downwards.
TTATTGATTGCATTTGTAATGTTTTTTATTTCAAAATAGTTATCAATCAAAGGCATAATAATATTTTTTTTAAAATCAAAATCTTCTACTTTTTTTGCAAATTTATTTAATGATTTAACTTTTTTTCTTAAAAAAAGAGTTAAAAATAAAACCAATACAAAAATAGCAATAAAATAA
>JALWNI010000041.1 GCA_027083695.1 Nautiliaceae bacterium | reverse complement strand
AGTTTATTGCCTATTGATACACTACCCAAAATTTTATAATTATAAATAATTGGATAAGTGGCTCTGAGGCCGGGATAATTTCTACATATATAAAAATATACAGCTGGTTTTAATGAAGTGGTAACCCATAAAACATCTCTTCTTGCTTTTGTAAGATTTATTTCTTGAAGGTTTAAATTGTTAAAAGCAATAAAATTTTTAACAGGTGTTTTAAAAAAATGCATTTCATAAATAAGATTATTATTGTAAAGTGTTTTATATAAAGGCATAAATGAGGTGATAATATATTTTTTATTATTTGTAAGATATGATTTTAAAGTGATTTTTGATGTTGCCAAATATTTTGCAATTGATTTTAAAAAAGTTGCTTCACCATTTACAAATGTTTTGTATCTTTGAATTGTTTCATGATAATATTTTTGTGCAAAGGTGGTTTTAATATTAGTAATTGTATTGTTAATAATAACTATTGAAATTAATACAAATAAAAAAAAAGAAAGCAGGAGGATTAAATATACTTTTTTTTTCATTATTCAGCTTTTAAAATAGCTCCATTTGCTGCATTTGTAACGAGCATTCTATACTGTCTGAGCCATTTGCCCGGAATGTCTTTTTTGAGGGGTTTAAATTCTTTTTTTCTTTTTTCAATTTCTTCATCACTTAGTTTTACATTAATTGAAAAATTATCAACATCTATTTCAATAATATCTCCGTCTTTAAGAAGTCCTATCATACCGCCTTCCGCAGCCTCAGGACTTACGTGACCGATACTAAGCCCTCTTGTAGCGCCACTGAATCTTCCATCTGTAATAAGCGCCACTTTATCTCCAAGTCCCATACCCATAATAAGACTTGTAGGTGCGAGCATTTCCTGCATTCCCGGACCTCCTTTTGGTCCTTCGTATCTTATCACAACAACGTCTCCTTCTTTTACTTTTCCACTTGTAATGCCTTCAATTGCATCTTGTTGAGAATCAAAGCATATAGCTTTTCCTGTAAATTTCCTGCTTCCTGTAATACCTGCTGTTTTTATAACACATCCTTCTTCGGCTAAATTTCCATATAAAATAGCAAGCCCTCCTACTTGACTATAAGGATTATCGACAGAATGAATAATTTCATAATCAAGAATTTTTGCATTTTTGATTCTATCAGCAATAGTACCACCTTCAATTACAGGATTATCAAGATAAAGAATTGTATCACTTCTTTTACTTATTTCTTTCATAACCGCACTTATTCCGCCAGCTCTATTTATATCTTCCATATGTACAGTTTGGAGTGATGGAGATATTTTTGCAATATGTGCAGTGTGTTTTGCTATTTCATTAAGTTCTTTTAAATCAAAATCAACACCTGCTTCTTTTGCAATGGCTGTGACATGAAGAACAGTGTTTGTGCTTCCTCCCATTGCCATATCTACAACAAAAGCGTTATGGATTGCTTTTTCATTAATAATATTTTTAATTCTGTATTGTTCTGTAAGTTTTTCATCTTTTGCTATTTCACATATTCTTCTAGCGGCTTTTCTTAATAATTCTTCTCTTTCAGGGGTAAGTGCAGGAATTGTCCCGTTTCCTTTTAGAGCTATTCCCATAGCTTCAATAAGTGTATTCATAGAGTTGGCTGTAAACATACCGCTACAACTTCCACCACCCGGACAAGCTTTGCATTCAAGTTCATAAAGCATATTTTCGTCAATCTGACCTTTTTCCCATTTGCCTACACCTTCAAATACTGTGGCTAAATCAATCGGAGTTCCATCAGAGAGATGTCCGGCTCTCATAGGACCGCCGGTAACAAAAATAGTCGGTACATTTACCCTCAAAGCCCCCATTACCATTCCGGGAGTAATTTTATCGCAGTTTGGTATAGCAATCATTGCATCAAGTTTGTGAGCGTTCATAACTGTTTCTATACTATTTGCTATTATCTCACGACTTGGAAGAGAATAGAGCATACCGTCATGCCCCATGGCAATACCGTCATCAACTCCTATTGTGTTAAATTCAAAAGGAACACATCCGTTTTTTCTAATTTCATCTTTTACGATTTCTGCGTATTTATTAAGGAAAAAATGACCGGGAATTATTTCAATAAAAGAGTTTGCAACACCGATAAAAGGCTTGTCAAAATCCTCATCTTTTAATCCACAAGCTCTTAGAAGACTTCTGTGTGGAGCTCTATGCCATCCTTTTTTTATTTCATCACTTCTCATTGCTTTCCTTTTTTTAGGCAATTGTAGCACTTTAAAAGAAAAAATTCAAAGATAATATTTTGATATAATTATACTAAAAAAGGTTGAGTGTGTTTTATCTACCTAGTAAAACGGAGTGTGATTATATTGTTGAGAATTCGAAACAGTTTTTTAGAAAAGATTTGATTTTTAACGGGAAAGAAATAGCGGTTTATCACTATAAACAGGGAAGTTACGAAGAATTTAGAAAATTTAATGCATGGGAATTAAGAGGGCTTACTTTTGTAAAAAACGGAAAAAATTGGGATAGATTTCTTGGAATTCATAAATTTTTTGAATTAAATCAAGCACCGGGATGGATGGAAAAAGATTTAATAAATACAAAAGTTATAAAAGTCCAAGAAAAAATTGATGGGACTTTTGTCCATCCCGTGTTAATTAATGAGCAAGTCTATTTTAAATCAAAGCTCAGATTTGATTCATATCAAGCAAAAAGAGCTCAAAAACTGTATGAAAATAATGAAAATTTAAAAAATTATATAAATAAAAAACTAAATGAGGGAAAAATTCCGCTTTTTGAGTATTTTTCCCCTAAAACACAAGTTGTAATGGATTATGGTATAGAAAAACTTGTTTTGATTCAAGTGAGGGATTTAGAAACGGGAGAGTATGATTTGGCATTTGAAAATGAAGCGAAAGAGTATGGAATAGAGTGTGCTCCCGTATGCACTCCAAAGCCTCTTAGAGATTATCTGGAAGAGAAAAATGTCTGTATAAGCAAAGAAGGGTGGGTTATGATATTTGAAGGAATGAAATTTGTTAAAGTAAAAACCAATGAATATCTCAGAAGACATAAAATTTTGGGTGATATTAAAGAAAACAGTATTATTTCACATATTCTAAATAATGAAATTGGTGAAATAAAAAATATTTTAAATAAAGAAAGTGAAAAATATCAGTTTGTTAAAGAGATAGAAAAGAGATTTAATAAAAAATATAAAGAGCTTGAAAATAAAATAAAAAAAGCTCTGAAAATGACTAAAAAAGAAGCCAAAAAAGAATTTGGAAACGATAAAAATTATGAAATTATTGCAATATGTAAAAAGAAAAATTCGATGGCTCCACTAAGGGAGTGGGTAAAAAATCATACGGTTAAACTAAAAAATGCTAAGAAATTTTTAGAATAGTTTTATTTTTTACCATAAGAATTTCATCTGCTTTTGCTATTGTTTCAGCTCTATGGGCTATGATTATAGATGTTCTTGAAAGTAGGAAGTCTTCTATATTTTTAAATACTTTATCTTCTGTTTCAATATCAAGAGCTGAGGTTGATTCATCTAAAATTACGACTTTTGGTTTGTAAAGCAGAGCTCTTGCTATTGCAACTCTTTGCTTTTGTCCTCCACTTAGTTTTACTCCGTTTTTGCCAACATATGTATCAAGTCCTTTTGGCATATTTTTGACTGTTTCTAAAAGTTCTGCTTTTTTCAGTGCTTCAAGTATCTCTTTTTCACTAAAATCTTTTCCAAGAGTTAAATTAAATCTTAAAGTATCATTAAAAAGTCTGGTTTCTTGCAAAATCAGGCTTACATTTTCTCTAATCTTATCAAGTCCGATTTCTTTGTAGCTTGTATCATTATATAAAATATCTCCGCTCTCAACTACCAAAAATCCGGCTATTATTTTAGCAAGGGTTGTTTTGCCGCCTCCGCTTGCTCCAATTAATGCAGTTATTCTGTTTGGCAAAATAGTAGCACTTGCATCTTTAAAGATATAGTCGCTATCTTTATATTTAAAGCTAATATTTTTTAGCTCAATTTTAGTAGGCTCTTTAAAAGGATTTTTTTTATGAGGGAAAATTGGCTCAGTTTTTAAATTTAAAATTTCATTAATTCTTTCTAGAGCCGCTTTTGCACTGTAAAAACTGTATTGAATAGATATAATCTCTTGAATAGGTGTCATCATATACCACAGATATGCAAAAACAGCAATCATAAGACCAATACTCAAACTTCCATAAGCAACTGCTAAAATACCTGCGGCTCTTATTATTTCATATCCAACAAAGAATGTCAGATGACTAAGTTTTGAATATGCTTCGCTTTTATATGAAAAATTAAAAGATTTCTCTTTTAACTCTTTTGAGAGATTAAATATTCTTTTAAAGAAGAAGCTTTCTTTATTGAATGCTTTTATCTGTTCAAAAAGTTCAAGTGTCTCTATCAAAGCTTCTTGAAATATTGAAATAGATTTGTTTTGCTCTTTTTTGTATTTTTTGACTTTGCTTGCAATTTTGCCTGAGAAAATTACTACAAAAGGATTAAGAAAGAGTATAAAAAGTCCAAGTTTCAAATCTATGATAAGTAAGACAACGGCAATTCCTACAAGAGTTAAAATGGAAATTAAAAGTTTTGAGACAGATTTGATCAAAAATTCTTCTAATGTATTTACATCACTAATAAGTCTGCTTGCAATATCACCAATTTTTAAATTTTCGTATTCATTGATGGAAAGTCTTTTTAAGTGTTCTATTACTCTAATTCTTATTTTAAAAGTAATGTCTTTTGTAATTTTTTCAAAGAAATATGTTTGTATAATATTTAGACCTACAAAAAGACTTCTTAATATCATTACTACTATTAATGTAATAAAAACATAACATAAGACATTGCAATTATTAAAAAAATAGTTAATAATGTCTATCCATTTTCCACCTTTTTTAAGAAGTACTTCATCAATTAAAAGAGGCATAAAAAGGGGAATAGGAACTGAGATTAATGTTGCTATAAGGGCAATGATTTGTGCTGAAATGAATTCTTTTTTGTATTTTTTTATCTCTTTTACTAAATATTTGAAACTATACAATTGATTTCCTTTTTTATAAATTTGCAAAAATTTTTAAAAAGTTCTGTTTTATATTTGTTTTTGTGATATATTAAATAAAAATTTCTTTTAAATTTAAAATTTTTAAGCTTTATTTCAAAAAGTTTTTTTTCTTTCAATTCTTCTAAAACTGCATATTTTGAAATACAAGTAATTGTATCTTTATTTTTTAAAAGATTTTTAATTTCTATAAATCCAGAAAATTCCATAAAAATATTAATATCACTGTATTTGCCTAGTGTTTTTAAAAATATTTCTCTTGTGCCTGAACCTTCTTCTCTTAATAACCATTTTTTATTTTTTATTGTATCAATAAAAACTTCTTTTTCATATTTTTCTTTACTTACTATCATTAGTTCATCTTCTCCAATTTTTTCTTTTATTAAATTTTTGTGTTCTATTTCGGTTTCAATAAATCCTATATCTATTTTCCCTTCAAGGGTATTTTTTATAATTTCATTTGAATTTTTTGTTTCTTTATATATTTTAACATTTGGATATTGTTCTAAAAAATCAAAAATGGTTTGAGGAATTATAAATGTACCTATCGTTTTACTTGCCATAATTTTTAAAGAACCGGAAAGTTTTTCTTTTTTAAAAAATTCTTTTGAATCTTTTAATGCTAAAAAATGATTAAAAGTTTTATCTTTAAAAATTCTTCCTCTTTCATTTAAAATTAGCTTTTTGCCAATTCTATCAAAAAGTTTTTCACCTAAATCTTTTTCAAGGGATTTTATTGCAAGTGATACTGCCGATTGAGAAAGACCCTTTTCTTTTGCTATTTCACTTACATTCGGATTTTCTGCTAGTGCATAAAATAAATCTAGCTCTTTAAAAGTCATTTTTATCCTTATTAATAATTTTAATAATTATATTTAATTTTATTA
>JALWNI010000040.1 GCA_027083695.1 Nautiliaceae bacterium | reverse complement strand
ATTTAATATCAATGCCAATTTATTCACTTGATATATCTCCAAATGGAAAAAATCTTTTAATTTTAACCCAAGGCGAAAATTCAACAAGAAATTTATATATTTATAATTTTAAAACAAAAAAAATGAAAAAAATTTTTAATTCTAAAAAACTTTTTATGAAAGCAAAATATATAAATGAGAATAATGTATTTTTTGCACTATTAAGCGATGAAGTTTTATTATATAACTTAAAAACAAATCATTTTGTTTATGATAATCAAGTGGGAAATTATGTTTTTTCAACATATGCATTAAATAAAATTAAAACAAAAGCAGCTATTGGTGATGAGAGTGGAGTTGTACATGTAATCGATACAAAAAATGGAAAAAAACTTTTTGATTTAATGGGATACAATAAAGATAAAACAATTGCTTTGGATTTTGTCAAAAATTATATTATAAACGGAAGCAGTGATAAAAGGGTTGGAGTTTATAATATTAATACAAAAAGTATGATTACTAAGTTCGATGCAAAATTTTTACCTTATGCAGCAGCCATATCTCCAAACCTTAAAGAATATGCAATTCAATATGATGAAAAATTTGATATATTAGTATTAAATATGTATTCAAAACCTCTTTATTTATTAAAAGGACATCAAATGCCTTTAATAAATATGAAATTCTTATCAAATAGTAAAATAATAAGTTACTCACCAAGTGAAATAATAATATGGAAATTAAAGGAGAATAAATGAATATTTCAAGTATAATAGTTAAAACAAAACCAGAAAATTACGATGCAGTTTGGATGAATTTACAAGAAAATGAATTATGTGATGTACATTTTGGTGATAAAGAAAAAGGAATTATAATTATTACAATTGAAGGTGAATGTGTAGAAGAAGAAATTGAAAAATTAAGAGAAATTGAAAAATTGCCTTTTATTATAAGTGCAGATATGCATATGAGTTATTGTGAAGAAGAGTTAGATAAAATGATCGAAGAAATTGATTTTGATAAAACTGTAAAAGAACTTAATACAGAAAAAAAAGCAGAAGAAATCACTTATTTTGGCTCACTTAAAGGAAAATATTAATTTTTCTCTCCATTTACTTCTTTTGGCACTTTTGAGACACTCACTTTATATACAATTTTAAAGAGATAGTCTCAAAAAGGAGTGAAAATGAAAAAAACACTTACAGCAGGGCTAAGCATTGCAGCAATCGCTTCAACAGCATTTGCAGCAAATAGCTTAGATTCAAATCCAAATTATGTAAAACTTAAAAATTTCCATCCAAAAGGTGTAACAAATCAACAATGTTTGATGTGTCACAAAACTATGGATCCTGGAATTGTAGCAGACTGGGAACATTCTAAACATGCAAAAGCTGGTGTTGGGTGTGTACAATGTCACGTAGTACCAAAAGACTATCCGACTGCATTCAAAAATCACCCAATGCAAGGAGCTAACTGGACAGTTCAAATTGCAGTTTCATCTGTAACTTGTGCTAAATGTCACGCAAAAGAAGTTACTGAATTTTTAAATTCAGGTCACGCAAGAGGTGCAGCTCAGTGGTTAGCTGTAAATGGAAGCAAACATGGTTATTTAATGAGCAAACTTGCATATTATTATGAAAGTTTAAAAGGTAAAAATCCTTCATTAAATGGTGTATCTGGTGCAAAAATGGCAAAAGGCATCAGAAAAGATGGTTCAGTATACTATGCAAACCAAAATAATCCAGAATTAGCTGATTTAAATGTTGCAAATATCTGTATCCAATGTCACGGTACAACTGTTAAACTTGACAAAAACGGAGTTCCAGATCCTAGAACTTGGCCAAGTGATGGTATTGCAGCACTTTATCCAGATGGTGGTGTTGGAAACTGTTTAGCTTGTCATAGCAGACATAAATTTAGCGCAGCTGAAGCTAGACATCCAGCAGCATGTACAAATTGTCACTTAGGACCAGACCATCCTGATAAAGAAATCTTTGAATCAAGTGTTCATGGTCATATTTATGATACTAATGAAAAAGATTACAACTTTGAAACTGGTGCACAAATTCCAGGAAAAACTTTAAGAGCAGCTACATGTTTCACATGTCATATGAGTGGAATTAATGGTCTTAAAGCAACTCACAACGTATCACTTAGACTTAAATGGAATCTTTGGGCACCAGGAAGCTTTTTAAGAACTGGTGGACATGAAACTGCTGGTTGGGCATTCTGGAAAGGCGGAGGAAAAGTAATTGGTGGAAAAACTGTAATCAGAGGTAATGCAAAAGCTGGTAATCCTGCTGGTCCAGAAGCAGCAAGAGCTGAAATGAAAAAAGTATGTATGACTTGTCACGAAGCTACATTTACAAATAACTATTTCCAAAGAGTAGATGCAGCAGTTAAAGTTTACAATGAATATAAAGCATTCGCAAATAAAATGATGAAAGATCTTAAATCAAGAGGTCTAATTAAAGCAGATGTTTGGAGTGATCCATTCTTCAAACTTTACTATTATTTATGGCATCATGAAGGTAGAAGATTTAGACAAGGTGCAGCAATGGGAAGCCCAGATTATGCACATTGGCATGGTGTTTTCCAAGTAATGCAAGATATTAGAGAAATGAACGATATTTACAATTACAGAATGAAAATGTACAAAAAATATGGAGGAAATGCTAAAAAAGTTCTCGAAAACGAACCTCCAATGCCAGTTGTTACTCACGAATAATCTCTTGCCCTTTTTGGGCTTTTTATTTTTTATAGTATAGGTGTTTGACACTTTAATTGTTAATAAAAAAGAAAAAAACGGGTTTTTATTTTTTCCCGTATTTTTTTGCTGCTTCCATTATCTCTTTTTCGCTCATACCTTTTGCAATATTAACCATCATTGGGTTACCTTTGCCAGCTTTAAATTCTTTCATTTTAGCTTCGATTTGTGCCGGTGTTAATTTGTTAAGTTTTATAGCCATACTACCATTATGACACATAGCACAATTTTGATATGCAAATGCCATTACTCCAAAAGTTGCTATTGCTAATAATTTTTTCATATTTACTCCTTTGTAAAATTTAAATAACATTATAACAAATTATGTTCTAAATCTCAAAGGTAGAGGATTAAATCTTATTTTGCATTTATTTTTTAGTATTTTTCCATCTTTATTAATTATAATTTCATAATAACTATCTGCACCCATTTCATCAGTAGAGTGTAATTCTAAAACAATATCACCCTTTTTATTAATAAAATATTTATCAAAATTTTCATCCATTCCTAAATTAAAAAATCTTACCCACCCTTTTGTAATATTCATAATAAATGCATCCTGAGTAATATTTTTGATTGTGCCAATAATAAACAAATCATTACCATCCATAAAAATAAAATCACCGTTTATTGAATGTTTAAATTTTATAGTTTTGTATAATTTATCATTTTTATATATTTGAATAAAACTTTTTCCATTTTTAAAAACATCTATTAATACATATATATTATCTTTATAAAAATATAAGTCTTTTGGTAAAGCGTATTTTTGTTTAATTACTTTTTTATCTATTAATTTTCCTTTTTGATTTAACACTAATATTTCTGGGTAATATGTGCTTTCATTGACTCCTAATACATATATTTTTCCATTATAAATAGCAATTTTTTTAGTTTCTAAAAAATAAGAAGTTCTAAATCTTCTTACTTCATTATATTTTTTATCTAAAAAAACTATATTTGTTCCATCCGGACCTGGTGTAAAAAATATATAATATTTACCAAACTTTATCAAATTATTTGTTGTTATATGATATTTTCTCATTAACATTTTATCTGTTTTAATTGTATCGACATTTTTTGAAATATTTACATCATTAGTTGTTGCACAGCCTAAAAGCAAAAATATAGTAAACCCGCTTAACAATATCTTAGTTTTCATTTTATCCCTTTATATTAAAATCCTTTGAAAAATACCCAGATTCCAACTATTATTAAAAAAATTCCGCTAATTTTTTCAATTATTCCCATATATTTTTTTGTTTTTTCTATTAATCTCATACTCCATATTGTAAAAATTGCCATTAAAATAAAAGGTATGGCCAAACCAATTACATACAATATCATCATTGTTATACTTTTTGCCGGATTTGTAGCTGCCATTCCTACTATTGTCCCAAAAATTGGTCCAATACATGGAGTCCACCCAAAAGCAAATGAAACTCCCAAAAGAAAACTTCCTGCATTTTGGAAATTAACTCTTTTTTCATATTGTAAAAATTTAAATTTCACAAATCCACCAACATTAATACCAAAAATTATTATGATAATTCCAGCAATTATATTAATCCATTTATATGCAAAAATATTCCCTATCAAATTCGCAGCAGCAGCACCAATTAATACAAACACAAGGGCAAAACCGGCAATAAACAACAGTGAATTTATAAAAATTTTGATTCTCTCTTTTTTTGTCAATTCTCTTGTTTCAAGTTCTTTTGCACTTATACCTGTAATATAAAAAAAATAAATAGGTACCATCGGTAATACACATGGAGAAAAAAAAGATAAAAGTCCAGCAACAAGACTTACAAGAAAAGGCATTGTATCAAAATAATTAAATAAAGAATAAACTAAATTTTCCATTATTGACCTTTTTGGTATTTTTCATTTATATTTTTAATTGTCTGTAAAAAAATTTTAGCAGGACGCGAACCTAAAATTCTATAATATAACTTATCATCAGGTGTTATTAATAAAACATTTGGAGCTGCACCTGTAAAATACGGAGAAAATGAAATTGGTACTCTATCAGTATCAGCATAATAAAAAATTGGAATAAAATGCTTATTTATATATTTTATCACAGGAGGATATTTATATACAATATTTGCGAGATACCAACAAGGCGGACAATGATGTACTGAAATATCAACAAAAAGCAGCTTATGTTCTTTTTTTGCCATCTCAAATGCTTTTTTATAATCTTTCATCCAATGAATTGATTCGCCAGCAAATAAAAAAGAAAACAATAAAACACTAATTAACAATTTTTTCATTTTTTAACTCCTTTGCAAGCTCGAAAGAATTTTTAATGCAATCATTAAAACTTACTCCCTTATAAGCATTACCTGCAAGTATTATATCTATTTTTTTGGCTTCGTCAAAAATTTCTTCAATAAGTTTTTGATGTCCAAGAGAATAATTTGGAATTGCATTTTTATGCATCTTTATCCAAGAAAATTTTGGATTTTTTGCATTTGTCATTTTTTCAACATCTTTTTTTGCAATTTCAATAATTTTATCTTCACTCAAATTTTTAATATTAGGATATCGTGCTCCACCTACCATTACCCGTATTCCATTTCTATTTGGAAATATATATTTATCCATTAATATTCCAAGTGATTTTTCTTTTATACTCAATATACCAAATCCAATAGGTTTTATCTCTTCATAGTCAAATCCAACAATTGCAACAGGGTTATAATCAATTTGTCTTAGCAACTTAGAAAGTTTTTCATATCTTTTTAAAATTTTAGCTGCCTCATATGATGGTACTGCCAATACTACTTTGTCAAAACCATTAAGCTGACTAATATCTTTAATTTCTTCATTAACAAAATTTGCTTTTGTTTTTGATTTTAATTGTTCTATAAACTGACTCATACCATACTCAAATGAATGTAACTCTCCTGTTGGCTGACCTCCTCTTTTTAATTTTATCATTCCTTTAAACAGACTTCCATATTCACACTCTATTTTTTTAAGTTTTGGAAAAGCTGCACTCATTGAAGTTTTAGAAGGAGTAGAAGCATAAATTCCAGCAAGCATCGGAACCATCATTTTTTGAGTAAATTCTTTGCCAAGTCTTCTTGTAGCAAACTCTTCAACACTCTCCTCTTCGCATTTTGGTTTTACAAAAAACTCTTTTAAAAGTCTTAATTTACCATTGAAAGACATAATGTCACTTTTTATAAAATCCAAAGGTTTTGTAGGTATTTCTATAAGTTTGTCATCAAAAATAAATCTTTTTTTTGCATTCTCATTTGCTTTAATTGGTTTAATTCCAATCTCTTCACAAAGCTCTAAGGTTTTTGGAGAATTACTCAAAAATCCATTAACACCCTCTTCCATTAAATAATTATCTATTTTTTGAGTATATGCTTTTCCACCCCAATTTTCTTTTTCAAAAACAGTAATTTCATAATCATTTTGAAGATAATAAGCTAAACTAAGTCCGCTAACTCCACCACCTACTATTGCTAATTTTTGCATGATTTTCTCCTATAAATAAAAACAATTATACCAATTATAATCATAATAGTGCTCAAAATCTGTCCCATTGTAAATGGTCCTATTATAAATCCAAGCTGCACATCAGGCTGACGCCAAAATTCGCACAAAAATCTAAAAAAACCGTATGTAATAAGATATAAAGCAATAAGCTCACCTCTACATTTATAAAATTTTTTGTAATAAAAATATATAATCAAAAAACTTACTAAACCTTCAAAAAAGGCTTCATATATTCCAATTGGATGTCTAAGAGCTCCGTCAATATAAACACCCCAAGGCACATCCGTAATCCTTCCAACAATTCTTCCATTTAAAAAATTTCCTATTCTGCCAAAAATATATGCAAGCGGTACAGCAAGTGCTACTGTATCTAAAAGTTTCCAAAAATTAATTTTTTTAAAGTAACAAAAAAGAAAAGTAGCAATTGCAAATCCAATAACTGCTCCATGATAACTCATCCCAGCAATTCCTACAAACTTTCCATTTACAAAAGGATTAAAAGCCTCCCATGGATGAAGAAGATAATATATTTGATATCCCGGCATATAGAAAAAGACATAACCAAATCTTGCACCTAAAATAACTCCTATTTCAGCCCAGATAAAATATTCATCAATTATTTTTTTATTAAATCCAAATTTTTCTCCAAATTTAACTCCTAAAAAATACCCGATAATTAAAGCAGTAATATACATTAAAGCATACCAATGCACTTTGAAACCCAAAAAAGTAAAAGCAATGGGATTAATATGAGAGTATATATGCTGCCAATATTCTATCAATTATTCTCCTTTATTGCATCTGCAATAAGTTCAAGAGGATGTTTAAATAATTTATTGTCTCCTACTTTATCAAGATGTTCAGTAATCTGCATTCTACAAGCACTACATTCTGCACTTACAATATCAGCATCAACTTTTTTTATCATTTCAGCTTTAATAAGCCCCTCTTTTCTTGCTAAATCAAATTTTTCGCTTTGAATCGTAATACCGCCAAACCCACAACAAACATTAGAATCTTCCATTTCATTAATAGTATAATTTTTTGAAATCAAATCTCTTGGTTCTTTTCTTATATTAAATACTTTACCAAAATGACAAGCATCATGATAAGTTATTTTTTTATCTGTTTTTTTTATTTTTTTTAATCTCTCTTCAAGGTCTGTATGTTTATAGAGCCATTCAGTAGTTCCAAAAATTTTTGATTTTATTTTTTGATGCCTCTCAATCCATTCTGGCATATAATATTTTATATATTCTTCATAATCTTTTTTAAGCATAGCAGTACAAGTGGCTTCTGGAACTAAAATAGCATCAACATCATCAATAAAACTCTCAAAATATTCTATGTTTTTTTTGATTAAATATTCTGTCGTTTTGAAATCTCCCGTAAAATATGCAGGTGCTCCGCAACAAGCCTGTTTTTTTGGAATAAATATATCAATATTTAAAAATTTTAAAATCTCTATTAATGCATCTCCCACCTCTGTATAGTTATAATTAGCCAGACATCCTATAAAAATAGCAACTTTTTTTTGAGGATTTTTAGCAGCTATTTTTTCAGGATATTTTTTAAGAAATGTTTTTTTTCTAAAAGCCGGAAGAAGTCTGCCTTTATGAAGCATTGGAAGGGAAAATCTGCTTCTGATTGATTTTTTTTCTTCTTCTATTTTAAATCCACATGTTTGAAAATAAAAACCAAGTTTACTAATTAAATCATATGCCCATCTATGTTTTAACATAAAGAAAAATGCCCTCTTCCACCAAGCAATTCCAAATTTTTGAGCAACTTTATTTCTGGCATTTTCTATCATAAAATCAGTAGGAAGGGAGTTTGGGCATATTTCAACACATTGATTGCATAAAAAACAGCTCTCAACTGTATCTTTAAAACTTTTATCTATTTCAATATCACCCTCTTCCACACCTTTTAAAATATCTAAAAAACCTCTTGGAGATGTTGCTTCATCAGGATTTACTCTATGAATTGTACACCCGGGAATACATTTACCGCATTTAATACATAAATCGCTAACTTCACTGAATTTAAACACTGCTAGCCTTTTTTAAGTGCAATTTATCAAAATATATATAAAAAGTAAAGAATCAACTTTTTTTAAGAGTATTTAACCTATCTGCTTTACTTCCAATAGAAGTTATCTGAATCCCAAAATTACCATCAACTATCACAACTTCACCCTCACCTATTTTTTTATCTTCAATTAAAATATCCAAAGGTTCGCTAGCTAATTGATCAAGTTCCACTACACTGCCTATATCCATAGAAATCACATCTTTTAAAAGCATTATTTTACTTCCGATTCTAACTCTTAATTGAAGTTTAATATCCATTAACATTTCAAGGTTTTTTATCTCTTCACTTTCTACATTTACTGATGATGTAATATTTTCAACTTCATTACTTTGTTGAAAAATAGATAAAAAAGCATCATCAAACAATACAGCACATATTCCTGCAATTTCTTTAACTGTACAATTAAAATTAACAATATAAGAATACATTGAAAAGTCATCTTTTGAAGTTACATATTTTATATCTATAACTTCAAATTTTAAATCAGACATATCAGGTTGAGCTTCAAGTGTTGTAGATAATGCCCCTAAAATATTTGAAATTATCTCTTTAATCGCATCTAAATCATCATTATCCACCTCTTCTTTTGCTTCACCTTCACCACCAAGCATCAAATCACACACAGCTGTTGAAAAAGCAGGAGGCAATAAAAAGCATATTTTTCCTTTGGGAGTAACTTTAATATTTACTTTCACAAAAGGTGGTTTTGGCTCTCCTATATCTTTTGATTGAGATAAAATATTTATTTCAGGTGATATTCCTATTAAACCTTCAATAGTCGATTTAATTTCACTTTGTAACAAATTAATAAAATCATTCACCTTCTTCTCCTGTTATCTGTTCAAGTTTTTGTTTTCTTTTTAGTTCTAAATACTCTAAAATCTCTTTAACCTCATCATGTTCTGTTTTTAGTTTTTCTTTTATTTTAATGCATCTTCTATATCTTCTTACTCCAAAATCTGCAATAAATTTTTCTCTACCATCAATTTTCACTACAACAGTATCATCAGCAGGTCTATTTAATTTTATAATATCCCCAACTTCAAGTTCTAATATTTCTTTCATATTAAGCTTAGCATAGCCAAGTACTGCTTCAAGTTCTATTTTTGCTCCCCTAAGAAGTGCTCTAAGTTCTTTATTTCTTGATTTCCTTGAACTCGTTTCACTAAGCATTAAATCTCTGCTTGCCAATTTGGGCAATAAACTCTCAATAGAAATCACGGGATAGCATATATTCATCATTCCGCTTGTCTGTCCTATAATAATCTCCATAACTACCATTATAACAATTTCATTTTGAGCAACTATCTGAACTACATTCGGACTGGACTCTTTTGCTTCAATAATTGGAAAAACTTCCATTATTGGAGACCATACATCTTTCATATTTTGAGTAATAACTCTTAAAATTTGCTCTAATAAATTAAGTTCAATATCAGTAAATTCCCTGTTTGCGTCAAAAGGCACTCCCGGTCCACCAAGAAGCCTATCAATCATAGGAAAAACAATGCTTGGATTTAATTCAATTACACCTTTTCCATCAAGAGGTTTAAATGAAAAAACATTAAATGAAGTAGGGCTTGGTAAACTCATCAAAAATTCTCCATATGTCATTTGATCAACTGAATGGAGTTGAATTTCAACAATACTTCTCATAAGGGATGATATATCACTTGCTAAATTTCTAGCCATTTTATCATGTAATGCTCTAATGCTTCTTAACTGTTCTTTACTAACTCTATTTGGTCTTTTAAAATCATAAAGGGTTATTTGTCTCTGTTCTAAAATATCCGGCGTTTTTTCTAGTTCTTCTGGGTTTACCTCTTCATCTTCTACTACTTCAAGAAGTGCGTCGATTTCTTCTTGGGATAATATTTCAGCCATTTAACTCTTCCCTTATTTTTTTTATAACTTTTTTATGTATTTGAGAAACTCTACTCTCAGTTACATCTAAAATTTCTGCAATTTCTTTTAGAGACAATTCCTCAAAATAATACAATTGAATCACTAGCTGTTCTTTTTCAGGTAATGTTTTTAAGATTTTTTTTATTGAAGTAATTAACTCTTCCTCTTCTACCTTTTTTTCAATATTTTCATAATAATTAAGTTGGTCTTCTATTGGCATAACTGAATATATTTCATTTGCGGCTCTTGCATTTTTTATTTTTTTTATATCCACTCCAAGCATTTCACTTAAATATTCATTAGTTGGTTCATGATTGTATTTACATACATACTCTTCTATAAGTTTATCTATTTGTTTTACAAGTTTTCTATCACCTCTACTTAATGTATCAAGTTTTCTTAAAAAATCAAGCATTGAACCATATATTCTTTTTTGTGCATATCCCCAAAAATTATCATTTTGCTTAGGATCATATCTATGTGAAAGTTTAACTAACTCTTCATAACCTATTGATACTAAATCATTAAAATCAACACTCTCAGGAAGCCTTTCTTTAAGTCTGGCAGCCATTGCCTTTACAGCAGGCATATAATCTGCCGCCAAATTTTTTTTATACTCTTCTAACTCTTTTACATAAGGATTACACATTCTTTTTCTTTCTTATGATTTGCAATTCTTCTTCTTCTATTAATTTAATAAATTCATAATTTTCATTTATATAATCTTCATTTTTTTCTAAACTTTTTATTTGAACATCTAAAATTTCATCTATCTGTTTTTTATCAAAATATACAATCTGTCTTATATTTAAAAATTTAATAAAAAAAGAAACACTTGCCAAAGCAATTATGTAAAAAACAGCTGTCGTTAAAAAAGTGGCAAATAAAAAATTAAAAAATCCAAAATTATTTAAAATAGAAAAAATTATTCCTATAAAAAATCCACTTATTGTAGCAAAATAGATAAAATTTTCTCCTCTCATTTTTCTTCCTTAAAAACCAGCAAATATTTTTTTAAAAAAGTTTTTAATTCCATTTTTATCTTCAAGCACATTTCGTTCCGAAATTTTAGCCAGTTTTTTTGCTATGTTTAATATCTGTTCACTGACAACTACATTTGGAAATTCTTTAACAAAAAGTTCTCTTTTTATTGAAGAATTTGAAATAACTTTATTTTTTTGTATATATCCTATCATTTGAAGTCTAAAATCTTTTTTTATGTTGATTTTTGCAACATCAAAAATTTTTTTAAAAACATTTCTCGCTTCTTTTTCGTTTGTCACTTCGTTTAAAATCATATAAATTACATCTCTTTTTTCACTTATCACTTTTATCATTGCATAAGCATCGGTTATAGCGGCAGGTTCTGGAACTGTTACTACAATTACATCATCAGCAGCATCTAAAAATACCTGAACCCTTTTATCAATTCCTGCACTTGTATCGATTATAAAAAAATCATAATCTTGTAAAAAATCAAGTTGCGTAAAAAAGTTGTTTAAATGTGTTTCATCTGCATATTTTATTATATCTTCCCCACTCTCTCCGGGAATAAGCGTAAAACCCTTTTCAATATCAACAGCCACATCTTTTAACTCACATTCACCTTTTAATACATGAAAAATATTTTTTTTAGCATTTACTCTAAGCAATACATCAAGATTTGCAAGGCCGATATCAGCATCAAACAAAGCTACTTTAAATCCAAGCCTATAAAGAGCATAACCCAAATTAGCGCTAATTGTTGATTTTCCTACTCCCCCTTTACCGCTCGTTATAGCTATAACTCTTGTGGGAAGCTCCTTTTTTGTTGAATTATTTACTAACTCTTTTAATTTATCAGCTTGGGTTTTCAATTAAACTCCTTTTCTAAAATGCCTTTTAACAAATATTCGGCATTTGCTTCCATTAAATCATCAGGTACCTCTTGACCGATAGAGTAATAACTTATTGGTTTTTTTGTATCTAAAAGTAAAGAAAACATATTCCCGTAACTTCTTGTTTCATCTAATTTCGTAAAAATGAGCGTATCAATCGGTAAAATAGAAAAATTATTATATATATCTATTAAATCTTCATATTTTGTAATAGCCGAAAGAACTAAATTTATATTTATTTCAGCAAAAGTATTCACTTTTAAAAATGAACTTAATTTTTCTATTTTTTCTTTGTCATGTTGTGAACTTCCAACTGTATCTATTAAAATATAATCATTATGTCTTAAAGCATTAAGAGCTTCTTCAAAATCGCTTGGATCTACTACCGTTTCAATAGGAAGTCTCATCATTTTCGCATATGTCATTAACTGCTCTACTGCTCCAATTCTATAAGTATCAAGTGTAATTATTCCTACTTTATGGCGGGAACTTAATTTATAAGCATATCTTGCGGCCAGTTTTGCAATAGTAGTTGTTTTTCCAACACCGGTTGGTCCTACAAACATTAAAATTTTTTTATGTGGAGGTTTAATTTCTCTTTCAATTCTTACTGGAATCATCTTTTTAAGCAATGTATGAAAATATCTTTTTATTGCAATTCTATTTTTTCTCATTTTAATAGGCATATATTTAATTGTAAGTCTCATAATTTCATCTAAATGTTTAGAGGACATGCCACTAGCTTTTGCAAGAGCATATATTTCACTAAACTCAGGTGGAAGTTCTAATTCTGTTTTATTTGTTATGTCCCATACTGTTGCATGTAAATACTTTAAAGTATCTGCAATTCTACTAATTTCTTCTTTTAATATTAAAATTTCATCGTTTTTTGTATTGGATTTTATATCTTTTGTTTTATTTTCAGATAATGACGATTTTGAAATTGAACTAATTTCTTTTGCGGCAGATGAAAGTTTTAAAAGAACATCATCCGATTCAGTTTTAAGAGGTTTTTTTTCTTTATCATCTTCAATTTCTACTACGATTTCATATAAACCGGGAGAGCTTAATGTTTTTCTTTTTATTTCTCTACTAGAAACTATTACAACATCATCTCCCAATGTCTGTTTTATTTTGTTTATTGCTTCTGTATATGTTGGCGCTGTAAATGTTTTATATTTCAATTCTGTCCTTTAAAGCAAGTGGTAATAACACTGAATCTCTTTCTTTAAAATAAGGATGAGGTATTTTTAAATCAGATTTGTTTATTTTTAAATTGTCATAAATAATTATATCTAAATCTAATGTTCTTGGAGCATTTTTAAAGCTTCTTTTTCTACCAAATTTTTTTTCTGTGTAAAGTAGAAAATTTAATAATTCATATGGAGAAAATTTTGTATATAAAACAATCACAGAATTATAAAAAAAAGGTTGTTCCAAATAACCAAAAGGTGGATTTTTATAAATTATTGATGTCTGTACAATATCAATTTTAGGATGAGAAGACAAAAATAAAAAAAGCTTTTTAAATCTTCTTATACAATTACCTAAATTACAACCTATTCCTATTAAAACTTTATGAGGTTTTTTTGATTTTTTATATTTCATAGGGAAAAAAGTCGTTCTTATAATTTTTTTTTCTTCATTTTGCATATTTTTTCCTCTATTTAGGCATTCCTTTACTTGTAATATATCCATAAATTCTACGAATTATTCTTTTTAAAACAGGTGTTACGTCTTTTTTCTTTATTGCTCTTTTTATGGCATTAAAATCTCCAAGATATTTTGCACTCTTATATAAAATAGAACGAATTTTACTTATACTCATAATATTTCAGCTTCTCCTTTATAATTTATAGCTACCATATCCTCAATTCTTATACCAAATTCACCGGGAATATAAATTCCCGGCTCTATTGTAAAGACCATTCCTTCTTTAAGTCTCATCTCATTTTTTGAATTAATAAAAGGCCATTCGTGTATATCAAGTCCTACTCCATGCCCTAATGAATGAACAAAATATTTTCCATATCCAGCATTTTGAATAATATCTCTTGCTATTTTATCAAGCTCTTTTGCTTTAATTCCTACTTTTATAGCTTTTATAGCCTCTTCTTGTGCTTTTAAAACAACATCATAAACTTTTTGAATATCTGATGGGAATTTTTGTTTTTTATCCATTGAAATATTTTTATCTATATAAATAGTTCTTGTTCTATCAGAACAGTATCTTTTATGTTTTACTCCCGCATCAAGTAGTAATAAATCGCCTTTTTTAAGTATTTTATCACTTACTTCTGCATGAGGCTTCGCAGCATTTTCATTTATTGCAACTATCGGCTCAAAACTTAAAGGTCTTCTATTTCTATTTGTCAGTTTCTCTTTAAAACGAAAACTAAGTTCATATTCATCAATTCCTGTCTCTATTACTTTTGCAAATTCATCAAAAGCATTAGCTCCAATTTTTACTGCCTCTTTTATAATTTCAAGCTCATTAGGTGTTTTTATTACTCTTTTTTTAAAAGAAAAATTATCTTCATTTTGTAGATTTACCACTTTTTGCAAATTAACATAACTTTTATAACTCCAATTATTCGGGTCAATTATAAGTTTTTTAACTCTTTTTTTTAAGATCAGTTCTTTTGCTTTTTTTACTAAGTCTCTTGCTTCTATAACAATTGCATCCGCTTTTTCTTTTGCATCAAGTATATATCTACCATCAGTTATTATATATTTTTCACCGTCTAAAAAAAGAAAAAGAGCATTATCACTGCTCCATCCACATTCATAATAAATCTCATTTTCTTTATTTAAAATATAATTCATTACTGCTTTTGTCCTTGCTGAGCTTGTGCCATTTTAATCTGATTTAAAATCTCCATCATTGCAATTAATCCTAAATGATAACTTAACGGTCCAAAACCTGTAATGTTTCCTGTAACTACATCGCTTATCATTGATTTATGTCTAAACTCCTCTCTTGCTGCAACATTACTCATATGAACCTCTACCACTGGCTTTTGAATAGCTGTTATAGCATCTCTAATAGAAACAGATGTATGTGTAAGAGCTGCTGGATTTATTATTAAACCATCAGTTCCATCTGTTAAACTCTCTTGTATGGCATCAACAATATCTCCTTCGTGATTTGACTGAAAAAATTCTATTTCAAATCCATTTTGTTTAGCCACCATTTCTAAATTTTTATTAATATCTTCTAATTTTGCAGGTCCGTAAATATTTACTTCCCTCACACCTAAAAGATTTAAATTTGGTCCGTGAATTACTTTTATTTTCACTTTTTCTCCTTTTTTTAATGTTATTTTACTAAAATTTTGGCACAAATCTTGCTAATATAATAAAAAAGGAGATATTTTGATAAAACTCAAAGCAGATTATGTCGTTACTATGAATGAAAAAAATGAAATTTTATTAAATGCAGAAGTACTCTTTTCCGATAAAATTATTGATATAGGATATAATCTTCCGGGTAAAAGCATTTATCTTGGTAAAAATTCCGTAATTATGCCTGCATTGATAAATACTCATACACATCTTGAATTCAGTCAAAACAAAACTTCTTTAAATTATGGAGATTTTATCACATGGCTTGATTCAGTAATTCTTTCAAGAGAAGAGCTTTTTATATCTTGCAAGGGAGAATGTTATAAAAATGCAATTGAAGAGATGAAAAAAAGCGGAGTATGCGCTTTTGGCGAAATCAGTTCTAGTGGGAATGATTTAAAATATTTAAAACACTCTCCTTTAAAAATAGTATATTTTAATGAAATTATCGGCACTAACCCTGCTATTGTAGATGCAATGTATCAAGATTTTTTAAATAGATTAAATGAATCAGAACAGATTCAAAATGAAAAATTCAAAATAGGTGTCTCAATACATTCTCCATATTCTGTCCATCCAATTTTAATGGATAAAATTATAACAATTGCAAAAGAAAAAAATTTACCGATTCAAGCTCATTTTATGGAAAGCAAAGCTGAGAGAAGTTGGCTTGATAAAGGTGAGGGTGAATTTAAAATATTTTTTGAAAAACATTTCAAAAATGCAAAACCATTAATAACTCCCATGGAATTTTTAGAAAAATTTGAAAATACAAATACCACTTTTATTCATTGTGTTTATGCCAATGAAAAAGAACTGCAAAAAATAAGTGAATTAAAAGCATCAATTGCACATTGTCCTGTATCAAATAGACTTTTAAATGTAGGAAAACTTGATCTTGAAAGAGTAAAAAATTTTTCTATAAATTATTCAGTGGCAACTGATGGAATGAGCAGCAACTACTCCCTCAATATTTTCAAAGAAATAAGAGCGGCTCTTTTGATGCATACTGATTTACATCCAAAATATCTTGCAAAAGACCTATTGAAATCTGTAACAATTAATGCAGCAAAACAGCTAAATTTAAATAATGGAAGTATAGAAAAAGGAAAAGATGCAGATTTAATAACATTTAAATTACCAGATAAAATAAAAGAAAAAGATTTCATTCCAATACATATTATATTACACATTAATGAAGTTGATAATCTTTATATAAACGGAGAAAAAATTTAATTATTTTTCGTTAGTTATATCTATTATCTCCGCTCTTCTATTTAATGCTCTATTTGTTGAAGTAGTATTAGGAACCAATGGATATTTCTCTCCAAATCCTTTTACCACTATTCTTTTAGGATTTATATGATAAACTTTTACTAAAATATTTTTAATTGCATCTGCCCTTTTATAAGAGAGTTTAAGATTATATGTTGCGCTTCCTGTATTATCTGTATATCCATCTATTTCGATTTTTAATTTTGGATTTGCTTTTAAAATTTCCGCTACTTTTTTTATTTGAGGATAATATATTTTTTTTACTTTCCATTTATTAAAATCAAAATTTATTCTAAGTGTTGTAATTACAGGACATCCATAATGATTTACCAAAACCCCTTTTGGAGTATTAGGACATTTATCTATACTATCTGGAACTCCATCCCCATCTGAATCTTTTATTTTTTCTTTTATGTAAATTTTTTTAATTATTACTTTTGGTTTTTGTGTCGTATTTGAATCCTGCCATCCCATAACTTTTTGATTACCTGCAAGCTGAACAACATTTGTAGCCATAGGTTTATCAGCACATCCAACAATAAAAAAAATACTCAATGGTACTAATAAAAACTTCTTCATTTTTTTCTCCTATATTAAAATTTCCCTCTGTCCTTTTGCATTTGGAGGAGAGAGAATTCCTTTCCTTTCCATCTGTTCGATAATATTTGCGGCTCTATTATACCCAATTTGGAGCCTTCTTTGAAGATAACTTATGCTTGTTCTTTTTTCTGTTAAAATTATTTTTTTTGCCTCATCAAATAATTCATCTACTTCATCAATGTCATCTTCTATTTCCGTACTTTCGATTGTATTTATAATAGAATTGTCATATTCTACTTCTCTTTGATTTTTCAAAAATTCTACTATTTTTTCTATTTCATCCTCGCTTGTAAAAGGTGCATGAAGTCTAATAAGACCGGTTATTCCAGGAGGAGTGAACAACATATCCCCTCTTCCAAGAAGACTTTCAGCTCCAAATTGGTCAAGTATAACTTTTGAATCAACTTTTTGACCTACTTTAAAACTTATTCTACTTGGAAGATTCGCTTTAATAAGACCAGTTACCACATCAACACTGGGTCTTTGGGTAGCGACTACCAAATGTATACCACTTGCTCTTGCCATTTGAGCAAGTCTTGCAATTGAATACTCTACATCTTTACCGCTTGTCATCATTAAATCAGCAAGCTCATCAATTATAATAACTATATAAGGCAATTTTTCATTTGTTTTTTTATTGTAACTTTCAATATTTTTTACTTTCATCTTTGCCATCAGTTTATAACGTCTTTCCATCTCTTTAACCATCGCATTTAAAGCTGTAATTGCTTTTTTAGGTTCAGTTATTACAGGAGTTAATAGATGTGGAATATCATTATAAATAGAAAATTCAAGCATTTTAGGATCTATCATTACAAATTTAAGCTCATCAGGTGAATTTCTATATAAAAGTGATAATATCATTGCATTTATTCCCACACTTTTACCACTTCCGGTAGTTCCAGCTATAAGTAAATGTGGAAGTTTTGCCAAATCAGTAACAAAAGGGACTCCAACAATATCTTTACCTAGTGCAAGAGTCAATGGAGATTTTGCCCTTTTAAAAATATCGCTTTCTAATATTTCTCTAAGATAAATAGTTTCTTGTTTTTCATTGGGTATTTCTATTCCAACAACATCTTTCCCCGGAATTGGAGCTTGAATTCTTATTGATTTTGCTTTTAGAGCCATGGCCAAATCATCTTGAAGTGCTAGAATCTTGCTTACTTTTATATGTGGAAGAGGTTTGAACTCAAATGTTGTAACTACTGGGCCAACATAATACCTTACAACATCTCCTTCTATTTTAAATTGTTTTAACTTTTCAATAAGTATTTTTATTTTTTTATCTATTTCGGCCTCATTTATTTGTGTTCTTTTTTTGGGAGGTTTTGTTAAAAAATCAAGTGAAGGAAATTTCCAATTTTTTGGTTTATTTCTTTCACCTATTTCAATTTGATTAAGTAATTTTTTAGTATCTTCAAGTTCCATTGCTTTTTTGACGATTAAATCTTTTTTAGAAGAAATCTCTTCTTTTGATTCTTCTTTTGGTTTTTCTGCATTATCAATTTTTACATCTTCAATTTCTTCTTCAATTTTTTCTGTATTGTTAGAATTTTTTTCTTCAACAACTTCTTCTTTTATTGAATGTTCATCTAACTCTATGTTTTCTACATTATATTGACTAAATTCATTTTCTTGATTTTCATTTTTATTATTTTCCATTTCAATAAATTCTTCATTTTTCTTAAAATTATCCCAAGTTATACCATTTTTAGTTTTATTAAAATATTTAAAAATTTTATCTTCAAAAATCATAAACAAACTCCATCCGCCAATAACTATAACCAATAAAACAACACCCAAGACACCTATAAAATTACTCATTGTTCCAACAAATAAATTCCCTATAACACCTTTTTTCATTATTAAACTTTGAATAAAAAGAAAATCAAAAAATAAAACTAAAACGCCCAAAACTTTTAAAGAATTTTTAAAATCAAACTTTTTTTTATAAGCTAAATACAATATCCATAAGAGATATAAAAAAATAACATATCCAAAATAACCAAAAAGCATTAAATCAGTATTGCCTATAAATTCACCAAATCTACCCACATAATGATAATTCGGTAAAAAAGTCGAAACTCCAATAAATATAACAACCGCAAATAAAAATAAAAAAACAGCTCTTTGTAAAATTCCAAATCCTTTTTTATGGAATTTTATCTTAAATAGTTAAGAAGCGTCAAATTATTAACTTTTGCTATACTTGCTAAAAGAGCTTGATATGAGGTTTGAATTGAATTCAATCTCATTGTAGCTTCTCCAATATCTGTATCTATATTTTGTGATTGTAATTCAGTGACATGATTTTTTAACATATCGACTCTTTGAATACTTAAATCAAATTCCTGAGAAACAGCTCCTATTTTTGCATGTTCTCTTCTTACTCTATCCATTACATGATCTATGGCTTCAATAGCGCCTTCAATACCAAAATTTCTTGGATTATTAGATTGACTATTTGCATAATTATTACCATTTTTTACTGCCTCTATTGCATTTTGTAAAGTTTGAAAAAAATCTGTTTGTGGTTCATCAATAGTAATAGCATTATTTTCCTGAAAAGTGAAATTATTATCATTATTAAACATACTTAATCTTAAATTAGTATTTTGATTTTCCAGATCTTTTACAAAAAATTTACCCTTTTCATCAATTCCAGCAATAACTTTTTGTTCAGACTGCTTTACCGCATCTTGATATGAAAGTGTAGAACTTGGCAATATACCAGTAGTTAGCATTGAAATCACATCTCCTAATTGTTTATAAGTAACCCCTTTTGTAACATCCTCTTTTTGGCACAATTCACAACTATTTTTATCCAAATACTCCTGAGTAGTTATTTTTGTATGCGCAGGAGTTTTTTGCCCACTTTGATTTAATATATCATATACTTTTCCGTCTACTTCAAAAGTTGAAAGATGTCCATTACTATCTGGTGTATCTCTTAGAGTGATAATAGCTCTTTTAAAATTTCCATTTTCATCAAAATATCTAAGTTCTATTTGTTGGGGATATTTATCAGGAGAAAGATTTACACTATCTGCAATAACACTATCTTCTCCTGCATATTGCTGAGCATTTGGATTATCCTGAATAATAAGTTCTCCATTTTTATAATAATACTGCTTATCAGCCATTATCTGAGATACGTTTGAAGTTAAAAGATTACCATTTTTTTCGAAAAATAACTGATTGAAATTGGCTAAATCTTCACTTCTAAATGCTTCAAGATTTGCATTATTTGACTCTTTTGCGGTAATTGATAGAGAAAATTTTGATTTTTCATTATTATTTATAGAGTTATCATCCATAATAATTTCACCATTTTCTAATCTTGCATCTACACCAAAATTATTTTTAATAGTATCAAGCAAATCTTGCATAGTAGTATTTGAATCTATTTGTAAATTTACATTTACATTATTTCCATTAATATCTGTACCACTTAAATTCAAATGGTCTATTGGAACAATATTCCCATCATTTGGATCAAGTGCGTCAGTTCCTATTACATTTTGTATTTTATCATCAGGTAATGCTTCTCTTGAATTATCCATAAGTTTGAAATTAGAAAAAAATTTAAATGTTTTATTATTCAAAAATCCGTTGTTTGCACTTATTGTAGTTAAATTTCTTATAGAGTTAAAATTACTTTTTTGAAAAGTAGCAATATCATATTTTCCACTTATTAAATCTTTAATTGAAGTAGGAGCTTCTTCATTTAAAGAAGTTTTTCCTCCTGCTACCATATAAAAATCTGTAATCATTTTACCTGTTTTTAAATCTTTTATCTGTATTTCACCATTGCTATTTAAATATACATCAACATTTTTTGAAGTGCTTGTATTTCCAAAAATTTCTCCAATTTTATCAAGTAATGTTTTAATACTGTCATCATTGCTCAAACTAAAAGAGGTATTAATACTGCTTCCATCACTTTTTTTACCTTTTATAAAAAAATAATCAATACCGGAAGTATATGTTCCATCGCTGTTTTTAAAATCTCTAATTCCTGTTAAAGCCCTAATAGGTGTTGTATCTATATTGTCTTCATTTATTGTAAGCAATTCAGAAGATGCATTTTCTGTATTCTGAATAGAATCTTGTGGATTATCTTTATCAATAAATAACTTTCCATTTTTATCTCTCACAACAAAATTTGGAAACTCTTTTAATTTATCATACTGAACTACATTTAAAGAAATATGTTTTTTATAATCATCATCCCTTCCTAAAAAAAGACTTTCACCATCAATATTAAATTCTCTTTCTACGCCATTTCCCAAAAAAGCTTTAACTTTTTGAGAATTTCCTTGATATTTATAATCACTGCTTATTGGTTCTTTGTTAAATGCACTTCCACTAAATATGTATTTTCCATCAAGAGATGTA
>JALWNI010000039.1 GCA_027083695.1 Nautiliaceae bacterium | reverse complement strand
GGATTTAAGGAAATAACTGAATATGATATAATTATATAAAAAAGGATTAAAATGAACTGGAATTTAAATACATTATTCGATTCAATTCCAGAAGCGGAAGAATTTTTAAAACAAGCAAAATTCAAAGCAGAAGAATTTGAAAAACAATATAAGAACAGATTATATACTCTTAATCCACAGGAGTTTTTAGAAATTTTAAAAAAATATGAAGAAATTTTAGAAAATATAGGAAGGGCTTTAACTTATATATATTTAGTCTTTGCTACTGATTCAAATAAAGGCAATTTTTTAGCCGCTTTTCAACAACTAGCAACACAAGCGGAAGAACATTTAATATGGTTTGAATTAGAATTTATTTATCTTCCAATAGATAAACAACAAAAATTTATTGATAATGCAGGTATTTATAAATATTACTTAATTCATCTGCAAGAAGAAGCCCCATATAAAATGAGCGAAAAAGAAGAAAAAATTTTAATGAAAAAAGATTTAACATCATCAAGTGCATTTACAAGACTTTTTGATGAAACATTAAGTAAAATAAAATTTTTCTTTGAAGGTAAAAAATTAAGTGAAGAAGAAATTTTAAGCAAACTTTACTCTCCTGATAGAAATGAAAGAAAAAAAGCTCAGGTAAGTCTTACAAATGGTCTTAAACCATATCAAGATTTATTATCTTTTATTTTTAACCAAGTAAAAAAAGATTGGAAAATAGATTATGTAGAAATTAGAGGTTATGATGATGAAGAAGCACCAAGACACTTGTCAAATAGAGTTAATAAAAAAAGCGTAAATGCTCTAATTCATACAGTAAATCGTAATATGGATATTGTAAAAGAATATTATGACATAAAAAAAGGACTATTAGGTTATGATAAATTATATGATTACGATAGATATGCACCTTTAAAACTTACTGAAAAAAATGAAGAAATTAATTTCGAAGATGCCAAAAATATGGTATTGAACGCTTTTAAAAACTTTTCTTCAACATTTTATGAAATTGCAAAAAAAGCATTTGAAGAAAATTGGATTGATATTTATCCAAAAGAAGGAAAAAGAGGAGGAGCATTTTCACATTCAGCTACACCCCAAGCACATCCATATATATTGTTAAATTATACAAATCAAAGAAGAGATGTGTTTACTCTCGCTCACGAATTGGGACATGCAATTCACCAATATCTTGCAAAAGATGTTGGATACTTAAATCAGGACACACCTTTAACAACAGCTGAAACTGCTTCTATTTTTGCAGAGATGCTTTTGTTTGAAGAAATGAAAAAAAGTCTTTCAAAAGAAGAGTTAATTGAACTTTATGCCGGAAAACTAGAAGATATATTTGCAACACTATTTAGACAGATAGTTTTTACTAATTTTGAAAGAAAAGTTCATAAATTTGAGGAACTCACAAAAGAACAATATAATAAAATATGGATGGAAGAGAATCAAAAAATGTTTGGAGATAGTGTTTATTTAACAAAAAATTATGAAATATGGTGGAGTTATATTCCTCATTTCATCCATTCTCCTTTTTATTGCTATGCATATTCTTATGCTCAGCTTCTAGTGCTTACACTTTATAGACTTTATAAAGAAGGTTTTGAAAATTTTGAAGAAAAATATATTAAATTTTTATCACAAGGCGGAAGTATCCCTCCTAAAAAACAATTTGAAGAATTATTCGGTCTAGATATAAATGATGAAAATTTTTGGCAAAAAGGTATGAATGAAGTAAAAGACATGTTAAAAGAATTTAAGGAGCTTACTTATGAATATGGAAATGATTAATGATCTAAGACCTATAAAACTTAAACATGCAAAAGAGATTTTGTCTCTTTTGATTAGCAAACAATTTGAATTTGACATACTATGTGTAACAGATAAAATAACTTTCAACCCTTCTTTACCTGAACATATTACAAGTTCTTTTGGGGAATTGATATTATTTTCATTAGCCAACTATACTTTAAGCAGTGCCCTAATTGAAAATGAAAACTTAATTTTTGAAGCAGGTTTTGGAGAAGAAAACTTTGGAAGCCAAGTTAGTGTTCCAATAAAATATATTCTTCAAATAACACATGATGAAACACCTCTTTTTATTAATGTAACAGCCACTTTTGAAGAGCCAAAAACTGATAAAGAACACAATGAAACACCAAAAAATCCATTTGAATTAAATCCAAGAAATAAAAAATTTATGAATTAATAAAATTAAGTATTGCATTTATATCTTTTGTAAGATTTTTATATGCGATATATGTTTTTCTTTTTAAATTTATACCTTTAATTTTGGCAGAAAACAATTTTTTTTCTTTTAACTCGTCTTTTATCACCATCTTTGAAATTATTGACACTACCTGCTCATGTGTATTCATTACTGTATATTTTAATGCGGTTGAATTATGAACTACACTAACAATATTTAATCTTTCACAATCAAATTTATGCTTTTTAAAAGTTTTTTTAATAAAATCTCTCGTAGAAGAATTTGATTCTCTACAAACTATTTTATATTTTTTTAAATCTTCAAGTTCAATAGAGATTGGTAAAGGTTTATTTGAAAAAACAACCAGTTCATCTTCTATCCACTCTGTATAATTCAATTCATTCTCTTTTTTCTTTGTGACAAATGCCATATCAATAATCGAATTTTTTACATCTTTTAATAATTCGTCATTACTTTTAATTACTAAATTGATATCTTTATTTATTAAATTTTTATAATATTTTATACACTCTGGAAGATTGTAACTACCCACAGTTGGAGAAGCACCTATAATAAATGGCATATCTAAATTTTTAAATTTTTCTATTTTTATTTCAAACTCTTCTAAAAATTCTTGAAATTCTTTTGCAATATTCAAAAAATTTTGTCCCTCTTTTGTAAGAATTACACCATTTTTTTTCCTTTCAAATAAATTCACTCCCAAATGTTTTTCTAAAATTCTAATTTGCTGTGTTACCGCTGGTTGAGAAATGCCTAAAATTTTACTTGCTTTTGAAAAGCTTGACTCTCGATTTATTATCAAAAATGTATATATTTTATCAAGATATTTTGTTAGCATTTTCTTCCTTAATAATTTTAATTATGGATAATTATAACTAAAACTTATAATATTTTGCAAAGATTTTTTTGATATAATTAAAACAAAAATGGAGTAAAATGAAATTTTTAGAAGAATTAAATGAAGCTCAATATAAAGCTGCAACACATATTGATGGTGCTTTACTCATTTTAGCAGGTGCAGGTAGCGGTAAAACAAAAACAATAACTACAAGACTGGCTTATCTTCTAAATTTAGGAATAGACCCAGCAAACACATTAACTCTAACATTTACAAATAAAGCTGCAAGTGAAATGAGGCAAAGAGCTTTATCAATGATAAATACCGATATTCCACATCCTCCATTATTATTGACTTTTCATAAATTTGGACTTTTATTTTTGAAATTATATATTCATCTTGTAAATAGAAATAACAACTTTGTTATTATTGATATGGATGATCAGAAAAAAATATTAAAACAAATCTCAACCGATTTACCTCCTAATTTTATGAGTAAAGAAATTAGCAAATATAAAAATTCATTTTTATCTCCTGACGAAGTTTTCGCTTTGGCAAATGATTCAACATATAAAAAAATGGCTCATATTTATGACAAATATCAACAATATCTACTTGATAATAATTTAGTAGATTTTGATGATTTATTATTATTGTCATATGATATTTTAAATAAACATAATGATTTAAGTGAAGAAATCAGTCAAAAATATCAATATATTATGGTTGATGAATATCAAGATACTAATGAAATTCAACTTTTATTATTAAAAAAATTATGCAAAACCCATAATAATATCTGTGTTGTAGGAGATGATGATCAAAGTATATATGGGTTTAGAGGAGCAAACCATAAAAATATTCTTGATTTTGAAAAAGATTTTAAAGCAAATGTAATAAAACTTGAATTAAATTACCGCTCAACCAATCAAATATTAAATGCTGCTAATTCATTAATTTCTTTTAATAAAAACAGATATAATAAAAAATTAATTTCAGCAAAAGGGAACGGAAAAGAAGTAAGAGTGTTATCAAATTACAATGAAATAGCAGAAGCTGAAATGATAGCCAGAGAAATAAGAAAACTTATTGACAAAGGTATCAATCCAAAAGAAATTGCCGTACTTTATCGTATCAATGCTCTTTCACGCTCAATAGAAGACGGCCTTAGAAATGAAGGAATTCCTTATAAATTAGTTGGTGGAATGAAATTTTATGAAAGAGAAGAGATAAAAGACTTAATTAGTTATTTAAGAATTATAATTAATCCCGATGATGATTATTCGTTTAAAAGAATAATAAACAAACCTAGACGAGGAATCGGCAAAACTTCTGTTACAAAACTTGAAAATGCAAAAGGAGAAAAATCTTTTATTGAATTTATAAAACAAGATAATCTCGATTTTCTCAGTAAAAAAGCACAAAAGACATTAAAAGATTTTATAAGCAAACTTGAATTTCTTTCCAAAGCAACACTCGAAGAACTACCTGAACTGATTGAAGAGATGATTGAACTTTCAAAAAGTTACAAAGATGAGGACAAAGCAAGAAATATTGAAGAGTTTTACGGTTTGATGAGAGAAAAAAGTGACCTGAATTTAAGAGAATTTCTAAATGAACTTTCACTTGAAAGCGAACAAGATAAAATTACTGACGAAATGATAAATGTAATGACAATACATGCAAGCAAAGGACTCGAATTCGACCATCTTTATGTTATAGGAATGGAAGAAGGTTTTTTCCCTCTTGGTGATGCTGACATAGAAGAAGAAAGAAGACTTGCATATGTCGCAATTACAAGAGCTAGAAAAGAGCTTACTTTAAGTTATGTACAGAGCAGATATATAAGAGGTCAAAGAAACAGATTAGCAAAAAGCAGATTTTTAACAGAAGCTGGACTTATTAAAGGAGAGAGAGTTAGTTTAAATGAATCTAGTGCAATTAAAACCGGTTCACTTGTAAAACATAAAGTATTTGGAACAGGCAGAGTCCTTGGGATAAATAAAGCCGGTAAAAAAACAAAACTCAAAATAGATTTTGGAGGAACTATTAGAGAAATTTTAAGTGATTTTGTGGAAAGAGCTTAAATTATAGATAATAAGCAAAAAAAGATAAATAAGAAGATAGATAAACATATAAAAGTAAATATATAGACAGATATATATATTTGGATTGATAATTTACTAAAAAAGGAAATTGATGAATTGTGAAAATATGCTTTTTGTAGCAAATAAGCCAATGTTTATAAGTTCAAATAAATTTTTAAATCAGTTAAAGAAAAAATATGGAATAAAAAAAATGGGATTTTCCGGTACACTTGACCCGTTTGCCTGTGGAAGTTTGATAATAGCTAGTGGACAATATACTAAACTTTTTAGATTTCTTAAAAAAACACCAAAAACTTATATTGCTACTTTAATGCTTGGTGCATATTCTCCTACTTTTGATATTGAAAAAATTGAAACAATACAAACTTGTGAAAAAAAAAATATTGATGAAATTAAAGAAGTTTTAAAATCTTTCTTAGGGAAACAAACCCAACTTCCTCCAAAATACTCAGCAAAAAAAATCAATGGAATAAGAGCATACAATCTTCAAAGTGATAATGACTTTTTGGATAAAAAAATTGAAATAGAAATTTTTGATATAAAACTTATAAATTATTCCCATCCATTTATTACTTTTGAAGCAAGTGTCAGTGAAGGTACTTTTATAAGAACATTAGGTCATGACATTGCTTCAAAATTAGGCTGCAAAGGAGTATTATCATACCTTCAAAGATTAAATGAAGGTAATTTTAAATATGAATGTGAAAAAAAATTAAATCCTTATGAATATATTTGGCCCAAAGAAAATCAATATTCAAAACCAAACGATTTGCTTTTGGGGAAAAAACTTGATATAAATAATTTCTTAAT
>JALWNI010000038.1 GCA_027083695.1 Nautiliaceae bacterium | reverse complement strand
TTATTGAAATCAATGAAAAGATAAAATATTTGATAAACAGGATAAAATTATGTTAGTTATTTCAAGAAAAATAAATGAAAAAATTAAAATTGGCAAAGATATAGAAATTGTTATTTTATCAATTGATAAAAATCAAGTTAAAATAGGAATTGAAGCGCCAAAAAATATTTCTATTCTAAGAAATGAACTCATAGAAAATATAAAATCTGAAAATAAAAAAGCTGCTAAAAATATAGATATAAATACCATAAAATCATTCTCAAAGGTAATATATGAAAATAAAAGCACATGCAAAAGTTAATATATTTTTAAAAATAGTAGGTCATGATGGATTTTATCACTTAATATCATCAAGATTTATGAAAGTTAAAAATTTATATGATGAAATTGAAATTGTTGAAGCTGATAAATTTAATATTGTTGGAGATATAAATTGTGTACTCAGAGACAATACTGTATTTAAAGCATATGTCGCTTTAACTCAGGAATATCCAGATATAAAAAAATGGTTTATTGGAAAAGAAATAAGAATTCACAAAAATATACCCGAAATGGCTGGACTTGGTGGAGGAAGTAGTGATGCAGCTGCATTTTTAAGGCTTGTAAATAAAGAAAGTGGCTTAAATTTATCAACAGAAGAATTGATGGAAATAGGAAAAAAAATAGGAAGTGATGTGGCATTTTTCATTACAGATGCAGATGTTGCAGATGTTTATGGCAGAGGAGACATTGTAGAAGTAAGAGATGAAAAAGCACTTGATTTAGAAGTATTCACTCCACCAATAGAATGTTCAACATCAGAAGTTTACAAAATGTACAAAGAAAAATTTTTTAATCCTTCACCTACTGATTTGGATAAAAAAGAGACAAAAGAGATTTTAAAAAATTATTCTTCAACAGAGCTTAATGATTTGTTAAAACCCGCTCTTTTACTTTATCCTGATTTAAACAAATATTTAGACAGAGGATTTTTTAGCGGAAGCGGAAGCAGTTTTTTTAAGCTTCCTTAAAATTGATCTAGAACAATAGGCTTTTTAACTGGACCTACTTTTTTTAAACCTTTAAACCCTCCAAATTCTGTAATTTTATTTACAACATAATATCCACTATTTAACCATCCATTTATTCCGCCTCTTAATACATAAATATTTTTCTTTTTAAATCCAAACCATTTAACAAGTTCTCCTCCGGCTAATACTGCCCTATGTCCTGTTGCACACACAAATACATATTTTCTATTTGGTTTAAATACTCCCATTGCAGCATAAATATCCACTACTCCTCTTGGATATTCATCATAATCTGGCCAATCAATTTCCCCTGCTTTCATTTCATCTACACTTCTAACATCAACAATTGTAAAATCTTTATTTTCCTTCATCCATTGTTTTAATTGATAAGGTGTAATATATGTTATGTATTTTTCGTAATAATGACATTCTTTATTCAATTCTTTAACCATTGGACCCAAATTTTTAATTGTGTTTTTTAATATATATTTTGGTGGTTTTGCAACTGCAAAAGAAAAAGTTAAAGCTACACTTCCGATTATGCTTAATAGTAAATTTTTTTTCATTTCTACCTCCTTTTTGACTTTATTAATGAATTATAATTCATTATAATTATATTAAGTGTCAATATTTTGACATAAACAAAGGATTCAAATGCATTGTTGTAGATTTTTAATTGATAACGTAATACCAAAAGAAATTGACTTAGAAAAATTAAATTTTCCCAAAAAACATTTAAATAAGGGAGAAATATATTATTTTGAGAAAAAAACATTAATAATTATAAAAAAAGGACAAATAAAAGTTTCCATTTATGAAAATACAAATGAATTTATTCTTTATATTTTAAATAAATACAATATATGTATATGTTTAGAAGACAATATTATAGAAGCTATGCAAGAGAGTGAATTTTACTTGATAAGTCCTGAAAAATTTTATGAAATATTTAATAATCCGCTTTTTTGTAATTATATTTTAAATGCTTTTTCTCAAAATTTAATTTTAGAAAGAGCAATCATTAAAGATATTGTTTTTAAAAATTTCAAACAAAGAACAATTAATTTTTTAGTGCAAACAGCTCAAAATATCGGGAAAAAAACGAAAAATGGAATTGAATTTGAAATAAAATGCAATATCGAAGAACTTGCAAATTTTTTAGGCACTCAAAGACAAACTTTATCGTCTTTTTTAACAACATTAAAAAAAGAAAATATTTTACAAAGAAATCATAATAAATTTATTATTTTTGATTTGGAAAAATTGAAAAAATATTTTTATGAAGTATAATTTTTTATTTTTTTTAATTGTTGCATATCTTTTAAGAGTTTTTCTCTTTTTTCTTTAATTAAATCTTTTGCAAGTTTTATAAAAGAAATAAATTCCTCAGCTTCTTCAACAGTAGAAAAGTCGGGTGATTTTTTACTCAACTCTTCTAATTTTTCTATGTCTTCATTTATTATAGCAAGTTTTAATTCATTAAGCTTAAATTTAACTGACACCTGTTTCCTCTTTCCACGCTTCAATCAATTCTTTAATAACATGAATAACTTGATCAATATATTCAATATTATTTTCAATATTCGCTTTTGCAAGTAATTCGATCTGATAAGCATATAAACCATTAAGATAGTAAGCCACTTGACCACCTTTTTCGAAATCAAGAGAATTTATAAGTTCAATAAAGATATCTGATGTTTTATTTATATATTTTACTTTATCTTCAATATTTCCATTTAAAATTGATTTTTTTGCAAAATTAGCAAATCTTAATGCACCTTCATACAACATTAAAATTAGTTTTGCTGGATTATCAATATCAAGATTTAATTGATTATATTTATTAATAATATTATTATTATAAGTCATATTTTACCTTTAAGATTTTGAATTTATTTCTTCTTGTATACTCATATTAAGCGCTGAACTCATTGTATTAAAGTTATTAATCATATCGTCATATGAAGCAAATTGTTGAGCCATAATATTATATTTTGTATCTAAATATTTATTTAAAGCATCAATTCTATTTTGATAATTTTTTTCATCATTTTTTAATTCCTGTGATAAAAGCTCCAATGATGAATTATCTCCTGTTGCTATTGAATCAAAATCACTTTTTACTTTTGTAAAAGCCATACTTGTAAAATTTTCAACCAAATCGGGATGATTTTGAAAACTTTCTGTAAATTTATTAACATCAAAACTTAGCATACCTGTTTTATTCATACTCAAACCTAAATCAGCTGCACTAAAAATAGCTTTTGTTGTATATTTATTTCCATTATAATCAGTTCTTGTAGTATCATAATTTAAAAAATTTCCAAATATATCATTTGCAAGTTTTGTAGATATAGATGTAAATTCGCTAAATCCTTGAAATAAACCTACCATTTTGGTATCTTGATTATAAGCTGTAAGATTTTGTAAATTACTAATCATAGAATTATAATCCGCAACAAATTTTTGAATAGACTTTGTGATTTCATCAACATTTGAAGTTATATCAACACTTGAATATCCAGTAGTTTTCAAATTTATTGTTACACCTGTAATAATATCATCAATTTTATTTGATGACCTTTCCATTTCAACACCATTATATTTAAATAAAGAATCTTGTGCTGTTTGAAGTCTATTTGCATTTGTAAAATCCGTATTATCATTAAAATTTGTAAGAAGATTTGAATCATCAATACTAATATCCCCTATTGCTTTTAGATTGAATTCAATTTGTCCATTGGTATAAGAAGCATTTAACGAAATTGTATTTCCATTTGCATCTGTTAATTTTCCGTTTTGTAAATCACTAACAAAATCACTTACACTTTCCCCATCAGCAACATCCATTGAATATTTGTCTCCATTTATGGTAATAGAAAATGTTTGTGTAGCACCGCTATTATTTACTGAATCAGTATCTGAACTAAAACTTGCAGAAGTATAAGTAGTAGCATTTAATCCCAAATCATCTATACCGAAATAATCAAAATTAATAATATTATCTTTACCTGTGTCGTTTGCTTTTATTATCAATTTATAAGGATTATCTCCAACTCCTGTATTTAATATCTGAGCAGTAACTCCCGCATCTGCATTATTTATAGCATCTTTTAAATCATTTAGAGTAGCCCCTGCTTGCAAATGAATACTAACACTACTTCCACCAACTCCAATATTTAAAGTTGCGTCATTTGAAGCTATTATACTATCGGCAGATGCATAACCTTTTGATTCGTAAATATCATTTTTAGCCAATTGCTCCACATCTATATCAAAATTTTGAGGTTTAACACCATCACTAGCGGTTACATCGATGCTTGTGCCATTTACATTAGTATTTACTTTTGCAAATAAAGTCCCGTCTGCTAATCCCATAATATCTGTTTTTACAGTAGAAGCAATAGTAATAAACTGACTTAATGCTTTTTCCCTTTTTTGAGTTAAATCTATTTTGTCTTTTAAAGGGTCAATCATCATCTCTTCATCTGCTTTTTTTAATTTATCAATCACATCATAATTTAATACACCACTCCCAATTCCAAGTGAACTTAATGCTCCAAAATCTCCCATTTTTTATCCCTTTTTATCAAATAGCATTCCAACTAATTCTTTCATTTTTTCCATTAATTTTAAAGCATCTTTTGGAGGAAATTCCCTTATTACCTGATTACTTTTTTCATCAATTACAAGTACAGTTAATTCATCTACTTTTGAATTAAACTTAAATTTTAAATCAGTATTTAAAGGATAAATAGCTTTATTAAGCTCTTTTACAATATTTTGTATTTCTTTTTTTATTTCTTCTTTTGATTTTTTATTTAATACTTCTTTTTGGATATTTTCAATCTTTCGATTATTTATATTTTGTGAATCACCATTATCTTTTATTTTATTATCATACACATTATTTTGGATATTTTTAATTCCAGTAAATATATCCATAATTTCTCCTTAGATTTCCTGTATAATATATCGGCAAAATTCAAAAAAAATTAATTTTTTTGATAAAATTATATAAAAAGGCAAAAATGAAACTAAGAATAAATTGCGATTCCCCACTTTTACAAGAAAGTTTGGAAATTTTTTTAAAAGATTACATAAGTGAAGAAGGTATTATAATAAGTGATAATCCAGAAAAAGGAACAATAATAATTGGAAATGATATAAAAAAACCTTTTACAAAAACATCACTTTTAATTCAATTAGAACAAATTTTAAACATAAAATCACAAAGGCCTTCATTTGAAGAGGCCCTTGATAGCTTAATTGATGATTTTACCCAAAATCTTAAAAAACTTATAAAGGACTATTATGGAAAAAGGTAATATTAAAATAATAGGAGGTAAATACAGAGGGAAAAAACTATATATGAATAATAAAGAAACTACAAGAAGTACAAAACAAATTTTGAAAGAATCTGTATTTAATTCGTTACAATTTGATATTCCAGATTCTAGTTGGGTTGAAATGTTTAGTGGGGTGGGAAGTATAGGACTAGAAGCAATAAGCAGAGGTGCAAAGAAGTCCTATTTTATTGAAAAAGACCCAGAAGCTGCAAAAGTTTTAAAAAGAAACATTGATTCACTAAAAGAAGAAGATAGAGAAAAATGCGAGATAATTTTAGGAGACGCATTTGATAGAGTTTGGGATGTAATTGATGAGCTAAAAAGAGATAAAGATAAAGCATTTTTTTATTTTGACCCACCTTTTGCAATTAGAGAAGGATATGAAAATATTTATGAAAAAGTACAAAATTTAATTAAAACTATGCCAAAACTCAATGTAGAAAAAATTTTGATTGAGCATCAAAGCGATTATGAATTTCCTGAAAGACTTGGTAAATATAAAAAAATAAAAACTAGAAAATTTGGGAAAAGTTCAATTAGTTTTTATGAATAGGAATAACAAGTGAATATAAAAAATCTTTTTTTAGAAAAATTTTATGATTTTATTATTAATGAAAAAACATTTTTTAAATATTACAAAAAAATTTATATTGTAAATTTTTTACAAAT